>DCKB01000023.1 GCA_002320595.1 Christensenella sp. UBA1685
TCCCTTTCGGAAAGTATTTATCGAGGCGTTCTTTCGGCAGCTTGTAGACCTCCTGCTGATTTGGTTTTTCCTCGGAAAGTATAGAAAGGATCACATCGTCGTTCAGTCTGCCCTCCTGACTGAACTTCTTGATTTTGATGGCTTGCGCAAGCGACGGAGTGCAGACCTCGCTTTCCATAGTCATGAGCAGGGAAGCCTGCTCCTCTTTGGACAGATAAGACAGCTCCACAGCAGGCCGAAAGGCAATTTTGCCTTCATCCACCATTTTCAACAGGTCGGGGGTTAGCTCTGTGAGGCGAATATAGCGATGAATTTGTGTATTCCCATCGGGAGATGTCGCTGCAAGTATTTCACGGGATGTCTTTCCTAACTTCTGTCCCATTGGGACAGAAGTTAAATCAGTCCTTGCGCCTTGGCGTTTCATTGCATCGAGTTTCATTTTATAGGAAAACGCCTTCTCACTCGGAAGAAGGCGTTCCCGTTGCAGGTTGGAATCCACCATAAAGATGATGGCTTCATCTCTGTCCATATTGCGGACGATGACGGGCATACACTCCATTCCCGCAAGCTCACATGCCTTCTTGCGCCGATGGCCGCTGATTAGCTCATATCGTCCGTCCTCCTTTTGCCGCACCACGGCGGGCGATAACACGCCGAACCGTCTCACGCTTTCCGCCATCTCGCGCATAGCGTCGTCCATATCCACGTGGAAGGGATGGTCGGGAAAACCGTCTATCTCTGTTATGGGAATCTCCTGCACGCGCTCCTTTTCCGCTTCGGCGCGGCTTTCCTCCGTGGAGAACAAATCATCGAGCGAGGTCAGCTTTATGTTTCTCCTGTTTTCTGCCATCGCTTAAAACCTCCTTTGTCAGCGCTTCGTATGCTGCCGTCGCTTTGCCGTGAGCGTCGTGGATATAGATACTCTTGCCCTCGGCGCTGGTTTCCGCTGCTTTGATGGCAAGGGGTATCTCCGTCTTGAATATGTGAAGCTTATCTCCGTAACTATCACGAAGCAAAGACGAAATCTCCTTTGCGAAGTTCGTGCGTTTATCTACCATCGTGATGAGCGCACCGTCAATTTTGAGGTGGGGATTGATGTTCTTTTTGACCCGGTTGATTGTCTGCAAAAGCTGGCTCATCCCCTTCGCGGGGAGATAGTGGCTTTGTACTGGAATAATGATGCTATCCGCCGCCGCAAGGGCATTGACGGTTATCATGCCAAGGGAGGGCATACAGTCAATGAGAACATAATCATACTTGCCCTTAACCTTTTTCAGATAGTTCCGCAATACGTTTTCTCGGCTTATGGTGTTTACGAGCGATACCTCCATAGCGGAGAGTTCGATATTTGCAGGCATGAGATCAACGCCCTCCGCATGGTGCAAGATCCCTTCATCCGGCACGATAGGCTCCTCCATGATAACCTTGCTCATAATGGTAGCAAGGGAAACAGGGAGCTTGTCCGGCTCGTTCCAGCCGAGGGAATCCGTCAGGTTGCCCTGGGCGTCTGCGTCTATAAGCAGCACCTTCTTTCCCTGCCGCGCAAGCCCGATGCCGAGATTGACGGCTGTTGTCGTTTTACCCACACCACCCTTCTGGTTGGCGAGGGCGATTACTTTTGTCATGGTCGTATCCTCCTTGTCATTTTCAAATATGAAAAGAGCCGCTTGCGTAGCTGCAAACGGCTCGATTGTTCGACGTTATCTATAAATTGTAGGTTGATGTGAGTGCTGTCGTCTGTGCGCTGAGTTATTTTTTGTTTACGGATTTATTCGAGGGAGTATCCTTCTCCGCCACGTCGGAACAAAGTTCGCTTTGTTCCGACGTTTTTCTTTTGGGAAAACGCCGTTCGCCCGTTCCCTTGCGCCTCCTTTTCCAAAAAAGGCAGCGCTTCTTCGGCTATATCCGGCCGCAAACTTTGCCCGCCTCCTCAGCACCCGAAAACGTAAAGCCTGCGGCCCGCCAGATTTGGCGTGTGCCCCCTTGTCAATCGTTGGTATGCTTCGCAGTCACCGCATCGAACGCGCCATTGGCCGCAAGGCTCACCACCACGGCATTCACCACGCACAATGCGGCAGTATCCCACGTAAGCGCGCCGGTGAAGAACGTGGCCGCCAGCAGGATGATCAGCGCTATCACATAGCTGAAGATCCGCGTCGGGATGCGGTCAATGAAACCAATCCCCTTCAGAAGCTGCGTCACGAGCGTCGTCGCCAGTGTCGCGCCGGCGTAAGTTGCAAGAATCGTCCAGGTGAAAAAATCGTTCATACAGTCCGTTTCCTTTCTTATTTTGCTGCCTATTATCTTATATGCTTCAAGCATATGCAAATTTTCCGTCGCAAGACCGTTTGTGCAAACTGTTTCGCGCGAGTTCTGCCGGTTTTCACCGTTCAGCAGAGCATGAAGCATGCAAAACCCCGGGTAAATTTACCCCGGGGTTTCTCCGCCTTATTGATAACATGATTTGCGCGCCGCTATGGCAGCCGGCCCGTTTTTGAGACGGAATCAGGCTGCTTTTCCATGTGCCGATGGCGCTGGCCAAAGAACCGTACCTGCAATCCATCAAAGCCTTATGAATGCGCAGCAGCCAATTTCGGACATTTTCCGAAACCCCAGCGATTCGTAAAAGGCAATATTGGTGGGAATATCATCCGTTGCAAGCTCAATTTGCCGCACGTTGCGGAATCTTTCCAGCACAGCCCGCATCAGCTTGGAGCCGATGCCCTTCCGTTGATGCTCCGGAAACACCAAAATGTCCTGAATCAGCGCGATGGTATGTCCGTCGCCAACGGTGCGGATGATGCCCAACAGCGTTTGTCCATCGTAAGCGCCGAGGGTAAAAAGAGAATTTGCAAACCCCGCTCTTAGTGTTTCGGGATGCTGGGTATATGCCGTCCAGCCAACGCTGGCATAAAGGCTGAGGAGTTCCTCTTCCTTGTATTCCCCGTATTCTTTGATTTCCATACACACGCCCTCCTGTGTTTTCTTTCGTCCCGTGCAGTCCGAATCCTCCCCTGCAAAAACAGCAAAGCGGAGCCGCTTGCTTGCGCGCGCGGCTCCGTTCATCATTGTTCTATGCTTCAACTTGCATTCATCTGAGCCAAAGCCAGATCACTAGGCCAAGCCCGCCGAACATCACAAGGCCAAACAGGGCATACGCGGCGTATGCGCCGCCGTAAGCGGAAATTCGTTCTTTCCATGTCAGCTTGACCGGTTCCGGCTCTTCCCTCACGGTGCCGAACGGCACAGGAGGCTTCCGCCGGCGGCGGGAAATCGTGCCGGGCATGCCGTCAATGCTCATGTCCGCAATCACGCGCCCATCGTCCACGAAGTCATCCTTACGGCGCTTTTTCACATTTTCCTTCACCTTCGGGTTCATTCCTGTGAATACAGGTGGCATGCCACCCTGTGCCCCGGCTCGTATTCCCTGAACTGCGGCACTTCCTTTTCACAAACATCCATACAGTATTGGCAGCGTGTGCGGAATTTGCAGCCGGAAGGCGGATTGGCCGGGCTGGGGATGTCGCCCTTGAGAATAATGCGGTTCATCTTCATGTCCGGATCCGGCATCGGAACCGCGCTCAGCAGCGCCTTGGTGTAAGGATGCATCGGGTTGGCGAAGATCTTTGCCTTATCGCCCGTTTCAACCAAATTGCCCAGATACATCACGCCAATGGTATCCGAAATGTGCTCCACAACGGAAAGGTCGTGGGAAATGAACAGGTACGTATACCCGAACTGCGTTTGCAGGTCCTTCATCAGATTGATGATCTGCGCCTGGATGGAAACATCCAGTGCGGAGACCGGTTCATCGCAAATGATGAATTCCGGGTTGAGCGCCACGGCACGTGCGATGCAGATGCGCTGCCTTTGCCCGCCGGAAAACTCATGCGGGTACCGATAAAAATACTGGGGCTGCAAGCCGCAATCCTTCATGACCTTACGGATGTAGGATTGGTATTGGGATTTCGGCACGATATTGTGCGTGCGCACGGCTTCTCCGATGATCTCGCCAACAGGCATGCGCGGCGAAAGGCTGGAATAAGGATCCTGGAAAATCATCTGCATGTGCGGGCGCAGCGAGCGGAGTTCTTTCTTGGAAAGCTTCGCAAGATCGCGTCCCTTGAACATAACCGTGCCGCCGGTTACGTCATGTAGGCGCAGGATGGTGCGGCCGACTGTGGTTTTGCCGCAGCCGGATTCACCCACAAGGCCCATCGTCGTGCCGCGCTTTATGGTGAAGGACACATCGTCCACCGCTTTCACAAAGGACTTTGCCTTCCCCAGAACAGAGGCGTTAATGGGATAATACTTTTTAAGGTTTTCTACTACCAACAGATTATCGTTTTCCATCTTCTACCTCCTCATTCGCTCTTTTTGCCCGTGAGCGCATCAAAGTAAACCGCATCCCGGTCTTCCTCGTAAAGGTAACAGGCGGCAAAATGCGTCGGGGAGAACTGCAGCATCGGCGGATATTCGCCGCCGCACTTTTCGGTGCACTTTTCGCAGCGGTTCTTAAAATAGCAGTGGTTGGGCATGTTGATCGGGTTCGGAACCTGCCCCGGGATGCTGTAAAGCCGATCCACCGCTTTGTTTACGCTCGGTTTGCTGCGCATCAGGCCAACGGTATACGGATGCTTCGGCGTGTGGAAGATCTCCCGCACGGTGCCCTTTTCAATGATGCGGCCCGCATACATGACTACGACGTAGTCCGCCATTTCCGCGATAACGCCAAGGTCGTGCGTGATGAGCATGATGCTGCCGTTGATCTTATCCTTAATGCCGCGCAGAAGGTCAAGGATCTGCGCCTGAATGGTAACATCCAGCGCTGTGGTGGGTTCGTCCGCAATGATGAGGCGGGGGCCGCAGGAAAGCGCCATTGCAATCATGACCCTTTGCCGCATGCCGCCCGAAAGCTCGTGCGGATAGCTTGCATACACCTTATCCGGCATGGCGATGCCGACGAGCTGAAGCATCTCGATGGAATGCGCTTTCGCGCTTTCCGCCGTAGCGCCTTCTTCATGCAGCAACACAACCTCGTCCATCTGCTCGCCGATGGTGAACACCGGGTTCAGGCTTGTCATCGGCTCCTGGAAGATCATGGAGATCTCCTTGCCCCGGATATGCAGCATCTCGCTTCTGGGCATCTTTGCTATGTTGTAGCATTTTCCATCGCTTGCAAGATAGCGGATTTCGCCGGAGACGATCTGCCCCTGCGGCGCCTGCACGAGCTGCATCAGCGAGAGCGAAGTAACGGATTTTCCGCAGCCGGATTCGCCGACGATCCCCACCGTGGTGCCCTGCGGCACGTCATAGGTTACGCCGTCCACCGCCTTCACAGTACCGATATCGGTATAAAAATACGTGTGTAGATCGTCGAACTCAACAACGTTCCTGCTGTCCCGCATTTGGGAAAGGTATTCCGATTCGGGCACATTCTTGCGCGCCTTGTTGCGCTCAAACTCACGCGTAATCTTCGCGTTTTCCTTGCTGATGCGCCGTTCGTCGCGCAGCGTCAGGTACTCGGTATCGTCAACGCCCTGAATCTTCTTTTTCTTGAACTTATTTAATACTGCCATAGCGCTACCTCTTCATTCTCGGGTCAAACGCATCGCGGAGACCATCGCCGATGAAACTGAAGCCCAGCACCGTAACGATGATCAGGATGCCCGCGGGAACCCACATGTTCGGATAGTTCGCCAGAATTTCCTGCCCCTTGGAAGGATCCGCCAGCGCGATCATGGAGCCCCATGCGGCGCGCGGGAAGGGAACGCCCAAACCAAGGTAGGAAAGCGTGGACTCATACAGGATGATGCCGCCAAGGCCCAGCGTCATGGAAACGATCAGCTGCGGCATGACGTTTGGAATCAGATGCTTAAAAATCTTATGCGTTGCCGAAAGGCCGGTGGTTTCGGCGGCAAGCATATATTCCTGTTCGCGCAGCATCAGGATCTGACCGCGCACGATGCGCGCGGCTCCTGTCCAGCCCATCAGGGTGAGGAATGCCATCAGGTAATAAATGCGGTGCTCTGCGGGGATGCTCTCAATAGAGCTGATGGCCGCAGAGAGAATCAGCAGGATCGGCATGCCCGGCAGGCAGGCGAAGATGTCGACAACGCGCATCACAACCTGATCCACCCACTTGCCGAAGTACCCTGCAAAGCCGCCGAGCACGATTCCGATGATCGTTTCCAGGAAGATAACGATGAACGAAATTACAAGCGAAATGCGGCCGCCGTACATCAGGCGCACGAAAATATCGAAGCCGGAGGTGTCCGTGCCCAGCCAGTGATCCTTGGAGGGCGGGGCCTTAAAGCTTACGATGGACTGCGAGCGGTCATAGTAGGTATATTCCTTGCCGTCCGCCGCATAGAAATCGCCCTTGGAGACCATGTCGGAAACGCGCTCAATCTTGAACATCTGCGTTTCGCCATATCCCCACACAGCGTCCGTAATCAGCGGGCCCACAAAGGAGAACAGGAACACGAACACGATCATGCAAAGGCCCGCAATGGAAAGTTTGCTGCGGAAAAAGCGCTTTGCAACCATGCGGCCTGGTGAGATGACGCGGAAGTTTTCCTCCACGATGATCTCATCACCGGAAATATCGGTATAGCTGTGGTGTTCTGCGCTCTCAGCTTCCTGCTGAAGGACTTCGTCCTCCACAAGATCCGTATAGCTGTGGTGAGGCAGCGTTTCTTCCGGCTTGTTCGTTTCTTCAAAAGGAACCTTGTTTTCCATAACGCACCTCCCTTATTTCAGTTTTACGCGCGGGTCTACGACCATGTACATCAAGTCGGAGATCAGCATGCCGAGAACCGTAAGAATGGCAAGGAACATGTTATAGCCCATAATGAACGGGATATCGCCTTGCTGGGTCGCGCGCAGCGCCATATAACCGATGCCGGGGATCGCGAATACCGTTTCGGTAATCATCGCGCCGCCAAACAGGCTCGGCAACGTGCCGCTGAGCGAGGTTACCAACGGGATCATCGTGTTTTTGAACGCATGCTTGTATACGACCGTATGCTCCGAAAGCCCCTTTGCGCGGGCGGTGCGGATATAGTCGGAGTTGAGCACTTCCAACATATTCGTTCTTGTGAACTTCATCGTGCCGCCGATGCCCAACACAACCAACACTGTGATCGGCAGGATCAGGTGCCATACTTTGTCCAGAAATACCTCAAATCCCTGGCCCGGCAGGAACACCTTGGTCGCCGTGGTCAGGCCCTGAAGCGGCAGCCAGCGCAGCTGGATGGAGAACACGTTCATCAGCAGCGCTGAAAGGAAGAACGACGGCAGGGCCGTGCCGATCATTGCAAACACGGACACCGTATAATCATAAGCCCCGTATTGATTCACGGAAGCTTTAATTCCCATGGGTATTGCGATAACAGTTTGAAGAATAAAAGCGATAAGCGCGATGATAAAGGAAGTCCATATATACTCCCCAAGCACCTCGGTGACCGGCTTTCCATAAAGGAACGAATAGCCAAGATCGCCTGTCATCGTGCTGCCCAGCCATTTGGAATAGCTTTTCATAATCCCGCCGAAGCTTTTATCCGCAAGGCCGTAAAGCTCTTTGAGACGCATGACTTCGTCCTGTGTCATGGATCCGTTTTGCACCGCGGCTGCAGTTTGGCGGTCAATATAGTCGGCAGGCATCAGCATGGTCAGCATGTAGATGAGGACGGATACGCCAACCAGGATTACCACCGCGAGAATGAGTCTTTTTAGGATATATCTCCACATAATGAATCCCTCTCCCAATCCCCGTCGTGCATGTTATGCGCGGCAAGGCTTGGCTTGCGCCAAGCCTTGCAACGTTTGCGACAGTTTATTGCGCGGGAAGCCCCGCTTTGATGTGTTAGTTCAGTTCCACGTTCCAAATGTAGGCAAGCGGCCCCTGGAACGGGGTGACGTCCTCACCGCTGAAGAGGGTAGCGGCATTGATGACGTCCTTGTTGAAGACGAACATGTTCTTGCGCTGATAGGTCGGCAGCTGCACAGCCAGTTCGCCCGAGATTTCAAGCGCCTGCGCATAGATGGGCTTGCGCTCCTCGCGGTCCAGCGTTCCGCGGCCAGCCTTGATCAGGCTGTTGAGTTCGGTCAGCATCGCCTTCTGCTCATCGGAACCATCCGTAAAGAGGCCGTACAGGCCGGTGGACTCAGGGGAAGTACCCTGGTTCTCAGCAGGATCGGAATACCAGATCTGGAACATATCGGGGTCTACGCCGCCGCTGCCCCAGGCAGCTGCCCAAACCTGAATGCCGGAGTCATACGCGGTGCTGAGCTTGCCGAGCAGGTTCTGGTCGACTTCGATGTCAGCCTTCACGCCAACCTTGGCCAAGACTTCCTGCGCGTTCACGAAGATCGTGCCGGCCGGGTGATCCTTTGCATCGGAGGGCAGGGTCATCTTGATGGTGACCTGTCCGCTGTACGCTGCGCCCATCAGATCGGTGTAGCCTTCGGGATAGCTCATGATGTTCTTGGCTTCGTCATACACAAAGCCGGCGTCAATGAGCTTCTGCTTAATCTGCTCGCCAGTCTCATCGTATGCGTAGATCGGCTGCGGATCGTCCGGGTATGCCCACTGGATCTTGGTCATGTTGCGGGTGTTGACGCTTGCAAGCTCGCCATAGTAATCGTCGATGGCAAGCTGCGGGTTCATCGCCATCACGATGGCCTGACGGAGTTCGAGTTCCTTGAAATAACGGGCGTTGATGCCAATGTAGCCATAGCCATCGTTGTCAACAAGGATATAGCCGAGCTTCGCATAATCGCCTTCGCCGCCGGTGACGTTGTTGATGATCTCCGTGGAAGCGGAAGGATCGGAATAGTGGACGGAGCCGGTCTTCAGGGCATCCATCTCGGAACCGAGGCTGATCTCCTGATAACGGAGCGTCTGGATCTTCGGGGAGCCAAGCATGAAGCTGTCGTTCGCGGTGTAGGTTACGACGTTGTCCTTGTAGCTCTCGAAGACGTACGGGCCGGCGCCCATGGGCTTATCGTTCTTGGTTTTGAGGTGCGTCATGAAGTCGGCGGAGCCGATCACAACACCGTTCTCGTTGAGTTCGCCGGCGAAACCTTCCGTGTAATAATGGAACGGCGCCACGGTGATGCCAATCTGGAAGATGGCAACGGGGTCGATACCATCGATGACGATCTGAACGAATTCACGCTCAACGCCATCCTCGCAAACTTCCTTGCCGGAGGTGATGCCGGTGATGGTCTGAACGCCGCCTTCAACAGCGCCTTCGTTTGCAAGGTAAAGATCCTTTACGCGATCCTCAATGAGGATGTCGCCGGCCTTTTCGCGGTTGATGCCGGATTCCTCGTCGAAGTTGTAGCCGTAAGTGCCAAGGATGTTGTTCCAGTAAATTTCAGCATTCACTTCATCGGTGCCGAGGGTGTAGGTGTTGCCGAGCGCATCGGTGAACACGCCGTCAGCCACTCCGCCGAAGCCCCACATTACCATGCCGAACACGGTCTGCAGGGTAGCATCCGCTTTGATTTCATCAGGGGTCTTACCGATGTTGGGAGCATACTGGTCATTGTTGTAGTTGCCGACAACATAATCCACGATTTCCTGCGCGAAGGCCTTACCTGCCTCAGGTAGGTATGCCCAGAACGCGGCCTGCTGCTCCGGCGTTGCGCCGTCAGCCGCAGGGTAGCTCACCGTGCCGTCTTCCGCAGCGGTGATGCCGGCTGCAAGGATCGCGTCCACAACCGCAAGGGCTTCCGCGCTGGTCTGGAGGCGATATTCGCTGGCGCCGTGGATCTTCTGGGTGTACAGCGTGGAGATTCCGTCATAGGCGGGATCAAGGTACACATAGTAGTTGAACAGGACATCCTTTGCGGTGACAGGCTCGCCGTCGCTGAAGGTGATGCCGTTCTTCAGGAAGATCTTGTAGGTGATGGAGCTGTTGTCCGCCGCCACATCCTCGGTGTAGGAGTATGCAAGGCAGGGATACTCAACGCCAGCCTGCGGAACGCCGTCTTTGTCATAATACAGAAGGCCGATCTGCGTCTGTGCCTGCACGTCATTATCATAGGAGGACGTGTAGAAGAAGGGGCTAAATTTGCCATCCAGCGTGCCGCTGCTCAGCACCAGGGGCGCGGTGGCGTTGTTGCCCGTGCGGGGCGTCACGGTCGCATCATAGCGATCCGCGGGTACATCGGGCAAAATCTCCGCAGGAACTTCTTCCGTGGGAGCGGGAGTGGGGTCAGCGGTGGTCGGCGTTTCAACCGGGTCGTTGTTGCCGGTCTCCTGACAGCCAACCACTGCAAACAACATCATCGCAGCCAACGCGAGCGCCAGCAAGCGACCAAGCGTGTTGTTTTTCATTGTTTTACCTCCATTTATCTTTTTTTATTTTGTATATCGCGCCGGGCGGATCCCAACGCAAAACACAATCGGGAATTTTAAACCGCGGCCCGCTCAGGTGCAGGCCAGCGGAATGTTTGCCGGGTTATTGCAGCGCCATATTCCGGCGCGCGGCATCGGACGCCGTGACTGTGACGCCTTCTGCAGTGCAGTTGTTTACCTTGTTGCCGGAGCCCTTGCCAAACAGATCCCCAAGCTCGTAACGCGCCGCGCCGTCGTCCCCTGTGCCGGTTGTAATGGCCAGGTTGCGGAACGTGCAGTCCTGCACGGTGGTGTTCTTCGCTTCTCCCGCAAGAAAGCCTGCGGTCACCTGAATTCCGGAATTCACGTTGATTTCAAGGGCGCAATCTTCAAACACCACGCCTTCGATGACCGCGCCGTCCATCCGCGCGGCAATGCCGCCGGTTTTTTCTTTGTCCGGATCGATCTTCTTGCTGGAAAGCTTCACCGTCAGGTTCCGGATCGTGTGTTCGTTTCCCTGAATGGTGCCGTTAAAGCTATCGGCCACGGCGAGCTTCACGCCGCTGAAGTCAAGGTCTGTTTCTAAAATATAGCCGTTGATCTCGTTTCCCGAAGCATCCACACCTGCAAAGGAATATTCCCCGCCCTTTTTCAGGCTTTCCAAAGAGGTGACACGCACATAAAGCCCTTCGGTAAACTTGATGTATACCACCTGGGATGCGGTGTTCGCCTGATACTGCTCAATCGCCTCTTCGATGATCTGATCCTTATAAGCGCGGATTTCGGCAAGCGCGGCAGGGTCATCCGTCAAAAGCCGATAGCCCGCCTTGTTGATGTAAAGATAGCTGGTGTCCTCAGCGGAGGCCGCCTGCTCCTCTCCCTCTTCAGCCGCTTCCGGCGCAACATATTCCGCAGCTTCAAAATATTGCGGGAACCGCTCGGCAAGTTTTGCATAAATCTGCTCGTTTTCCAACAGAAGCTCCACATGCTCATACTGCGTGAAGTCATACGGAATGGTGCAGGCAGCATCTGCGTAGTAGCCGGCAAACGAATAGCCCTTCGGCGTGCTTAGATTCAGCGTTGCCGCGCTGAGTTCCTGAACCGGCGAAGCCGCGGTAAGGTTTTTGCTGAACACGACCTCGCCGGTGTCCGCATTCACGTAGTTCACCTTTCCCTGCGGAATCCAGCGCGCATAGAGCGTAAGGTTTTCCTGAATGCGGTCCTCGTCGAAATCCCAGCGGTCCTCGGCAGAGAATTGATAGACGGCGTTGCCTTCCGCATCCGTCGCATCCTCCTTCGCCGTATACCATCCGGCAAGAATATATCCGTCCTTCACCGGTTCCACCAGCATGTTGGTGGTGCCCGAAGGCTGGAACAGATATGAATTGTTCATGTAATAGACCTCGCGCATCTCACGGCTGTTGATGATGCCGCCGAGCGCATCATAGGTAACGCAGCAGCCGTATCCCCAATCGCCCGGATCGATTCCGGCGTCGGAACGCATGCAAGCCGAAAAGAGGACGGCGCAGACCAAAACCATGCTAATTATTGCGATCTGCTTGATTTTTAACTTCATGCCCGTCATTTCGCTTCCTCCAAACACAAATATATTCTTTCAGCAGTTGTTGACAATTTCAAATTTTCACCCTGTCAGAAAAGGGATTTTGGCCAGCATTTGCAAGCCTACACACAAAAAATTGCACATACAACCTCCTATGCGTTGTAGTAATTATATTTGGACATGAAGCACGTGTTACCCGAATTTGGGTATATGTATTTGTTTTACTTGTTATCATGTGCATAAAATAACCCGTTTTCGGGTAAATTTTATGAAAAAACGGAGGGATCATGACATATTCCGAAATCCTGATCCAACGCATTACAGCGTTATGTAAGCGCAGGGGAATCACCTGCAATAAATTGGCCACCATGTGCGGACTCAACCAGTCGACAATTGATAACATCATCCGTGGCATTACAAAAGACCCCCGAATTACAACGCTGCATCATATCGCCATCGGTTTTAACATGACGCTGGCGGAATTTTTAGACTTCCACGAATTAAACGAATTTTCCTTCGATGACTATTCCGCGGATGCAGACGATACTCATCTATAATGCGTCTTTTTGCCCGACATGCATGCGAAAACCGCCTGCCGGAAATCGCGCGCAGGATATATTATATATAAGGAAGAAAAGTCGCCGCCTCCCTTCTGCGGCACAGTTTTGAAGCACGGGGTTCCGCACGGCTGCGATTGTTTTATTTTCTAAAGCATTGTTTTCCGGGCATTTCGCTGCTTTTGTATCTGTTTTTGCTGTTTTTCGTTTTTTTATCTGCAGCGTGAGTTTATATTATTTATCATAGAAATGATTTTTTCTTTTCTCCTTTTTGTTTCCATTTTTCACCAGTACATCCTCACGCGTTCAATTTAATTAAGCGCCTATTTTTCACTCGTTCTGCGATTCAATTTGTGTTTTATGAAAATTGAATCGCTCCGCATTTCTCCCTGCAATTTAAGCAAAAAAATGCGGTAAGCCAGAAAGCTTGCCGCACCGTTTTTTGAGATAAGTCAGCCGTTAAACATAGTTCTGTGGCTGCTCCCGTTCAGATCATGTTCCCGGGGAATTTCGGGATACCGTCAAAGCCCTTCTGCAGGTCTTCATCGCTCGGGATGTAATCCGTCATTTCACCGTCGTTATACTTCTGGTATGCCACCATGTCGAAATATCCCGTGCCCGTGAGCCCAAAAAGGATCGTCTTTTCCTCGCCGGTCTCCTTGCACTTGAGCGCCTCGTCGATTGCGACGCGGATGGCATGGCTGCTTTCCGGCGCGGGCAGGATGCCTTCCACACGCGCGAATTCCTGCGCTGCTGCAAACACGCTCGTCTGCTCCACGGAGGTGGCTTCCATCAGGCCGTCATCATAAAGCTGAGAGAGCACGCTGCTCATGCCATGGTACCGCAGGCCGCCCGCATGGTTTGCGGAAGGAATAAACCCGGAGCCGAGCGTATACATCTTCGCAAGCGGGCAAACCATGCCCGTATCGCAGAAATCGTAAACATACTTGCCGCGTGTCAGGCTCGGGCAGGAAGCGGGTTCCACTGCAATGAAGCGGTAATCCTTCTCGCCGCGCAGCTTTTCGCCCATAAATGGCGAAATCAGGCCGCCCAGGTTGGAGCCGCCGCCCGCGCAGCCGATGATGATATCCGGTTTCACACCGTATTTATCCAACGCTGCTTTGGCTTCAAGACCGATGATGGATTGATGCAGCAGCACCTGAGAAAGCACGCTGCCGAGCACATAGCGGTATCCTTCCGTGCCCACCGCAACCTCGACCGCTTCGGAAATTGCGCAGCCCAGGCTGCCCGTGGTGCCGGGGTGCTCCGCAAGGATCTTCCGGCCAACCTCCGTCGTCATGGAGGGGGACGGGGTCACGTTCGCGCCATACGTGCGCATAACCTCGCGGCGGAACGGCTTTTGCTCATAAGAAACCTTCACCATGAACACCTTGCAATCCAACCCGAGGTATGCACATGCCATGGAGAGCGCGGTGCCCCATTGCCCGGCGCCGGTTTCCGTGGTCACGCCTTTCAAGCCCTGCTTTTTTGCATAGTATGCCTGTGCAATCGCGGAATTCAGCTTATGGCTTCCGCTGGTATTGTTGCCTTCAAACTTGTAATAAATTTTCGCAGGTGTGCCAAGATGCTTCTCCAGACAATAGGCGCGCACCAGCGGGGCAGGCCGATACATTTTATAGAAATCGCGGATTTCTTCCGGGATGCCGATATAGGCGTTGGTGTTGTCCAACTCTTGCTGCACCAGTTCATCGCAGAACACGTGGCCGAGTTCTTCAGCCGTCATCGGCTGGAGCGTGCCGGGGTTGAGCAGCGGCGCGGGCTTGTTTTTCATGTCCGCCCGCACGTTGTACCATTGTTTCGGCAGTTCAGCTTCGCTCAGGTAAATCTTGTAGGGGATGTTGTCTTTCATGGTTACGCACTCCTTTCTTACTGCGGCCATTGGCCGTTTACGGGAAGTTTCCCGCGGGCTGCCGGGACAGGAGAGCAATAAAAAAGCCCTCGTCCCCAACTGCTTTTGCAGGGACAAGAGCTTTGAAACCTCCTGCGGTGCCACCCGGCTTGGCGCGTTACGCGCCCTCTCTGTGCATACTGTCATATGCCGGCCTTTGCTAACGGAGTGCCTTCTCCGGCGCGCCTACTGTTGTTCAGCTTGCCCTCAGGAGCCCATTCGTTCCGATTCTCCATGCCGCAATCCCACCGCCTGCGGCTCTCTGCAAAGGAGGGTTCCGAAATTACTTGCTCTCCCTCAACGGTTTTGACTTGATTGCAAGTATACGCGCCGTGCGCCTGTCTGTCAAGGCCTTTTTTTGAAAATTTTTGCCATTATATATTATTTTTGCTCCGGCACGCATCCAAATATGGTTTATATTTATGCTAGAAAATCCCAATGCGTGAAAGCGGGGATACGCGCACAAGCGCGCTCCCCTTAATGCGGGAAGCATCCACTATGAGCTTGGCCACATCGGTCAGCGCATCCGAACGGTCATCCGGCAGGATGAAAAAGCTGCCTTCCGGGATATGCGTTTCCGGGCAATCCGCCGCAAGCGCGCCCATCGCGTATGCCCGCTCGTCCAAAAGGCTTCCACCGATATACACGCGCCCGCCTGAAACGGCCACCGTTTCACCCGGCATGCCCACGATCCGCCCCGCGTACGTTCCTTCCCCCGCCGCATCCGAAAACGCGACGATATCGCCGCGCGCCGGGGATTGGAAGTATTTCGCCAACCTGTCGAACAGAATCACGTCGCCCGGTTCTATGGCAGGCGCCATACCGCTGTCGCGTACCTGCACACCGAACAGCCAGGCCGTGAACAGCAGCGTGAGCGTCACGCCTGCAACGCCAAACGCCCAAAGCCATGTGTAAAGCCTGAGGCGGGCATATTCCGCCTGATTCCGCGCAACGCGCCTTAGGCCGGTTTCCGCCGCCTTTCCCGTGGTTTCCATATTCGTCGTCCCTCCGCCGTTCGCGCTTAAACCTTCCGCGCCTCTTCAATGGGCCAGATCACGCTGCGCACGCGCCCCACAATGCGGGAATAGGGGATGGGCCCCACAAGCGGGCTGCGGCTGTCGCTTGAATCGTTCCGGTTGTCCCCCATTACGAACACGCAATCTTCCGGCACGGTAATTTCCGCCATATCCCCCCAGATGAGATCCTCCCAGTAGGCAGATTCGTCCAGCTTTTCGCCGTTGAGATACAGCTCTCCGCCCGTGATGGCGACCCTGTCCCCCGGTACGCCGATAATCCGCTTCACGCAGGTGGAGGTGTGGTTTGGATAATAGCAAATGATGATCTGCCCGCGCTGCGGACGTTCAAACCAATAGCTCACCTTTTCCACAAACATGCGTTCGTTGTGTACAAGCGTATCGTACATGGAGTCGCCCGAAACGCGCACGGGCTCAAACAGGAACAGCCGCACGGCGAACGCCGCAACAAGCACCATCACGAGCCAAAGCGCAAAATCCCGGTCGGATGCTTTTTTGTAAGCCTCATCCTTTGCATGAAGCGCCTCCGCATTTTTGCGCAGGCGGGCAAGCTGCTTTTTATCAATTTTCCGGCTCATTGGGCTTCTCCGTCCCTTCCGTCAGATTTTTGCGCGCGCTGCGCAGGAAGTCGCCTCGGTCAAGCATCACAACGCGGCCGCATTGCATGCATTTGATTTTTATATCCGCCCCTGTTCGGGTCACAATCCACTCGTTGCCGCCGCAGGCATGCGGTTTTTTCATTGCAATGTGGTCTCCCAGTCCGAACCGTTCAATCATGCTTCTCCGCCCTCCTTATTTGCCATCTGCACGCGCGTGCGCGGCAGGGGGATGCCTTCCCGCACAAAGCGCGCCGCGATGCGCCGCGTCAGTTCCCGCTGCACGGCCCAATGTTCAAGCGGTTTCACACGCTGCACAACGCGCAGCACCATTTCTCCGCCCGTAAGCTGTACCGCGCCCACTACCTCCGGCTTCTCCACGGCAACGTCCCCAAGCTCAGCATAATAGGCCTCCGCCTCCTCACGCATCAACAGAAGCGCACGTGCGCCGTCCGCCTCGTATGCCACCGGGAACTCCACAATGGCAAGCGAATCCGTGCGGGAATAATTCGTCAAAACCGAAATGCTCCCGTTTGGGATCACGCTCAGCTCGCCGCCATAGCCGCGCACGGTGGTGGTGCGCAGCGTAACCGCTTCAACCGTTCCCGTAACGCCCGCAGCCGTCACATAATCGCCCACGGCAAGCTGATCCTCAAACAGCAACATCAGCCCGGCGGCAACGTCCTTGATAACGCTCTGTGCGCCGATGCCCACCGCAAGGCTGCCGATGCCAGCAGCCGCCAGCATGGAATTCATTGCCCCGGCATAGCCAAGCTCGCCCACGGCGATCGCAATGGCAATGAAATACGCAGCGTATTTCACAACGCTCGTCATCAGCGTGACTGCCGTCGTAAGCCTGCGGGCCTTCATTTCTTCCAGGTCGCGGGCACGCCGCGCCACGATGGAACGCGCCGCTCTTGCCACGATGGCTACGATCAGCCGGGCCAAAGCAAATGTGATTGCGATATCGATGATCGTCGATACAAATGAAAGCCCGTTTTCAGCCAACGCATCGTCAAGCTGCTTGATAAAAAGCGAAACCGGCATGCGGACCTCCTCCCAAATCCATTCAAGTTTTAATTATAGCATGTCCGAAGCCGTTTGTGGAGCGCAGGCAGCCAAAGGAGCATGAAATTTCATATTCCGTTCAATTTTCCGTGTTTCAGATGATCCGCCCCTGATTTGTCCGCATTTTGCGAACGCATTCCGTCTTAAACGGTTTTTGGGTAACTTTTATAATTATAAATAATATATAATGCGTTGACATTGTCGTAATTTAATAGTATTCTTGTTAAGATTGTAGTGTAAAGGTCATGCACGGTTTCTCTTAGAACCTATGCTGTTTTTCGCCGTCGTCGGCGCTGTCCCTCCAAATAAATACATGCCGTGCACCCGCGCTTTACATAGATCAGCCCCATTACAAAACTCAACAAACAAAATAGCAGGGAGAGATTTCATCATGGACAACGAATTACACAAAAAATACGGCCTGATGACGGCAATCTGCATGGTTGTCGGCATCGTAGTCGGCAGCGGCGTCTTTTTCAAGGCGGAAAAGATCCTCACCGAAACCGGCGGAAATCTGCCGCTCGGCATCCTCGCCTGGCTCATCGGCGGCGTGATCATGGTGGCATGCGCGTATGCGTTCGCGCTGCTTGCAACGCGTTATGAATACGTCAACGGCATCGTTGATTACGCGGAGGTCACCGTCGGCAAGGGCTATGGCTACTTCGTGGGTTGGTTTATGACGACGGTCTATTATCCCGGCATCACGAGCGTACTTGCATGGGTCAGCGCGCGCTACCTTTCCGTGCTCCTCGGCTTCTCCATCGTAGGCGCCGAATGTATGGTGCTCGCAGGTTTCTTCCTTGTAGCAAGCTATGCACTCAACGCGCTTTCCCCTATACTCGCAGGAAAATTCCAGGTGTCCGCCACCATCATCAAGCTGATCCCGCTGCTGCTGATGGCCGTCATCGGTACCATTGTTGGCCTTGGCAACGGCATGGTTGTGGAAAACTTCACCACCGTTGTGGATGCGAGCAAATCCTCCGGCACGGCGCTGTTCACCGCCGTTGTGGCGACTGCGTTCGCGTTTGAGGGGTGGATTATTGCCACAAGCATCAACGCGGAGCTCAAGGATGCGAAAAAGAACCTGCCCCGTGCGCTCGTACTCGGCACGCTGATTGTCGTGGGCGTTTACATTCTTTATTATATCGGCCTTTCCGGCAGCGTATCCAATGCTGCGCTCATGGAAAGCGGCGAAGCCGGCGCCCGCACCGCGTTTGAAACAATCTTCTCCCGCGTGGGCGGCACGGTGCTCTTCGTGTTCGTCGTCATTTCCTGCCTTGGTACGCTCAACGGGCTGATGCTCGGCTGCACGCGCGGCATGTATGCGCTCGCCGCGCGCCGCCGCGGCCCTGCTCCTGCGATCTTCAAGCAGGTGGATGGCAAAACCAATATGCCCACCAATTCCTCCGTGCTCGGCCTGCTCCTCTGCGCGTTCTGGCTTGTGTATTTTTACAGCGCACAGCTCACCACCCCTTGGTTCGGCCCCATCTGCTTCGATTCCTCCGAACTTCCGATCGTGACGATCTATGCGCTCTATCTCCCCATTTTCTTCATGGCCATCCGCAAGGAGAAGGATCTTTCCCCGGTGAAGCGCTTCGTCGCATTCCCGCTTGCAATCGCGGGGAGCCTGTTCATGATCGTTGCGGCGTTCTTTGCGCATGGGAAGAACGTCTTCTGGTATCTCGTGGTGTTTGCGGCGTTCATGGCCGTGGGCTGGTTCTTCCGCAAAGAAAAGCAGCTTTAAGTTGCTGTGCAGGATAAAAGCCGCATCATGCGGCTTTTTTGCGTGTCGAAAAAATGGCAAACGGCCACTTTTTCGAGTTTTCTCAGCGTTTGCCTCTCGCTTTGCTCGCGGGCGGCAAACGCTGCAACGTGCGAAAACCAAATGGTTTTCATCCGTTCCGGCGTGCGCGCCGCCGGAGCCGGAATGAAGTCAAGGGACTGAGGCCCCTTGACAATCCCCCGGTTTTTCGACAGTCTGAAAAGCGGTGTCATGCGGCTTTTTCTTGCGGGATGCACCCGCATCTGCTATCCTTGAAGCAACACAACAACAGGAGGAGTGCACGATATGCCTGAAATGCTGAACAAAAAGAAAGAACGCCCTGCCGAATGGGCGCTTGCTCTGCTCGGCCGCTGTGAATACGCCTGCCTGGGCCTTGCCGATGAGGCGCAGCCTTATTGCGTTCCGGTTTCCCACGTGCTCGTGGATGGGTGCGTTTATTTTCATTCCAACCCGCGCGGCTGCAAGGCGGAGCTTCTTGCGCAGAATCCCCGTGTCTGCCTTACGGCTGTGGCGGATGTGCATGCCATCCCCATGCGTTTCACAACGGAATATTCCTCCGCCATCGCCTTTGGTACGGCGCGGCTTGTGCATGATCCCGCCGAGCGCCGCCGGGCGCTTTCGGCCATTTGCGAAAAATACGCAGCCTCGAATCCGCACCGCGAAGCATGCGCCGCAAACGCAGGCCCGGAAACCGCCGTTTATTGTGTGGAGATCGAATCCATCACCGGCAAACGCAGCGAATAAGAATGGAGGGAACGCGATGAACCGCCGATTCCGCTTTTTACAGAAGCTGGCCTTTTGCCTTACGTGGGCAGGGCTTGTGTGCGGCCTGATCCTGCCCATGCTTTTAGGCGCGTTGGGCATCTCCCCCGCGCTCTGTCTTTCTGGGCCGTATGGACGGCTGCAGGTGGGGAACGGTTGGCTTCTGACGCTGATCGTTACCGGGCTTGCCCTTCTCTTTTGGGGCGCCGTTTTGCTGCTGCGCTGTTATCGCGCCGCCTGCGACGCGGATGCGGAACCAACGCAGGACGAACCGTAATGCATCCTGCGGGTGCGGCCCGCCATACGCCGCACCCGTTTTTCTGCCGCTTTGTTTTTCTTTTCCATCTTCCGAACCCGCACACTTGTGGTATACTGTCGCTATGGAAAACAAGAACGCAAAAAAGCCCCCCTCGCGGGTAAAAACCATATTGAAGATCGCCCTCGTCACAGTGCTTGCAGCGCTTTTGCTCGTGGGGCTGCGCTTTGCATACGTTATGTTTGTGGATCCGATGAGCGCCTTCGGCGGGATCCCCACCCCTGCGCCCACCGCTTCCCCTGCTCCTACCGCTGTGCCGGCGCAAACGGAACTGCCAACGCCCACCGCCACGCCAACGCCCACCGCTACGCCAACGCCCACCGCTACGCCAACGCCCACCGCTTCCCCCACGCCGGAGCCAACGCCTGTGCCAACGCCCGCGCCCACCTATTCCCCCAAGGAACTTTCAGACCTTTCCTTCATGAAGGACCGGGTCAACATCCTTATGCTCGGTTGGGATCAAAGCCCGGAGCGCACCGTGGAGGGCAGCGGCGTTTATCGGGATGAAGCCAACAATTTCCGCAGCGACGTAATCATGCTGCTCACGGTCAACTTCAGGCGCGGCCGGGCGGATTTGATCTCCATCCCGCGGGATACATTTGCCACCATCTATAACGACAAGGGCGAAAAGTACAGCGAAACCGGCCATTGGAAGATCAACGCCGCCTTCGCCAAGGGCGGAAGTGCGGATGGGGACGGCTTTGCATACGCAATGGAAACCGTTTCCAAACTTTTTGGCGGCATCCCCATCGAATATTATGCCGGCGTGGACATGACGGGGCTTAAGGCCGTTGTGGATGCAATGGGCGGTGTGGATTACGATGTGGATGTGCGCATTGCGCTCAACGGCCGCGTGCTCGAAACCGGCTATCAGCATCTCAACGGGCAGCAGGTGCTTGATTACTGCCGTGCGCGCAAAGGCATCAGCTCGGACGTTGGCCGCAACGACAGGCAGCAGCGGATGCTCTTTGCCGTGTTCAACCAGCTTAAATCCCGCGACCAGCTTCGGAACCTCGTTTCGATCTACACCTCCGTGAAGGGATATGTGAAAACCAACCTTTCCGCAGAGCAGATCGCCGCGCTCGGCGCGCTTGGCATGCAGCTTGACGAAAACACGCTCCGCCGCCATACTCTAAGCGGTAAGTATATCGACAATACCTCTTACAGCAACGCAAGCTATTATGTGCTTTCCAATGAAAAGCTTGTTTCGCTGGTGGATAAAATCTTCGGCATCACCATTGAGCCGGACCCGCGTGCGGACATCGCGCATGTGGAGGGAGAAAAACAAGCCGCCATCGCCGGGCGGTATGCCATTGGCGCGCAGTACCTGATGACGCTCGCGGAGCAGTCGCGCGGCATCGTGGGCCTGAATTCCGAACTTGGCCTTGCGCTCAAGCGCGGCGCCCGTGCCGTGGATGCGGCGCTTGCGCCGCTCCCCGCGCTCACGGAACGTCCGGCCGGCGTATCCACGGATGTGCCGCTGGACGGGGAGGCCATAAAAGCCGCGACCGACGCGCTACGGGAGGAAATGTTCGCCCTTGCAGACAGCCTTGGCCTGACCCGGGAAACCGCAGACAAATCGCTTCTGCCCAGCGATTTCTACAAAAAGCTGCCACGGAAATAACCGTCGCCCAGCCTTGGGTGGGAAGGAGAATCCATATGCCGTTTGACCCTTGTGTAACCCGCATCATTCCCGAGCTCCGCGCATGGCAGGAGCATTTGCACCGCAACCCGGAGCTTTCCTTTGAAGAGTTTGAAACGACCGCCTACTTGGCGGAGCTCCTTTCCGCCATGCCGGGCGTTTCCGTTTCCCGACCAACGAAGACCGGCCTTGTGGCAAGCATCCGGGGCGAAAAGGATGGGCGCCAAACCGTCCTCGGCGTACGCGGGGATATAGATGCGCTCCCCATCGAGGAGGCGAGCGGCCTCCCCTATGCATCCGCCCGCCCCGGCGTGATGCATGCCTGCGGGCACGACGGCCACACCGCCATGCTCCTTGGCCTTGCCAAGCTCCTTTCTGCGCAGCGCGCGGCCTTTTCCGGCGAAGCGCGGCTCTTTTTCCAGCATGCAGAGGAGCTCCCGCCCGGCGGCGCGGTGGAGCTGGTGCGCGCAGGCGCGGCGGACGGCGTGGACGCCATGCTCGGCCTGCATCTTTCCACGAATTGGCCCACGGGCGTGTTCGGCGTGCGCGCAGGCGTGCTGACGGCAGCGGTGGACCGCTTCGACATCACCGTGAAGGGCAAGGGCGCGCACTGCTCCTTCCCCGAACAGGGCGTCGATGCGATCGTCACTGCGGCACAGCTAATCCTTGCGCTGCAGACCATCTCCGCACGGCGCGTTGCGGCGACCGACCCTGTGATCGTTTCCATCTGCCAGGCAAATGCGGGCACGGCTTATAACATCCTGCCGGACGAGATGACGCTCACCGGCGCGGTGCGCTCCTTCGATCCCGCCGTGCGCGAACGCATCAAAGCGCTGATCGGAGAAATCACCGCCGGCATCACCGCGAGCGCCGGCGCAAGCTATGACTACGTTTGGGATGCCGGCTATGCCTCCGTGTTCAACGATGAAACGCTCACCGCCCTTGCGGAGCAAACGCTGCTTTCCCGCTTCGGCAAGGAGCATATCGACCACATTGGCCCCATCATGCCGGGAGAGGACTTCTATGCGTTCCTTGAAAACCGCCCCGGTTTCTTCGTAGAGCTCGGCTCCCGCTGTTCGGAAAAGGGCTGCGACAGGCCGCACCACAACCCGGGCTACCGGCTCGATCAGGACGCGCTGCCCTACGGCGTGCAATACCTTTACGACATGGCGCTCAAGCTCCTGAATCAATAACCGCGAGGAAACGCATATGGCTGAAATGAAGCTGACCGTCCTCATGGATAACAACACCTATATCGACCGCTATTATCTGGGGGAACCCGCCGCATGCTACCTGCTGGAAACAGGGGAACGCACCATTCTGCTTGACACGGGCTATTCCGCCTGCACGCTTGAAAACGCACGGCGCATGGGGGGTGACCTTTCCCGCGTGACGGATATCGTGCTTTCCCATGGGCATGACGACCACACGGGCGGGCTTCTGCCGTTCCTTTCGGCCTTTCCGCAGCCGGTGCGCCTCTTTGCGCACCCGGATGCGTTTTTGCCCAAGCGCTTTGACGGTCGTTCCGTCGGCGTGCCGTTCGATCCCGCAGCGCTTCCCGCGCATGCGGAACTCCGCCTTTCCCGCGGGCCTGCCGAACTTGCGCCGGGCGTGCTGTTCCTTGGCGAAATCCCGCGCACGAACCCGCTCGAAGCGCCGCCCGTAGGCGAGACGCTGCGCGGCGGTACCTGGGAACCGGACCGCCTGCTGGATGACACCGCCCTTGCCCTTGCAACAAAAAGCGGCCTGTTCCTGCTCACGGGATGCTCGCATGCGGGCATTTGCAACATGCTGCAATACGCCCTTTCCCTCACAGGGGAAACGCGCGTTGCGGGCGTGCTTGGCGGCCTTCACCTGTTTGAGTCCGGCCCGCAGCTCGATTTTGTGCTTGCGCGCCTTGCGCAGCTCGGTGCAAAAACGCTCTATCCCTGCCACTGCACGTCCCTTGCCGTGAAGCACGCGCTGTGCGGCGCCTTCGATGTGCACGAAGTCGGCGTGGGGCTGACGCTTGCGCTGTAGAACAACCGGCGGGAGTGCGAAGATCAACGGTGGCGTACTTACTTGGAAATAGGCAACATGATATATTGATGACAAGAGCGGCAAATCCTGATTTGACGAGGAGGCAACGCTATGAAAACGAGCAAAATTTATAAGGCATTAAGTATTGTTTTACTTATCATTGCCGTTTTCGCTGTTGTCTGTGGTATTACTGTAACAGGTAGTGGTTTTTTAGACTTAAGTAATATTGTCAGAGGGGGATGTTATTGTATTGCAACTATACTTGCAATTCTTTCTTGGGTATTTTATAAAAAAGCAAAGCAAAAGAGATAAATTTGAATTTGATAAAGGAATGCATAATGGAACTGAAGGGAATCTTGAAACATTTTGACACCTCCTTCATATCGAAGAAAACGATAATCACGCAGTTAAAGCGTGAGGAAGATGATTCGTTCTATCAAGTATGGCGAATTGATACTGATGCTGGCAGATATATTCTCAAGGAAGCAAAAGCATATGAATCCGAAGTATATCATACCATTCTTACGAGGATAGGAAAAAATACCCCTGCCATATATCAAACAGCTGTTATAGATGAAAAAACCTTTCTGTTAATGGAGTATATACAAGGGGAGGATTTGCGCAAATGTTCCCGCCATAAGCTTGTTTTGGCATTGGATGCTTTGATTTCCCTGCAAAAAGAAACGTGGGAAAGCCCTGTTTATGCAAATTAAGGCTATTCCTTCGATGCAAGCTTCAATGGCCGGCAAAACCGTGGTAAATATCTCAATGACGCAGAACTAGAGACAGTTTATAAGAAGTTTCTTGAAATATATGCGTCTGTCCCTAGGGCGCTTTGCCACGATGATTTACTCCCTTTTAATATCATTGTTTCCACGGACAATGCATTCTTGATAGATTGGGAATATGGTGGTATTCTTCCATACCCTACCTCTATTGCCCGCCTGATTACACATGGCGAAGACACCGAAGATGCCTTGTTCTATATGACGCAGGAAGACAAAGAATTTGCGATAGGGTATTACTATGACAATCTGCTAAAGGATAGGGGCATCACATATGTAGAATGGCGTAACACTATAGAATATTTTTTGTTCTATGAATATTGCGAGTGGGTTTTTGTGGAGAATAAATATGAAAATATTGATAACGAATACTATATAAAATATCTTCCGCTTGCTAAGCGGCAGGCACATAGAATACAGAAACTAAATTATCAATAAATTCTGATTTATCGAGATGGTTCAAGGTAATGAAACGCACCAAAGGTTTCCTTTACACAAGGGACTTTTTTAGGAAACTGTTATTAAAGAGCAATATTCTGATAAGGTACAATAAGTTGCGC
>DCKB01000064.1 GCA_002320595.1 Christensenella sp. UBA1685
CAAAAAGTACATGAATATGAAGCACTTGGAGGCGGCTATGGAAGACATCTCTATTGCCGGCTGACTTCATTCAGCCAGAGTCTGCAAACTAATTTGCGCATAACTCTTGACGGCACCAATATTCTACCATGGTGTCAAATTTGACACTGTAATCTTGTTGGGGAGCATCCCCAAATCCTGCATATAAAAGTGCCGTGATCAAATCGATACACGGCACTAACTGTTTTATGAAGCTCGCCCTAAAGCGGCAGCTTTTGTTGCTGCGTTTTGCGCTTCAATCTCGAAAGAGCTTCCCGCCGTACCGCTCCAGCACATAAAGAAGCGGCATGCCGAGGCCGTAGCATGCAATCGCCTGCCCTGCGCCCACATAGGCCGCGCCCGCAAGGTACGTGACCTCGCCCGGCAAATACACAAGCGTCATCAGCGCGCCCACGATGAGCGCATTCACCACAACCGCAGGCAGCGGCGCAAGCCACTTGGAAAACCCACGCTTTTTGAACCAACGCGTCAGCAGCGCGGCGAGCAGCGTCGCCAAACTCCCGAACACCACATCATAAAGCACCGCTCCGCCTGCGAGGTTGGACACAAGGCAGCCAATGAAAAGCCCCGGCACGGCTGCAGAGGTGAAAAACGGAAGGATGCAGAGCGCTTCGGAAACGCGCACCTGCATCAACCCGAAGCTGATGGGAGCGGCCGCAAGCGTCAGCGCCGCATAAAGCGCCCCGATCAGGGCGCCTTGTACAAGCTTTTTTGTTGTCATCTCCGGTTTATTTGGTTTCCAAATATGCGTTCAGCTTCTCCACGAGCTCATCCACATTGATGCCGTGCACCGCGCACGCCTGCTCAAGGTCCTCGCCGCTCGCCATTACGCAGCCAAGGCAATGCATGCCGCTTTCCTGAAGAATGTCCGCCGTGCCGACATCCACGCGCAGGATCTGCTCAATGGTCATGTTCTTGTTGATCATGGGTATATTCCTCCGTATCGGTTTTTTATAGTTTCTGCGTCCGTTTCCCATATCATGCGGCGGACGCTGTGGGCATTGTACCACATCATACCCGGCGGTTCAACGCATTTTGCCACTTTTTTCTGAAACCAGCATTGCGCCGGAAAGCGGCGGAAGGACAAGGTTCAGCGTCCCTTCGCTGCATGTGATGCGCATGCCCGTGATTGCCTCCGTATACGCGGGGGCAAGGAACATGCGCGCCCCATCCGGCCCGCGCTGGAACGCTTCTGCCGCAACCGTTACGCGTTCCGCACGCTCCGAGCGGTTCACAAGCGTCAGTGCGCTTTCCCCGCCTTCGGTGCGCAGGATTGCAAACAGCTCCGGCGTGAGCGCCGCAAAGCCGCATGCGCCTTCAGAAAGCGCCTTTGAAGCGCGCCGCGCCGCAGCAATGCGGCGGTATTGCGCAAGCTGCGCCTCGTCCTCCGCACCCCAGGGGTACGGTGCGCGGCAAAACGGATCAGCCATGCCGAACATGCCAATCTCATCGCCATAATAGGTGCAGGGTACGCCCGGATGCGAAAACAGCAGCATCTGCGCAAGCGCAAGGCGCGCCTTGCCGCGCGCCGCTGCATCCGGGCTCAGGCGGAACTTGGCCTGTTCCTCCCGCGTGAGCGCATCCCGGTGCGGCGCACCGCCGAGCACCGTTGCGATGCGCGGCGTGTCGTGGCTGCCGAGCAGGTTCAAGCAGGCATCGTAAAATGGCTTCGGATAGTTTTCCCGAAGCGCGAAAAGCCGCGCTGCAAGGCCGTTTGCATCCGTGCGGTACAAAAAGAAATCGCAAAGCGCGTCCCGCAGCGGATAATTCATCACGGAATCAAGCTCCGCGCCGTCCACATAGGCCCGCCGTGCGCCGAAGCCTTCTTTGTTGGAAGCGTCATCCCACACCTCGCCCAGAAGCAGCCCCTCCGGATCAATTGCTTTGAGCCGCGCGCGCAAAAAAGCGATGAATTCATCCGGCAGCTCATCTGCTACATCCAGCCGCCAGGAGGTGAGGCCGAACGACGCATAATGCGAGAGCACCCCCGCAACAAACTCCATGTAGGAGGGCGTAAGCTCGTTGACCTCAGGCAGCGTCGGGAATCCCCACCAGGCGCGGTAGCTGTCCGGCCAGGCGCGGAAATCATACCATTCAAAATACGGCGATTCTCTGGATTGATACGCACCGGGCCCCGGATAACGGCCATAGCGGTTGAAGTACACGCTGTCGTCCCCCGTGTGGGAAAACACCCCATCGAGAATGATGCGCATCCCCGCCTCCTTCGCCGCCGCAACGAGCATGCGGAGATCGTCCTCATCCCCCAGCACGGGGTCGATGCGCAGATAGTCCGACGTGTTGTAGCGGTGGTTTGTGGGCGATTCAAAGATCGGGTTCAGATACAGGCAGGTTACGCCCAGGCTTTTGAGGTACGGCAGCTTTTCGGCAAGGCCGCGCAGGTCACCGCCATAAAAATCGCAGGGATCGTAATCCTTCTTTCCAGGCAGCGGCTCGTAAAGCACCGGCGCATTCCATTCCTCATGCAATGCTACGCTGCGCCCAAGCGCACGGTGGTATTCCGTGCGCAGAAGTCCGCCGCGTTCGCCGCTCCTGTGGAAGCGGTCCGCAAACACCTGGTAGGCGATTCCTTCCCGGAACCAGGCGGGCGTTTGGAACGCCGGGTCATACACGGTAATCTGGTAGGAAGGGGGCGGATAATCGTACACCGCGCCGGCGCCGCTGCGCCCCCCGTAATAGCGCGTCTCCACGCCGGACGTCTCCACGCCGGGCGCATCTAAAAGAAAGTAATACCAAATCAGCCCGGTATGTTTTGCCTGAAACAGAAATTCGTAATAGTCCCCCGCACGGCGGCCCTCCACAATGCGCTCCGCGTTTCCCACCCAAAGGCGCAGCCGTGCACGCACGGCGGGATCCGGCACGCGGATGGAGAGGCGCACATCCGTGCCGCACGGCACGGCGCCAAACGGGGCGCGGAAACGCGCCCCAATGGAATCATGCAAAATACCTTCGAACATGAATCCCCCTTCGGTGAATGTTTGCTGAATTCAGGAGAGCATTTGGGCGTACAGCGTTTCATACTGTTTTGCCGCCCGCTCCCAGGAAAAATCGCACGCCATGCCGCGTTGGACGAGGCGCGCCCAAAGGTCCTTATCCCCATGATAATAGGCCACTGCACGCTGTATTGTAAAAAGCAGCTCATGCGCGTTGTAGTTGAGGAATGAGAAGCCCACGCCCGCATCGGTGAAGCGGTTGTAGGATTCCACGCTGTCCACAAGGCCGCCCGTTTCCCGCACGACAGGCACCGCGCCATAGCGCAGGGCAATCATTTGTGAAAGGCCGCAGGGCTCAAAGCGGGAGGGCATCAGGAACAGGTCCGCGCCCGCGTACACGCGGTGCGCAAGCCCCTCGTTATAGGCCATGTGCGCGGCAAAGCGGCTACCGTAGCGCCAGGAGGCCCAGGAGAAAAGCTGCTCATAGCGCGCATCGCCCGTTCCGAGCACCACGAGCTGCAGCTCCTGTTCCATAATCTCCGCAAGCACATGATCGAGAAGATCCAGCCCCTTCTGATCCGTGAGGCGCGAAACAAGCGCCGTAACGGGCACATCCGGGCGTTCCGCAAGGCCCAGCTCCCTTTGCAGAGCCGCCTTGCAGGCGGCCTTGCCGGCCATGTTGCCCAAAGCGTAGCATGCGGGAAGCGCAGGGTCGTCCGCCGGGTTGAAATACGCCGTGTCGATGCCGTTCAAAAGGCCGGTGAGCGCATGCTCGCGTTCCCGCAGCACGCCGTCAAGCCCTTCGCCGTAATAGGGCGTTAAAATCTCACGGGCATAGGTGGGGCTCACAGTGCTGATGCGGTCCGCATATACAATGCCGCCCTTCAAAAAGTTTATACAGCCGTTGTACTCCAGCAGGTGCGGGTCAAAGCACGGCGCGCCAAGCGAAAGCAGCTCGTCCATAAAGCCGCGATCAAAAATGCCCTGATAGCGGAGGTTGTGGATCGTGAGGAGCGTACGCACGCGCGAATAGGCCGGATCTTCGGAAGCGTATTGCAGTTTGAGAAGCGGCGCGGCCATGGCGGTCTGCCAGTCGTTCAAATGCAGCACATCCGGCATAAAGCCGATGCGCGGCAGCATCTCCAGAATGGCCTTGGAAAAATAGGCGAAGCGCTCGCCCTCCGCGGAATCGAAGCTGCCGTAAATATAATCCCGGCCGAAGTAATATTCGTTGTCGATAAAATAGTAGGTTACTCCGCCGTGCACAAGCTGTTCTATGCCGCAATACTGGCTGCGCCACCCGAGGCGCAGGATGAAATCGCACACATGCCGGCACTGCGCCTTGTATTTTTCCTTAACGGGTTTGTAAAACGGCAGCACGATGCGCGCGTCCGCACCATCCCGGCAGAGCTGTGCGGGCAGCGCGCCCGCCACATCCGCAAGGCCGCCGGTTTTCACGAACGGCAGGCATTCGCTTGCCGCAAAGAGCACCTTCAATTTGGTTTCACGTTTTGTTTCGCTCATAAGCATTCCTTTCTGTGTGCGCCGTGCAGCGTACCGGCGGGGGATCCCGTTGCGCCAGGGGCTTGGCCCGCGGTTCAGATCACACTGCCCTTGCGCACGATGATCGGGAAGCTGTCGTATCCGGCCAGGCGGCGGCTGTTCTTCACCGTTACCCCCTTATCGAGGATGACATGGTTGAGTTCTGAACCGGAATGAATATCCGATGCCTGCATCAGGATGCAGTCGCGCACAACGCTGCCTTCCCCCACATGCACGCCACGGAACAGCACGCTGTTTTCAACCGTGCCTTCCACAACGCAGCCGTCCGCCACCAGGCTGTTGCGCACGGAGGCATGCTGGCCGTAGCGCGCGGGCGCTTCATCCTTAACCTTGGTGTAAATGGGATGCTCGCGGTTGAACAGATCCTCCCGCACCGCGCGCTCAAGCACAGCCATATTGTGCCGGAAGAAGCTCGTGAGCGAATTGAGGCGCGCCACATAGCCGTCATACCGCCAGCCATAGATTTTCAGCGAGTCCACATGCCGGAGGAGCACATCCCGCGTGAAATCCGTGTAATCGTGTGCGGCAGCTTCCTCGATCAGGTATTCAAGCAGCGTCTTTTCCATCACATAGGTATCGCAGGATTGGAGGTCCGAAAGCGGGCGGTACGGGTCAAGCTGCAAGTCCGTCACGCGGCCGCTTTCGTGCAGCGTAAGGCGCAGGTCCATGTATTGATCCTCCGGATCGAAGCCTGCCTCCTCGTTGTACATTATGGTAACGTCCGCGCCGGTTCGGATATGCTGCGCGAGCATGTCCGTAAATGTGGTGTTATAGATGGTATGGCTGCCTGTGAGCACGATGTAGCGCTGGGCGCTGCGGCGAATGTAGCCGAGCACGGAGCGCAGCGCATCGACGGTGCCGCGGTAAATGCCCGTATTGTCCCGGGTGACGAACGGGGGCAGGATGAAAAGGCCGTCCCGCTTGCGGTGCAAATCCCATTCCTTTCCGGACTCGAGGTGGTCCATCAACGAGTGGTAATTCTTCTGCGTAATGATCCCCACGTTGGTGATGCCCGTGTTCACAAGGCTTGAAAGGATGAAATCGATGCAGCGGTAGCGCCCGGCGAACGGCACAGCCGCGATGGAGCGCGAATATGTGAGTTCCCTGAGCTGCATGTTGGATTCCCCGGTGTAAATGAGGCCGAATGCATTGTCCGTCATACCGTTACCCCTCCTTCCCGCCGAAGGTATCGGCGTTCACAATCATGCCGGCGGGCACGCGCGCGCCCGGGCGGATGGATGTGTTGCTTGCAACGAGCGTAATATCCCCCGTGAGCGATGTATCGTACGGCGGGTCGTTCTCCGCAGGCGGCGCGCCCACGAATGCGCCCGCATGCACAGTGGCGTTTTCGCCCACGATGGCCTTGTTCACCACCGCATTTGCGCCGATGCGTGCGCCCGGCAGCACCACGGAATCCGAAACCTCAGCCCCCTCGCCGATGGTTACGCCCGCAAACAGCACGCTGTGGCGGATGGCGCCGTCCACATTGCACCCTTCGGTCACGATGGAGCGGACTGCGCTGCCGTGCCTGCCCATGTAATGCGCGGGCATGATGGCGCTGCGGCTGTAAATGCGCCAGTCCTTATCGCCAAGGTTCAGCTCCGGTTCATCCTTGATGAGATCCATGTTGGCTTCCCAAAGGCTCTGCACGGTGCCGACATCCTTCCAGTAACCGTCAAAACGGTAGGCAAACATGCGCCTGCCGTCCTGCAGCATGGCGGGGATGATGTTCTTGCCGAAATCGTGCTGGGACGCCTGATTGCGGTCGTCCCGCATCAGGAATTCGCGCAGCACCGGCCATGTGAAGATATAAATCCCCATGGAAGCCTTATCGCTCTTGGGCTGCCTCGGCTTTTCCTCAAATTCCACAATGCGGTCTTCCGCATCCGTGTTCATGATGCCGAAGCGGTGTGCTTCCGCCATGGGCACCTGCAAAACGGCGATGGTGGCATCCGCCCGTTTTTCCATGTGGTGGCGCAGCATGGCGGAATAATCCATTTTATAAATATGGTCGCCGGAAAGGATCAGCACATATTCCGGGGAATACCGCTCGATGAAGCCGATGTTCTGGCAGATAGCGTTCGCCGTGCCGGAATACCACTCGCCGCGGCTGCCCTTGACATAAGGCGGAAGCACATAAACGCCGCCGGAGTTGCGGTCCAGGTCCCACGCGCTGCCGTTACCAAGGTACCCGTTGAGCTCGAGCGGCTCGTACTGCGTCAGCACGCCCACGGTATCCACGCCGGAGTTGACGCAGTTGGACAGCGGAAAGTCGATGATGCGGTATTTTCCCCCGAAGGGAACCGCCGGTTTTGCCGTGCGGTTTGTGAGCACGCCAAGGCGCGTGCCCTGCCCGCCGGCCAGCAACATTGCAACCATGCGTTTCTTGATCATACGCGTGTTCCTCCTTTTGGTGGGAATGATTATTCCGCAGCATCGCGCCGCGTAAGGCGATAGTAAACAGCCTCATACGGCCCGAGCGGGATCTCTGCGCGGTATTCGCCGCCCTCCTCCGGCACGGTGGAAAGCACGCCGGGCGACGGCTGTTCAAGGCTCGACATGACGCGGGTAAGCGCCGCCGCAAACGGCAGGCGAACGGAATACGGCCGGTGTGCTACAGGCGTGAAATTAAAGCAGCAGAGCAGCTCGCCCTCCGGCCCAAAGCGGCTGAAAGCGATTACGCTGTGGGCGGAATCGTCCACGCTGCGCCATTCAAAGCCCTCCCAGCCGTCGTCGCGCGCATAGAGCGCAGGGCTGTTGCGGTAAAACCGGTTGAGCGCCTTTACAAATTCGCGCATTGCCGCATGGCGGGGATAATCCAGCAGGTGCCAGTCCAAAGAGGCGCGGAAATCCCATTCCGCGAACTGGCCGAACTCGCCGCCCATGAACAGCAGCTTCTTGCCCGGGTGAGCGTATTGATACATATAAAGCAGGCGCAGCTGCTGAAACATTTCGTCATATGTTCCCGGAAGCCGGCCGATGAGCGAGTTCTTCATGTGCACAACCTCGTCGTGCGAAAACGGCAGGATATAATGCTCCGAAAACGCATAGCACATCGAAAACGTCAGCTTATCGTGATGGTAGCGGCGAAAGAGGCTGTCCAGCTTGCAGTAAGAAAGCGTGTCGTTCATCCAGCCCATGTTCCATTTGAAGTCAAACCCAAGGCCGCCTTTCTCCACGGGCCCGGAAACGTGCGGAAATGCCGTGCTTTCTTCCGCGATCAAAAGCGCGCCCGGGCATTCCCGGTGCACCGTTTTGGAAAGGCGTGTGAAGAAATCAACCGCGGCAAGGTTCTCGTTGCCGCCGAAGCGGTTGGGCAGATAATCGCCGTCCCGCCCATAGTCGAGGTAGAGCATGCAGCTCACCGCGTCCACACGCAGCGCGTCAATATGGTACTCCTTTAAGAAAAATACAGCGTTGGAGATGAGGAAGCTTTGCACTTCGCTGCGTTCCAGGTTGAAGAGCATCGTGCCCCACTGCGGCTGCTCGCCGCGCCGCGGGTCCGGGTGTTCGTAAAGCGCCGTGCCGTCGAACCGGCGAAGGCCATGCGCATCCCGCGTGAAGTGGGCGGGCACCCAATCCAGGATTACACCAATGCCTGCACGGTGGCATGCGTCCACCAGCGCTTTGAACTGCTGCGGCGTCCCATAGCGCGCGGTGATGGAATAATACCCCGTGATCTGATACCCCCAGCTGTCATCCAGCGGATATTCGCACAGGGGCATCAGCTCCACATGCGTGTAGCTCATGTCCACCAGATAATTTACAAGTTCAAACGCAAGCGCTTCATAATCAAGCCCTGCACGCCAGGAGCCAAGGTGCACCTCGTAAATGCTCATGGGCGACTGGTGCGGGTCGTACTGCCCGCGCGCCTCCATATGCGCCGCATCGCGCCATTCATAGCCGCCGATATCCCAAACAATGGATGCCGTCTCGGGCCTGTTTTGGCTGTAAAACGCAAACGGGTCCGCCTTGTAGATCAGCCGGCCCTCTTTGGTTTGAATTGCGTATTTGTAGGTGTCCCCGATATGCGCGACGCCAATGCAGGCCTGCCATACGCCCGTTGTGCCGCAGGGTTCCATGGGGTCGGCTTCCGGGTTCCATCCGTTAAAGCTGCCCACAACGCTCACCGCGCGCGCATTCGGCGCCCACACGGCAAAGCGGAACGCATCATAGCCGTCTTCCGTGCACACGCTGTGGCAGCCGAGCGCACGGTATGCGTAGGCGGACTTCCCCTCATTGAACAGGTAAAGCGCGACTTCATCCAGATAAGCGTTCACAAATACCACCTCGGTTCGGGATTGGAGTAAGCTCCGGACACGGAATCCTTCTCCTATCTTATATTCTAACTCATATTTTAAACCAATTTCTCTCGAAAGGGTAGTTAAATTCTTGCCGATGTTCTGAAAAAAGGATATGATATTGTGGTATTCAAATTCGGCTCGCCGCAACAGGAGATTCCACATGAACAGATTTTTGTCCGGCACCACATGCAATCCATGGCACAACCTTGCCGTGGAGGAGCTTTTGTTTGATTCCCCCCAGCAGGGCGTGACGCTTTACCTTTGGCAAAACCGGCACACCGTTGTGATCGGCCGCAACCAGAACGCATGGCGCGAATGCCGCACGGAGCTCCTTGCAAAGGATGGGGGCCGCCTTGCCCGGCGCACCACGGGCGGCGGCGCGGTGTACCACGACCTTGGGAACCTGAACTTCACGTTTGTGACCCCCCGCGGGGAATATGACCTTGCGCGCCAGCTTTCGGTAATCCTTGCCGCGGTGCGCTCGCTCGGCGTTCATGCACGCTTCACCGGGCGCAACGACCTTGTGACGGATGCCGGCGCAAAGTTTTCCGGCAATGCGTTCCGCTTCTCCCGGGAGGCGGGCATGCACCACGGCACGCTTCTTGTAAATGTGGACATGGAAAATCTCGGCAAGTACCTTGCCCCTTCCCCCGCAAAACTTGCGGCAAAAGGCGTCGAAAGCGTGCGCGCGCGCGTTTGCAACCTTTGTGAATACGGGGCCCACATCACCGTGGATTCCATGCGCGCGGCGGTCGTTGCAGCGTTTGCGCGCGAATACGGCGCATACGAAACGGTTTCGGAGGCGGTGTTCGACCCCGCGCGCCTTGCCGCCGCAGAGGAACGGCATGCTTCCTGGGAATGGCGCATGGGAGCAACCCCCGCCTTCAACCTTACGCTGGAAACGCGCTTCCCATGGGGCGGGCTGGAGCTTGCATTCGTCCTTCAAAACGGCGTGGTGCAGGAGGCGCGCGCCTGGTCCGACGCGATGGATGAAGCCTTCATCCGTGCGCTGCCGGATGCGCTGCTCGGCGCACCGCTTACAGGCGCAGCGCTCGCTGCGGCCGTGCAGAGGCTTGGCGGCGCGCTGGCCGAGGACATTGCCATCTGGCTTGAAACGGCGCAGTGGTAAAAGTCACGCCATCCGCGCGCCGTTTTGCAGCGCAAAGGCGTTCGCCGCGTCGGTTAAAAAATCATGCTTCCCGCGGAAGGAGCGTATGAGCAGCGCCACGCTTGCAAGCGTGCCCACGAGGCAAACGAACAGATCCCCCATGGTATCCGAAACGCCCGTATCCAGCACATGCTGCAAGTCCCGCCCGACAAGCGGCGCAAGCGCATATTCACACAGCTCAAACATTCCCGCCACCGCCATTGATGCGAACAGCACAAACAGGCATGCGGTCGCCTTTCCCTGCGCCGCAATGGGGCGTTCGCGTTCCAGCATGCGGAACAGCGCCAACGCCAGCATGGATACGAACACCCCGGAAAGCATGTGCACAAGCTTGTCGAAATGCGGGATGGTTTCATAACATTCCGCGGCGCCGCCAAGCGTCCAGCCCAGGCAGGCAAACGCATAAACGAAAAGCTCAATCTGCCAGCCGCCCTCCCAGCGAAGCAGACGGCGCGCCGCCCATAGCGCCGGAATCAGCAAAAATGTGCAAAGCGCATTGATCAGCGAATAGCTGTTTTGCCGCAGCGCCCCGCATACCGCCACCGCAGCCCCTGCGAGCGCATACAGCACGCGCGCCACGCGCACCGCGGTGCGAAACCGCTCCTCTATTTTCATCAGTCTTTCCCGTTCCATGAAAACACCCTCCTTATGGCTCTGTGCAAAGCGTGCGCAGTTGCCGTGCAGAGCATTCCGCCGCGCGGCCTTCGGCGCAATCCCCGTTCATAAAAGCAGGCGCTCCCGCTTTTTCCGCAATGAAAGGGGCGGCTCTTTCGGCCGCCCTATGCCCCCGGTTTTATTCCGGCAGCGTCACGCCAATCAGCGGCGTCGCGCCGCCTTCCCCCATGGAAACCTGCGGCAGCTGGCCATTCCATTTATCGATGGTTTGGTACTGGATCAGCGCATCCGTTACGGATTCTGCAAGGATGCGGTTCGCCTCCGCCTGTGCATCCGCCTCAAGCTTGATGCGCTTGGCCTCCGCCTCGGCCGCAATGAGAGCGCTTTCCGCCTCTGCATTCGCCGCAATCACCTGCTTCTGCGCTTCCGCTTCAGCGATCACGATCTGCTGCTCCTGCTCCGTGCGGGTCTTGATAAGCGTCTGCTCCGCAACCTGCTTGGCTTCCACGGCCGCGATGTATTCGGGCGAAAAATCCCAGTCGATAATGTTAAGGTCCTCGATATAGATGCCGCGCGCGTTCAGCTTGCCGTTGAGCTCCGTATCAAGCTGCACGCTTACCTCGCTGCGGCTTGCAACAAGGTCGCTCGCCGTATATTGTGCAACCACAGCCTTAAGCGCCTCGTTCACCGCCGGAGAGACGAGCACCTCCTCAAATGCCGCGCCGACTTCCTTGTAGATGGAATAGCTCATGTTCTTCGAGATGCGGTAATTCACCGCGAGCACAGTGGTGACGGTTTGCAGGTCCTTGCTGAACGCCTCGGTGCTCACCTCAAGCTTCACGATGCGGTTATCGATCTGCACGATCTCCTGCGCAAAGGGGATTTTGAAGTGGATTCCCTCCTGCAAGACCTGATCGCTTACTTTGCCGAGCGTTACCACCACGCCCGTGTGCCCCGCCGGTATCACCACAAAGCTGCCAAACACAATGGAAAGCACCAGAATAGCGGCCACAGCCGCCAGAATAATTTTGCCGACGGAGAGATTGCCCTGTTTGTTTCGAAACATGTTTGTACTCCTTCCAAATACGGCGTGCCGCCGTTTTCAGGGCGCTTGTCCAAAACCCGGCGCCCCATTCCGTATCATTATACCATTTTTCGGCATGGCCGGAAGGCAGCGCTTGTGAAAAACCTGCAAAAATCGTGACACGGCGGCAAATCCCGGCCTTGTTTACCGAATATTCAAACCAATTCCGGGCAGGGTTATGGTATAATGGCAATACAATCAACCGCAATGGCCGCTTTTTGCGCAGCCTTGCAGACGACAGGATGATTTGCTTATGAAATTCGACTGGAAAAAATTGAAACGTTCCGCTTTGCAAAGCCTTGGCCGCTTGGCTGTGCGCATGCGCGCCTCCCAGCGCCGCTTCCGGCATGCGGGCGGCTTCCCCGGCCTGTTCCGGCGCACGGGGCAAAACCTGAGGCGGCGCGAACCGCGCACGCTCGCCGCCTGTGCATGCACAGCGCTCGTACTTGTTGCCGTCCCCGTCCTCTGCCTTGCCTCTCTCGGCAAGCGCGCCGCAGCCGCAGGCCTGGAGGATGGGCGCACCGCAGATCTGAATTTGCTTCAGGCCGAAAGCACCGCGCCTGCCTCCGGCTACATCGACCTTGCAAGCGCGTTTACGCCCGCGCCCACGCCCACGCCGCGCCCTTCGGCGACCCCCGTTCCGACGCCCACGCCCGTTATGCTGGTCAAAGGCACAACCGGCGCGCAGGTCATCGCCGTGCAGGAGCGCCTGATGGAGCTTGGCTATATGGATTACGATGAACCGACGGAGTATTACGGCAGCATCACAAAGGGCGCCGTTGAGGTGTTCCAGCGCCGCCACGGCCTCACGGTGGACGGCGCCATCGGGGAAGAAACCTATGACCGCCTCATGCGTGAGGATGCGCTTCCTTATATGGTCACGGTCGGCGATGAAGGCACGGATGTAGAGGAACTGCAAAAGCGTCTTGTCGAGCTTGATTACATGAAAAAGGCGACAGGCTATTTCGGGGACGAAACGGCCGCCGCCGTGAAGGAATTTCAGGAACGCAACGACCTTGTCGTGGACGGCATGATCGGCATGCAGACGCGCGAAATGCTTTACAGCGAGGAAGCGATTGCAAAGTCCCTCACTTATGGGGAAAAGAGCGATGACGTGCTGAAATACCAGAAGCGGCTTTATAAGCTCGCTTACCTGACCACGGAGCCTGACGGCACCTTTGGCCGCGACACGCTTGCCGCCGTAAAGCTGTTCCAGGAACTCAACGGCCTCATTGCGGACGGGCATATCGGCCCGCAGACGAAAAATATGCTCATGTCCTCCGATGCGCAGGCCAACGCGCTTACCATCGGCATGAGCGGCGACACGGTCAAGAGCGTCCAAAAGCTCCTGAAAAAGCTCAATTACCTCGATTCGGCGGACGGCTATTTCGGCTCCGGCACGGAAGCCGCCGTGCGCGCTTTCCAGAAACGCAACGGCCTTAGCGTGGATGGCAAGGTCGGCAGGCAGACGCTCACCGCGCTGCGTTCCGGCAGCGCAAAGGCTGCCGCCTCCGATACGCCTGCCGCGACCTCCGGCCCATCCTCCACGCCGAAGCCTTCTTCCACCTCCAGTCCGTCGAACAATGTTTCCAACGGCGCATCGGCAGACCGGTTCGTGGAAATTGCGCTCGGGAAGCTCGGCTGCCCATACCGCACGGGCGCAAAGGGGCCAAGCCGGTTTGATTGTTCCGGTTTCGTATACTGGTGTTTGAATCAGGCCGGCGTAAAGCAGGGCTACATGACGAGCAAAACCTGGCGCAGCGTCACCAAATATAAGAAGCTCTCCTCCATGAGCGACATCCGCAAGGGCGATGTGATCGTGTTTAAGATGTCCTCCTCCAAGGGGCATGTAGGCATCGCAATCAGCGACAGCATGATGGTGGATGCTTCCTCCGGCCAAGGCGAGGTTGTGCGCCGTTCGTTCAAGACGGATTACTGGCGCAAGTATTTCTACTGCGCATATCGGATTTTCTAAAGCGTCCTTCTGAGATCGGAGCGGCATATGTCGCTCCGGTTTTTTTGAAAAAACTTCCTGTATGCACCCTGCCGGACTGCGCATACTAAGGCCAACCAATGAAGGGGAGGAAGAAGAAGATGTCCGAAACCAAGGCTGGATGCCAGACCATTGGCTGCCGCGTAACAAGCTGCCGCTACAATGCGCGTGGCATGGAGTGTGAGCTTTCCCGCATCGAAGTTGAGCCGCAGTGCGGCTGCCATACCGGCGAAGCATGCGACGAAAGCCTCTGCGGAAGCTACAAGGCAAAGTAACGCGGCAAAAAAGAAGGGCTTCGCGCCCTTCTTTTTGTTTCTCTGCAAATTCGCACGCCGCGTGTTCAGCGGCAGTAAAGCTGGATATATGTTTCGATTGCTTCTCCAATGACTTTCACCGCGGCAGCGCGGTCCTGAATCTCGTCAATCGCGGTCTCCTTGCGTTCAAGCGATTTATAGACCGAGAAAAAGTGTGACATTTCCTCAAATACGTGGCGCGGAATTTCGGAGATGTCATGATAGCTGTTGTAGGTCGGATCCTCAAACGGAATCGCAATAATCTTGTCATCGGCATAGCCGTTATCCATCATGGTAATCATGCCAATGGGGTAGCACTGAATCAGCGCCATAGGCTGAATGGGCTCGGAGCAGAGCACCAGCACATCAAGCGGATCCTTGTCGGCAGCATAGGTGCGCGGGATGAAGCCATAATTCGCCGGGTAATGCGTGGAGGTATACAGCACGCGGTCCAACCGCAGAATACCGGTTTCCTTATCCAGCTCATACTTGGTCTTGCTGCCCTTGCTGATCTCAACAACGGCGAAAAAATCCTCCGGCTTGATGCGTTTGGGGGAAATGTCATGCCAAATGTTCATAACAATGCGTTTGAAAACTCCTTCTTCTGCATTTGTTTTATTATAGCACCGCGCCGGATGCGGCGCAACGCATTTCGCCTTCCACCGGACGCCATATTTCCCGCCTTCTTCCGCAAAACGGTTGACGGGCAATTGTTTTGCTTTTTAAGCCGTCTGTCGTATGAGCCTCTGCCCTATCGCATAAAATAAAGGCAAAAACCGAAATGAAAGGTTGTTGCCCATATGAAACGAATCGACTGGAAACGACTGCTCCCCTGCCTTGCCATCCCGCTCGTGGTGGGTGGCCTTGCCGCGCTGATTACCATGGGCAGCATGGATGCTTACATGGAAACCGTACGGCAGCCAAAGCTTTCCCCGCCGCCTGCGCTGTTTCCAATCGTCTGGACGGTGCTGTACCTTCTGATGGGCATATCCTCCTATCTCGTTTGCAGCGCACCTGTGCCGCAGCCCGCCCGCAAACAAGCGCTCCTGCCATATGCGCTCCAGCTCTTTTTCAACTTCGTCTGGCCGCTGCTGTTCTTCCGGCAGCAGGCGTTTTTACCGGCTTTTTTCTGGCTTGTGATCCTTTGGGCGCTCGTGCTGTGGATGATCCTCGCTTTCCGCAAGGTAAACCGCACCGCAGCATGGCTGCAGGTCCCCTATCTGCTGTGGCTCACGTTTGCGGGATATCTCAACCTTGCCGTATGGCTTTTGAACCCTTAGAGCCGCACGACCTCGCACACGGTGAGACGCCCGTCTGCCACGCGGAAACGCACATCAAAGCCCGCATATTCAAAGCCGTAGCGCGCCTCCGGGTCATTTTGGTACGCCGGGCGTGGATCCTGCCGCAGGGACGCTACGAGTGCCGCACGTTTTTCTTCCGGGATCATGCTGAGCCATTCCTCGGGGAACTCCACCTCAAGCGCATAGCCGTAACGCGCTTCTGCAAAACCGTCCGCTGCATCCGGATGGCTATCGGTAAAGGAAAGATATGGCTTGATATCATAAATGGGCGTTCCGTCCATCAGATCGGCGCCGGAAACATGAAGCACGGTGCCAAGGCCCGGGCGCGTTTGTAACCCCAGCAGGCGCACGGAGGAGAGGCCGATGGGGTTGGGACGAAACGGAGAACGCGTAGCAAATACGCCCATGCGTTTATTTCCGCCGAGCCGCGGCGGCTTCACCATGGGGGACCACCCTGCCCGGTGCACCTCTGAGAATCCCCATATCAGCCAAATATGCGAGAATTCAGCAAGGCCGCGCAACGCGTTTGCATCCCGGTATTCGGGCTCAAACACAATCACGGACTTTTGTTCCGGTACGAGGCCGCTTTGGCGCGGGATGCCAAACTTCGTGGTAAAATCGCTTCGGATGCGCGCAATGACGCGAAGCGGGGGCAATTGGTTCATAAGCTCCCTTTCCTGCAACTTGGAATCGGCGATGCACATTTTTATTTTAAAGCAAGGGAAGCTTCAGGACAAGCCTCAAGGCAAAGGATGCTTTGCGATTTCCCCCCGGCATATGCCGGGTCGCGGCTCCGACCCCCTTCCTTTGCAATTCCAAACAAAAAACCACCCGTTGGGTGGTTTGCATCTTCCTTCCGTATTGGGAGTCCTTCGGCTCACTTCGGCATGCTTGCTTGCGCTTCGCGCCGCGCAATTCGCCTGTTCGCCGAAGCCGGCCGCTCAAATCGCAACACCGTTGCGATTTCCCCCGGCATATGCCGGGTCGCGGCTCCGACTCCCTTCCTTTGCAATTCCAAACAAAAAACCACCCGTTGGGTGGTTTTTTGTTTGGAGCTGGTGATGGGAGTCGGACCCATGAACCTCGTCATTACCAATGACGCGCTCTACCAACTGAGCTACACCAGCGAACTCCGCAGACGCGGAACGTATAGTATTATACCCAATCCTGCCGCCGAATGCAAGGTGTTTTTCGCTCTTTTTTTCGTTTTATTCGGGCTTCTCCCCACTATGCCCAACGTGTTTGCAGGCGCTGTCCCAAATCACGCCGCTGCACGGCACAAAAAGTACAATGTCTTGCCCCGTTTGCGGCAATCCTGCGGGCCGGAACCCAAATCCTGTGAGCAGCTCCCGCTCCGCTTCGCCCACGGATGCTTCGATTGCGGAAAAAGGCATCTGCTGCGCCTTATACAGCATCACGCGCAGCAAAAGGTCGTCGTACAGCTTCCCACGGAACGCAGGCGCAACAACAAGCCGGTCAATCCGAACAGCGTCATGCTCCGGGCAGGGGTACATCCGCCCGGCAGCAATGGGCTCACCCGCATCCGTGCATACGAACAGATGTGCCGCAACCGCATCCATCGCATCGAATTCCTGCTCGGGTGAAATCCCCTGTTCGCGCACGCGCACGGCCTCGCGCAGCGCACGGGCCTGCGCAAAGCCCACCCCCGCACCTACGGTCCATTCCGTCATAAACATGGAGTTTGCTCCTTATCGTTCCGTCATGCCCTCAATTTCTTCTTCGGTGGGCGGCGTTTCGCGCATGCCCGCTGCAAACCGTTTTTCCTCCACGCGGCGGTTCACCCACTCGCTCACAAGCGTATAAAGCACAGCCATCACCGGCACGCACAGCACAATCCCCACGATGCCGAACAGCCCGCTGCCGAGCAGCACCGCGATCATTACCCAGATGCCCGACAGGCCCACGGCGTTGCCCACCACACGCGGGTAGAACACATTTGCCTCAATCTGCTGCACCACAAGCACCAGCGCAATAAACCAGATCACGCGCGAAGGGTCGCTCACAAGGATGATGAGCGCGCCGAACAGCGCCGAAACCCAGGGGCCGATGATCGGCACGATCTGCGTTATGCCGACCACAACGCTGATCAGAAGCGCATATGGGAACCCGAAGATCGTCATGCCGATGAAGCATAGCGTGCCGAGAATCGTGCACTCGATGATCATGCCATAAAAATAATGGTTCAACGCCTGATTCGTGCGTGTGCTGACTTCCAGAACGCGCGTGGCACGGCGCTCGCTGAAAATTGCAACAACCACCTTTTTTGCTTGGAAAATAAGCTTTTCCTTGTTAAACAAAGCATAAATGCTGATGATTGCCGCAAAGAACACATCCACAACCGTGGCCGCAACGCTCACGGTGAACTTCGCGGCACCCGCAACCAGCGTGCTGAGCAGCTCATCCATCTGCGCCAGTATGGTTCCGATCACGCTCTGAATGCGCTGCTCAATCGCCGGATTCAGGTTCAGCTTATCCCAGAGATCGTTTCCCCAGACGGTGAGCGATTCAACATAGCTGTCCATCCCATTGGCCAATGTGACGACGCTTTCCGCAATGCGCGGGATAATCAAAAAGAGCACCGCCGCCACGATGAGCAGAAGGAACGCCATCGCCAACACCTGACAAACCGCACGCTTCAGCGAGCAGATCTTCCATTTTTGGAAGATTCGGGTCTCCAAAAACCGCATGGGCATATTCGCAATAAATGCGAATGCGATGCCAACGAACACCGGTTTGAGCACGGAAAAAAAAGTTCCGACCGCATTGGAAACATTCGCTATGTTTTCAAGGATTTCGTAAACCAGCACCGTAACGAGCGCCACTGCAAGCGGTACGCGGGCGCTGCGCCAGACGCGCTGTTTCTCCCGCTTTTCCTCCGCTTCCTTTTTCTGCTGCACACGCTCCCGCTGCGCCTTCCTTTCAGCCTGTTCGGCCGCTTCCTGCGCAGCGCGCTCCGCGCTCTCGTTCAGCGCGCCGTCCGCACGGGTTTCGTTTGGTTTATCGCCGTTCAATGGTTTCCTCCTCCGCTTCTGTCTCGTTCGCCTCGCGCTCAAACTTTTCGGCCAAAAGCTTTGCCGAAATATATGCGCTGATGGCATCGATGGCCATGCGGTTCTTTCCGCCGCGCATCACGGCAAAATCCGCATCGTCAATGTATTTGCTGATGTACTGTTCGTACATGGGTTTGACGGTCGCGAGATACTGCTCCGAAATGTTTTCAATGGAACGCCCGCGCGCCCGGATATCCCGCTTGATGCGCCGGAGCAGGCAGATGTCCTTATCCACATGCATGTAAACCTTGAGGCTCATCGCCCGCGTCATGCGCGGGTCGTGGAACATATGAATCCCTTCAAGGATCAGCACATCCGGGGGAGCAATCTGTTCGTCGGTGTCCGCGCGCATATGGTTGGCATAGTCGTAGCCCTTGCGCGTAATGGGGCGGCCCGCCGCAAGCGCTTCGACATCCCGAAGCATTTCGTCATAATCGAAAATTGCCGGCTCGTCATAGTTGATGCGCACCCGTTCCTCAAACGGAAGGTGCGCATGGTTTTTATAATAGCAATCCTGCCCGATGATGACCGCGCTGCAGGTCAGCGAATCCCGGATTTCCCTTGCAAGCGTGCTCTTTCCGCTGCCGCTTGCGCCGCAAATGCCAACGATAATCATATTGCGCCTCCGCATTGCGTATGATATGATTTTCCAAATTTATTATACCCGCTTGCGCGCCCAAACCGCAACCCCCCGCCACGGCGTTTCAGCGCCGGGTTGTGAACAAAAAGTGAAATGCTTGACATCACACCCGGTTTATTATATCATTGTAACACTAATTATTTTGGAGAGGTACGTTTTTTCTGATGGACGACGGCGACAGTAGCGATAATCCCAACGGATTTACGCCACATAAGAAAAACAAGGGTATGACCTGCGTGATCAGGGAAGCAGCAGGTTATGCTTTTTTTGTGTTGTTTGGGCGGCATTTGCTCCGCCTTTTTCCGCCGCAGGCACGCCTTCATGCCCGCCTGCGCTGCTGATGCCGCTGTTCCTTTCGCCGGCATGTTCCAAATTCGGGTTAATAGTTTTGAATCAGGAGTATAGAGTATACCATGGGTAATACTATCGTAGGCCAATTGCTTTTGCAGGTCGTTCTCATCGCGCTCAACGCGGTTTTTGCGTGCGCGGAGATCGCCGTGCTTTCCTTCAACGGCGCAAAGCTTGAGAAGCTCTCAGAGGAGGGCAACAAGCGCGCCATCCGCCTTGCGCGGCTCACCTGCCAGCCCGCGCGTTTTCTTGCAACCATCCAGGTCGCCATCACGCTTTCCGGCTTCCTCGGCAGCGCGTTCGCTGCGGATAATTTCGCCTCCCTGCTCACGGATTGGCTGGTGAGCCTTGGCGTTGCGATTTCGCCTGCAACGCTCAACTCAATTTCCGTGGTGCTCATCACGCTGATCCTTTCCTACTTTACACTGGTGTTCGGCGAGCTTGTGCCCAAGCGCCTTGCGATGAAGAAAGCGGAATCCCTGAGCCTTGCGCTCTCCGGGCTCATCACGTTCATTTCCAAGCTGTTTGCACCCATCGTATGGCTGCTGACCGTTTCCACCAACGGCCTTTTACGCCTCCTTGGCATCGACCCCGATGCAGAGGACAGCGAGGTTTCGGAGGAGGAGATCCGCATGCTGGTGGACAGCGGCAGCGAAAAGGGCGTGATCGATTCCGAAGAAAGCGAAATGATCCAAAACGTGTTTGAGTTCGACGACCTGACCGTTGGCGAAATCGTGACGCACCGCACGGAAATCGCGTTCCTCTGGAACGACGAATCCGTTGCGGAATGGGATAAGACCATCAAAAGCACGTCCTATTCCTTCTATCCCATCTGCGAGGAGAGCATCGACAACATCATCGGTGTGCTCAACGCAAAAATATATCTGCGCCTGACCGATCTTTCGCGCGAGAACGTAATGAAGGAGGCCGTGCGCGAGGTGTTCTTCGTGCCGGAAAGCATGAAAGCGGACATTCTGTTCCGCAACATGAAGAAGAACCGCAACAACTTTGCCGTGGTTTTGGATGAATACGGCGGAACGCACGGAATTGTGACGATGAGCGACCTTCTGGTGCAGATCGTTGGCGAATTTGACGATGAGGATGTGGAGGAGGATGTCTTTCCGGCGGGTGAAAACGCATGGCGCATCAACTGCCGTGCCGAAATCGAAAAGCTGGAGCGCCTGTTCGACATCGAAATCGATACCGAATCCGCCACGGTCGGCGGTTGGGTGGTTGAGCAGTTCGGGGATATCCCGAACGAGGGCGACACCCTGATGTATGACGACAGCTTCTCCGTGGAGGTCATAAAGACCGACAACAAGCGCGTGCAGGAGATCATCGTGCGGCCGCTCGCGCCGCAGGTGGAGGAAGAAAAGGAATAACGGAAAGCAGCTGCAAAGAGGCGAGCCTCATGGCGCGCCTCCCATTTTTCCCGGTCAGTTTCTTTCGTAGGGCGTAACGACCCACTTGATGCAGCCATCCTTCTGATTGCCGAAAATATCATACCCCGTGAGGATGTCGTTGAGCGGCGCGCGGTGGGTGATCATCAGGCTTGTGTCAAGCTGCTTCGTTTCAACGAGTTTCATGATGTCGCCGCAGGAATTCGCATCCACGCCGCCGGTCTTGAAGGTAAGGTTTTTGCCATACATCAGCTGCAGCGGGATGGACTGCGCCTCCGCGTAAAGCGCCACCACCACCACGACCGCGTTCGGCCGCGCGGCCTGCCAGGCAAGCTCAAACGTGTTTTTTGCGCCTGCAACCTCGAACACGCGGTCTGCCCCGCGGCCTTCAGTCAGCGCGCGCACGGCACAAAGCACATCGTCCCGCTTCGGGTTGAGCGTCACATCGCAAAGGCCCTTCGCCTTTGCAAGCGCAAGGCGCTCATCGCTCACATCCACCGCAATGATCTTCGCAGGGCTGTACAGCCGCGCGCTCATCATCGTGCAAAGGCCGGTCGGTCCCGCACCGAGCACGAGCGCCGTGGACGCGGGCGCGATCTCACCGATTTGCGCCGCCCAGTACCCCGTTGCGAGCACATCGCCCACAAAGAGCGCATCCTCATCCGAAACGCCTTCCGGGATGCGCGTAAAGCTCTGGTCTGCCGTCGGCACGCGCACGTATTCCGCCTGCCCGCCATTGATGCGGCAGCCGAGCTCCCAACCGCCTTCCACGCAGTTGTTCACATAGCCGCGCTTGCAGAAAAAGCATTCTCCACAGAAGCTTTCCACATTCACGGCCACGCGGTCGCCGGGCTTGAACCGCCGCACAGCGCTGCCCGCTTCTACCACTTCGCCCACGAATTCGTGTCCAAGCACCACGCCTTCCTTTGCGCGCGGCACCGTGCCGTGAATGATGTGCAGATCGCTTGAACAGATGCTCGCGCGCGTCACGCGCACAATGGCGTCACGCGGATCCACAATCTTGGGCATGGGGCGGTCGCACAGTTCGACTTTCCCTTTTTCCTTCCACACAAGTGCTTTCATGGTTTCCATTTATATTGTTTCCTTTCGGTAAGAATTTTTTCCGCAAGCGCGGCCCATCCAAATGGTCTCCCCCGTGCCGGGCAAGCCTCAGTCCGCTGCGCGGACAGCTCCTTCCAAAAAGGAGCCTTTTGGTTGTAGGTTGCCGTATGCCTCCTTTTTAAAGGAGGTGGCAGCACCGAAGGCGCTGACGGAGGATTGCCGTCAAACAGCAATCTTTGCGAATTGTGGGCAATAAACGCGGCCTTTACGGGGGATTGCCGCACAGGCCAATTTTTACAGCGTTGCGGCCAACGCAGCGGCCTTCGCCTTCGCCTCCGCAAGGATCTCCTCCACCGGGCGCAGGCCAAGATCCAACCCGTCGGCAGCCACGCAGTCGAACCGGGGGATGCCAAAGAAGCCGCAAAGCGCCTCAAGGTAACGTGCGCCCATTTCATCCGGCGCACCATCGTAGCTGCCGCCGCGCGTGGTCAAAAACAGCATGCGCTCCGCACGGCAGATGCCGGAGCATCCGCTTGCGTTGCAGCCAAAGGTAATTCCCTCTACGCTCACGTTTTCGATGTACACCTTCAAAAGCGCGGGAAACGCAAGATCCCAAAACGGCGCCGCAATCACAATCGCATCCGCTTCCGCAAACTGGTGCGCATACCGAAAGCGGGGATGGTCAAGCTCCTTTGCTGCAAGCAGGCGTTCCCGCTGGGCAAAAAAGCCTTCCGAAAAATACTGGAGCGGCTCGTCCATCAGGCAAAGTTCGGTGACGGCAATGTCATCCCGCGTCCCGAGCGCCGCAAGCGCCGCGTCCGCAAGTTCCTTTGTGCGGGAAAGCTCCCGCCGGATGCAGCAATTGACAAAAAGAACCTGCTTCATTGCATCTCCTCCTGGCCGATAAACAACGCCCCGAAGCGCTCCCCGGCAATCGCCGCGTCCACCTCCGCTTTTTCCGGCACGGAATCCGCCGCGCCCGGCCTGCCCACGCAAAGCGCGGAGGCGGTCGTTGCAAGGCGCAGCGTGTCCGGGATGGAAAGGCCATGCAGCATGCCATAAAGGAAATAGCCGGTAAACGTATCGCCCGCAGCGGTGGTATCCACCGCGCGCACACGGTAGCTTCCACAGCGCGTTACGCGCTCCCCGGGCTCCATGCAGCGCGCGCCATGTGCACCGAGCGTAAGGAGCACGCCGCAATGCGGGTATTTTTTGCGCAGCGCGGGCAGGATGGCGTCTTCTTCCTCTGTGCCCGCAAGCGCGCCGCCCTCCACCTCATTCACGATCAGCCAGGTGAGCTTGTCCAACGGGTATTCCCGGACGCCATCGTCCATCGGCGCGGCATTGAGCGCTGTGGAAAGCCCACGCGCCGCCGCCTGCTCGATGATATAAGGCACAAGGTTCGTTTCGTTCTGCAAAAGCACCAGGCCGCCTTCCCCTTCCGCCTGAAACGCATCGAACGCAGCGTCGATCCATTCCTTTGTGAGCATGCGGTTCGTTCCGCCGTACAGCAGAATGCAGTTCTGCCCGCTTTCATCCACCTGAATGATCGCATGCCCGGCCTGCTCCGGCACGGGCTTGATAAGGCGCACGTCCACGCCGTTTTCCGCAAGCTTATCGCGCAGCATCTCCGCCGCACCGCCCAAAAGCCCGGCGTGCCAAACGGCATTGCCGGCTTTTGCCGCCGCGATGGACTGGTTCAGTCCCTTTCCGCCGCAATTCACCATAAGGCTTTTTGCGGCCTTCGTTTCGCCGGGGCGCAGGAATGCGTCCACGGCATAGACATAATCGATATTGAGCGAGCCAAAGTTCAGAATGCGCATGAGAAACTCCTTTGCATGATTGATTCAGGCCGGTTTTTCCTGTATGCTGATAACAGCAGAGAACTCTTTTGAAAGGCAGGTCTTTGGTTATGAGTTTACAGCCTCACATCCGCTTGGACGAAACCGTGGGCGCGCGTTGTGCGCTCCTGCCGGGCGATCCCGCGCGGCTCGACCGCATCGCCCCGTTCCTTACAAACGTCCGCGCGCTTGCGTTCAACCGCGAATATCGCAGCCTTGTGGGCGAATACCGCGGGCTTCCCGTGCTGGCCGTTTCCACCGGCATCGGCGGCGCGAGCGCCGGCATCGCGGTGGAAGAGCTTCATGCCATCGGCGTTACCGCGATGATCCGCATCGGAAGCTGCGGAGCCTTGCAGCCCCGGGTGAAGCTCGGAGACCTCATCCTCGTTTCCGGCGCGGTGCGGGATGACGGCGCTTCAAAAACGTATCTCGACCCGATTTTCCCCGCCGTGCCGGACACGGAGCTGCTGTTTGCCTGCGTGAACGCGGCAAAGGCGCTCGGCGCGCCGTATCATGCCGGCATCGCCCGCAGCCACGACAGCTTTTATACCGACCACGAAGCCGAACGGGACGCATACTGGCACCGCGCGGGCGTGCTTGGCAGCGACATGGAAACCGCAGCGCTCTTTACCATCGGAGCGCTGCGCGGGGTAAAAACTGCGTCCATCCTCAACAACGTCGTCGCCTTTGAAAACAAGGAGGACACCGCCTCCGCCATCGGCGATTATGTGGATGGCGCGGCATGTGCCATGCGGGGCGAGGAAAACGAAATCCGCGTGGCGCTTGAAGCGTTTCGCACGTTGTTGATGACAACATTATAACACAGCGGGCAAGAGCGTAAAAGGGAAAAACCCGGCACGGGTTTTTCCCTTTTTCAGTTCTTCAGCACGGTATCATCCGTTGCGCCCGACATCAGCCAACCGTTCCCTTCACGGCTTCCAGCACGCGCTGGGCGTGGAACGCTTTCCGATAAAACGCCAAGCTCCCGTTTGATGTCCATTTTACTTTCCATCTCTATTTTTTCGATATTATATTACCATAAAACAGGCAAAATTTCAAGACTTGTCCTCATTCCCGCATGGGTGTAAAAATAGTATGAGGTGATAAAAATGGAGTTCCTGTCCGTCATTTTGGCACAGCGTTCGCAACTTTGCGCGTCGCCCGCCCTACTCGCACGGCTGAACGCACAAGGCGCGCCCTATGGCCTTTCGCTTTCCATGGGCGATTTGCGCGCGCTTTCCGACTGCCGCGCCCAAGCGCTCCAAAACACGGGGCGCGTGGAATTCGGCGAAGGCATTCTGGAAAAAATCGTTGCGGCGTTTGTGGATTCTCCTTACTTATTTCAGGAAGAATACACGGAAGCGCTCGCGCGGCTGCAGGAGATGTTTTACCGGTGCAAAAGCGAAACGCACGAGCGCATTTCAGACAGCGCGCTTCTTGCCGCCATGCGTGCGGCATTCGATGGATTGGCCGGCGGCTCTCTCAATTACCTTGAGGAAACGGTGCTTACGGAGCTCGCGCGCGTTTCGCGCGGCTGCAGCGCCGCGCCGGAGGCGGGTGCGCTCGACCTGCCTGCAGAAGAAGAATGAGCCGCGATGCAAAGAAAGGAGAACAGCCGCTATGAATCCAAGCTTAAGCCCCGCTGCTTCCGCAGGGCGTGAAACGCCGTGGGACGCTCTGTTCATGCTGCTGCAAACCATCGCCCTGCGCTACACAAAGGAGGAAAGCAGTTCCCTGCCCAAAGAGCTTGCGGAAGAGTTGCTGCGTTTCATATGCTATACGCTCGGCCCGGAGTTTGCCGCACTCCCTGCGGCCCCGCTTTTGCCGCTGTACGAAGCGGGCGTTGCGCGCACGGAAAACGCGGTGCGCGCGTGCAGGCGGCGCTGGCAGGTTGCGCGGCTTTCGCTGCCGAAAACCGCAAGCCTCTCCTGCCGTGAAACGCTTTCTTCCATCGGCACATTTTTTCAGAATTACAACGCGCGCTTTTTCGCGCATGAAATTCCCTGCGATATCGACTATCAGCTCTGCCTGCCCGTGCCGGAAACGTTCCTTGGCGTGGACTATGTGTCCGAATATCTTTCCCGCCTTTGCATCGAAAACGATTTCCTTCGCCTCTTCCCGGCGGAACGGGCAGACGCGCTTCTTATGCGCGCCTGCCCGGATTACCGGTTCCGCATCAATAACCTGTATTCCCCCGTTGCCACAAACGCGCTCGGCCTTGCGCTTGCGGGAATGGAGGTGCGCGGGCTTTCGGTTCCGGCGGCGGCATGCCGGCGGGCTGCCGCCCTTCTTGTCCCCTGTTCCACGCATGAAACCCATGCTGCGCTCCGCCGCGCCGCAGACGGCGTTTGTACTGCGCTTGGCATAAACGGCCCGGCAGCGCAGAGCTATCTGCTCGCTGCGGCAGATGCGCTCGTGCCGCGCGTCACAGCCGCGCTCGCCGGAAATGGGCTTACAGAGGTATTTTTGGAGGTATAACCCACGCACTATCTTCTGTACAAAGCCTTGGAAAGCACTTCTGTTATGGCAGCTCGCCGGAATCATGGGGTGAACCGCTGCAAGGCTCGGCCTGATCCAACGCATATTTGCAGCATTGCAGAACAAGCAAATTAAAAGAAACGCCGTTTTGTTGTGCAAGGCAGTGTAGCCTTTTATAGAGCGTATCGGTAAAACGAACGGTTCGCGCAATATTTGCGTTGCGGAACAGATTGTCGATCTTAAAGATGCAAAGTTACCCAAATATTTTTGGGTATATATTATAATATAAAAGCTGTTTATTTGCAATCATATTTATTAAAATCAATATTACTAAAATGTAGGATTACAATACATCTTGGACAGCGGTAAGAAAAAGGATGAAGGATTCGCACGAATCGGTTATTGTGAGTTTAACAGAAGCAACAAAGACCGAAAGGAAGTGCAAATCCCTCATGACAACTGTAACA
>DCKB01000063.1 GCA_002320595.1 Christensenella sp. UBA1685
ACAGTTGTCATGAGGGATTTGCACTTCCTTTCGGTCCTTGTTGTTTTTCCGAAACTCACAATAACCGATTTGTGCGAATCCTTCATCCTTTTTCTTCTCGCTGTCCAAGATGTATTGTAATCCTACACTGCGCGCCCGAAACCCCGCGCAGCCAATTGACGGATTTCACATTTGGATGTATACTATGTCCATATGATTCATCCGATTTCAGGTCTCCGGATGATGAAAATCATGTCACAAAATGAAAAGAGAGGAACGAACAATGAAAAAACTGATTGCCCTGATGCTTGCCCTGGTTCTCTCAGTCGCTGCGTTCGGCTGCAACAACGCGCCCGCCGATGATGAAAAAGGCGGTGAAGGCGACGGTGCGAAGGTCTACAACGTTGTAAACCTCGTGAACGGTAACCTTGGCGACAAGTCCTTCTTCGACTCCGCAGAGTCTGGCCTGAAGGAACTGGCTGATGCGGGCCGCATCACCTACAAGACCATCGAGATGGGCGGCACGGATGCCGACCAGCCCACTTGGAAGACCACCCTTGACGACGTCTCCTCCTCCGGCGAGTATGACCTTGTCATCTGCGGTACGTATCAGATGCCCGAATACCTCAACGAGATCGCTGCGAAGTATCCGAATCAGAAGTACCTCATCTACGATTCCGAAGCCAGCCAGCCCAACGTTGTGAACATCAACTACAAGCAGAACGACATGGGCTACCTCGTGGGCGTGTTTGCGGCGGCCATGACCACTGAAACCTCCGTTGCCAACATCAACGAGCAGGCTGTCGTCGGCTTTGTCGGCGGCGTGGACAGCCCCGTCATCAACGACTTCCTGTATGGCTTCATCCAGGGTGCGCAGGCGACCAACGCGGACATCAAGGTCGATACCCGCTATGTCAACTCCTACACCGACACCGCCACCGCCAAAGAGCTTGCCCTTTCCATGATCAACGATAAGGGCTGCGACATCGTCTGGGGCGTTGCGGGCCTTTCCGGCAACGGCGCTGCGGAAGCTGCGCTCGAGTCCGGCAAAGCCTGGTTCATCGGCGTTGACTCCGACCAGGAGCTGACCCTTGATGCGGAGACGGCGGCCATCACGCTGACCTCCGGCCTCAAGAACATCGGACAGTCCCTCGTCTGGTTCTTCGACGAGTGGGATGCCGGCAACGGCCACTTCGGCGAGAACATCCTCCTCGGCATCAACGAGGGCGGCGTTGGCATCGTGACCGACAAGAACTTTGCAAAGGTTGCCCCGCAGGGCGTGCAGGATAAGGTCAACGAAGCCATCAAGGCCGTGTCCGAAGGCACCATCCAGGTCGGCACCGCCATCGGCGATGAAACCGGCGCTGCGGAAGCCCTCCGCGAGTCCGTCCGTCCGTAACCCAAACCGCAATTTGCCGGCCGGCCCCAAGCCGGCCGGTTCGGCCTAATTTATGCAACGAGCCGGGGGAGAGCTGATTTGTCGTGGCTCTCCTCCGTTTGTTTTATCAGAAAAGGAGGAGACACAACCAATGCCGCAAAGCGAATACGTTGTGCAGATGAAGGGGATCACCAAGGTATACCCCAACGGCATTGCCGCAAACCAGGGCGTTGACTTTAACGTGCGCCGGGGCGAAATCCATGCGCTGATGGGCGAGAACGGCGCGGGGAAATCCACCTTGATGAAGATGCTCTTCGGCTTGGAACAGCCCACCGAAGGCGAAATCATCGTAAACGGGGAAACTGTGAACCTGTCTTCCCCAACGGTGGCCATTGCAAAGGGCATCGGCATGGTGCACCAGCACTTCATGCTCGTTCCAAGCCTCACTGTTGCCGAAAACATGGTGCTCGGCATGGCGCCGAAGAAGAAAGGCCTTTTTATCGACATGGACAAGGCCATCGCCATCACCGAAGAGTATGCAAAAAAGTATAACCTGCATGTGGACCCAAAGGCCAAGGTCGTGGATATCCCGGTGGGCATGAAGCAGAAGGTGGAAATCCTTAAGGCGCTTGTGCGCGGCGCGAAGATCCTGATTCTGGACGAGCCTACCGCCGTTTTGACCACGCAGGAGACCGCGGAGCTGTTCCGCGAGCTCGTGCAGCTTAAGGAGCAGGGGTTCACGATCATTTTCATTTCCCACAAGCTCAACGAGATCAAGCAGATCACCGACCGCCTTACCATCATGCGCGGCGGGAAATCCATGGGCGTTTACAACACCGCTGAAATATCCATGGAGGAAATCTCCCGCCTGATGGTTGGCCGCGATGTCATCCTTACCGTGGAGAAGGATAAGGCCGCCCCCACGGATGAAGTGCTCCGCGTGGAAAACCTTGAATATACGAACGATTGGAACAAGAAGATGCTCGACAGGGTTTCCTTCTCCGTAAGGAAGGGTGAGATCCTGGGCGTGGCGGGTGTGGAGGGCAACGGCCAGCGCGAGCTTGTGGACATGCTCTTTAACCTGAATGTGCCGGACAGCGGCACGGTGACCGTAAACGGCAAGAGCATCGTGGGCCTGCCCCAGCGCAAGATCCGCGACGCAGGCGTTTCCCTGATCCCGGAGGACCGCATGCTTTACGGCATTGCGGACCGCGGCACCATTGAGGACAATCTCATCTCCAACCGCATTTATCAAAAAGAATATAATAAAGGGCTTTTGTTCGACATGAAAGCCATCCATGAGATGAGCGACCGGCTGATTGAGGATTACCGCGTGCTGTGCAAATCCCGCAACCAGCAGGTGAAGATGCTCTCCGGCGGCAACATCCAAAAGGTCGTTGTGGCGCGCGAATTCTCAAGCGGGCCGGTGCTTATCATTGCGGACCAGCCCACGCGCGGCATCGACGTGGGCGCAACGGAATTCATCCGCAAAAAGCTTGTGGAGCTTTCCCGGGCGGGCGCGGCGGTGCTGCTTGTTTCCGCCGACCTGAACGAGGTCATGGAGCTTTCGGACAGCCTGATCGTGATGAACGGCGGGCATATCGCCGCTTATTTTGAAGACACCTCGGCACTGACGGATGAGGAGATGGGCGAATACATGCTCGGCCTCAAACGCCAGAGCGACGAGGAGATTGGGAAGGTGCTCTATGCGAAATAAACGAATGTTCCTCTTTGAGGCTGCGCGCGGTTTTGCGGCGATCCTCCTTGCGCTCGCGGTGGCGGTGATCTTCATCGCCCTTTGTACGGACGATGTCGGCGGCGCCCTTGAGCAGATGCTTCTCAGACCGCTGTTTGCAAAGAACGGCACGTTTAACGCAAATTCCCTCTGGGTTGTGCTTTCGCGCATGATTCCAACCATTTTCACGGGCCTTGCCGTGTGCGTGATGTTTTCCGCCAACCAGTTCAACCTTGCGGCGGAAGGCGGCGTGATGCTGGGCGGCTTCCTTGCCACGCTTGTGGGCATTTATGTGCCCATGGCGGCGGGGCTGCATCTTGTGGTGTGCCTTCTGGTTGGCGCGGTTGCGGCGGCGCTCACGATGCTGCTGCCGGCGCTCCTGAAAGTGAAGCTCGGCGCAAGTGAGATGGTTTCTTCCTTGATGCTCAACTACATCATCATGTATGTTGTGCTGCATTTCCTCAACAACAACTTTGCGGACCGCTCCAAGGGTTCCACGCAGACGTTCCCCTTCCTACAAACGGCTGCCGTGCCGGATCTTGTGCCGAACACGGACCTGACGTGGGGCTTTGTGATCGCGCTTGTGTTCGTGGCGCTCGTTGCCGTGTTTCTGTTCCGCACGCGCTGGGGCTATGCGATCCGCATGATCGGCATCAACCAGGCGTTTTCAAAGTATTCCGGCATGAAGGTCGGCAGCGTAATCGTGCTTTCGCAGGTCATCGGCGGCTTCCTTGCGGGCCTTGGCGGCGGCATCGAGGTGCTCGGCCGCTATTCCACCTTCCTTTGGAGGGAGCTTCCGGGCTATGGCTGGACGGGCGTGACCATCGCCATTCTCGCCAAAAACAACCCGCTGATGGTGCCGTTTGCAGCGTTTTTCATGGCCTATCTTGAGCGCGGCTGCGAACTGATGCGCACCAACGCCGGTGTGCCGGCCGAGATGCTGGACATCATTCAGGCTGTCATCTTCCTGTTCTTTGCGGCGGAGCAATTCCTTGCACGGTACCGGCAAAAGCTTGTCGTTAAGGGCGCGCGTGAGGAGATGAAGCAGGCCTTTGATTCAGAGGCTGCGGCGAAAGGAGGCAACGCGTAATGTGGGAACAGCTTTTTGAAATGATCTTTAAGCCCGATTTCCTGTTTTCGGTCATCCGCATCACGTCGCCCATCCTGTTTGCGGCGCTTGCGGCGGTGGTAGCCGAAAAGGCGGGCGTTACAAACATCGGCCTTGAGGGCATTATGTCCATCACGGCTCTGTTTGGCACCCTCATCAGCTATTGGACGCAGAGCTGGGCGGTTGGAGTGCTGGGCGCGCTCATCGTGGGCATTGCGCTTGCGCTCCTGCTCGGGTTCTTTGCGCTCAAACTCAAAACGGACATCATCCTCGGCGGCATCGCGCTCAACATGATCGGCGGCGGCGGAACCATCTTTCTGCTGTATCTGTTCACGGGGCTGCGCGGCAACACGGGCGAGCTTACCACGCCCGAGATGCTCATCCCGCAGGTGAACATCCCGCTCCTCAAAGACATCCCGGTTGTGGGAGAAATCCTATCCGGCCATTCACTTTTGACGTATATCGCATTTTTCATGGTGTTCCTGACCTGGCTGATGCTGTACAAGACCTCGCTTGGCCTCAACATCCGCGCGGTCGGTGAAAACCAGAACGCCGCGGACAGCGTGGGCGTGAGCGTGGTCAGGATCAAATACATTGCGCTTGGGATTTCCGGCGCGCTCGCAGGCCTTGGCGGCGCTTACATGTCCATGTACTATTCGCGGAGCTGGAATTCCGGCATGATCGCAGGGCGCGGCTTCATCGCGCTTGCCGCACAGGCCATGGGGCAGGGAGAGCCGACGGGTTCCATGTGGAGCTCGCTGCTTTTCGGCCTCGCAAACGCGCTGAAAAACAAAATGGAAGGCATGCAGGGCATGTCAAGCTATCTTGTTGCATCCATCCCCTACGTGGTAACGGTGCTTGGCCTTGTGATTTACGCCGTGGCCACCATCCGCCGCGTCAAGAAAACGCGGCGCGCGCAAAACGCCATGACGGCTCCGGCCGGGGAGGAAAAATAGCATGAAGCGGATTCCGATCATTTTAGACGGCGACCCGGGACATGACGATGCGATCGCATGGGTGCTTGCAAACGCAAGCCCCATGCTGGACATACGGGCCGTGACCTCCTGCTGCGGCAATCAAACCATTGAAAAGACGACCTATAACGCGCTGCGCATCTGCACGCTGATCGGCCTGCACGCGCCGTTTGCGATGGGGCGGAAACGCCCGCTTGTTTCAGAGCCTATCATCGCGCCCACGGTGCACGGGCAATCGGGGCTGGACGGCCCGGCGCTGCCGGAACCGGATTTCAAGCCGCTGGAACTTGATGCGGTAACGCTCATGGCAAAGGTGCTGCGCGAGAGCGCGGAGCCGGTTACGCTCGTTCCCACAGGCCCGCTTACAAACATTGCGGCGCTGCTGCTTGCACATCCGGAGCTCAAGGGGAGGATCGCCCATATCTCGCTCATGGGCGGTGGAATCGCTTTCGGGAACTGGACGCCTGCGGCGGAGTTCAACATCCTTGTGGACCCGGAGGCTGCACGGATCGTGTTTGAAAGCGGAATCCCCATCACGATGGCCGGGCTGGACGTCACGGAGCGCGCGCTTGTTTACCCGGAGGACTTTGAGCGCATCCGCGCGGTGGGAAACCCGGTGGCACGCGTTGTGGCGGATTGGCTGGAATTCTTTTATGGGTTCCACAGAAGCATGGGGTACCCCGGCGCGCCGGTGCATGACGCTGTGGCCGTTGCGGCGCTCGTGCGCCCGGAAATCCTGACCATGAAGCCCTATTATGTCCAGGTGGAAACAGAGGGCGATTTCTGCAAGGGGGCAACGGTTGCGGACCGCTTCGGCGTGCTCGGCCATGCGCCCAATACAAACGTGATTCTCGACATCGACCGAAACGGGTTTGTGGATCTCCTTGTTGAGGCCGCAGAGCACTATAACAAAACGGAGGTGGGCGCATGAACCGGTTTCCTGTAATCATTGATTGTGATCCAGGCGTGGACGATGCGGTGGCTATCCTGCTTGCAAAGCAGCTCCCGGAGCTTGATGTGCGCGCCATCACGGCCGTTGCGGGCAACGTGGAGGCGGAAAAGACCTATGCAAACGCGCACAAGATCCTACACGTCGCAAATTGGGACGTTCCCGTTTTCATGGGCGCCGCAAAGCCGCTCATAGGCGCGCAGATCACCGCTACGGGCATCCACGGCGTGGACGGGCTCGGCGGTGTGGACGTGCCGGGCGCGGTCATCCCGCCCGCTCCGCAGGAGGCGGCCTGGGATGCGATCTACCGCGAGGCCGTTGCCGCAAAAGGCGAGCTTGTCCTCATTGCGGTGGGGCCGCTTACAAACCTTGCCATTGCCTTTGGGAAATACCGCGCGCTGCCGGAGCTGATCAAACGGATCGTCATCATGGGCGGTGCGGCGACGCTTGGCAACACCACGCCTGCGGCGGAGTTCAACATCTATGCCGACCCGGAAGCGGCGGAGATGGTGTTCCAAAGCGGCGTGCCGGTGCATATGGTGGGGCTTGATGTGACGCTCAAGAGCTACCTTACCGCGGCCGAGGTTGACGAAATCGGCGCGTTCGGCAGCGAACAGGCAAAATTCTTCCACAGCATCCTGCAAAACGTGCTTGCGTTTTCAACAAAGCTTGGCCTGCCCGGCGTTTCCATGCACGACCCTGCCGCCGTGCTTTATGCGGTGGAGGAAAGCCTTTTCACCGCAGAAGAAGCCGGTGTGCGCGTAGAGTGCAAGGGACGCATCACGCGCGGCAAAACCGTGACTGACCTTTACAGCGATGCGCAGTTCCCCGAAAAGAATGCGGTCGTTGTCACCGGAGTGGACCGCACGGCATTTGTTGCCCGGGTGAAGGAGCTTTTGAAAGAATACTGATGGGAGAAATCCCGAAGAGGAGAACGGCAAAAAGGCGGCTCGGATGAGCCGCCTTTTGACTGCGGGAAATGGACTTTGCGTTTTTTCTGGGGGTGTTTATGCCTTCACGCGCACGTAGCGGCGTGTGCCGGAAAGGCTTGCGACGCAAGTGCGTTCAAACGGTTTGCGCGCTGCTAAATTCTGTTTTCCCCAAGGGAGCGGGAGAAGCCAAACACATGGCAAGCGGTGTTACTTTGTGTCATCCGGGATATATTGCCATATATCACCCACCGTGCAGTTAAAATAGCTGCACAGCTTATCCATTGTAGCAATTGGAATGTATTTTGCTTTGTTGTTCGCAATCTCGTTAATTGTCGGTTGTACAATGCCAACCTCTTTTGCCAATTGCGTCTGCGAGATATCGCGCTCCGCAAGCAGCACTTTAAGTCTGGATTTTATCATCTTTTGCATCTTCCTATAAGCTTATTTAGTGTATTTTATCTCCATATCGATATAATGTCAAATTATACCTAAAGGCAGAAGTACAATAAATAATAAACTATTATTTATATTTTAGTAATATTGATTTTAATAAATTGTAGGTTTGTCAAGCATGTTGGACGGTATAGCAACGAAGGAAAAGGTTGGGCGAGCAATACTGTAAAGGGCGCATAGGACGGTTATTGGAGGCTCTTCGATGCACAGCGAGCTGAGCATCGAAGTCGGCAAGCGAGTAGAAACGATGGGAGTCGTAGAAGCGACGCGGATCCTCACGGTGGCTGCGCTCTACTTTGCCATTGTGACGGGGCGTATAG
>DCKB01000039.1 GCA_002320595.1 Christensenella sp. UBA1685
AGTTAGCGCGCAAAGCTACAGCGGGATACGATGGGTTCAAAACAGAAGCGATTTGCATATAGTATCATAGCGGGGAAGAACCGCGAAGGGAGAGTTAACCATGCAAAGAACGCCGCAAAATATGATGCCGCCGCGCGGCAGGCAGCAGCAAAACCAGAATGCAGGGCGGCCGCAGGGAGGCGGACAGAGCATTCCTGCATCGCCCGCCCTTACCATGGCGCGGCGCATTCGGAATGAACAGGGGCAGGAACGCGCAAAGCAATACCTGATGGCGATGGAACCCTTTCTTGCGCCGGCAGAGCGCGCGCATATCGCAGAGCAGCTTGGCGTGCCCCTTCCGGCGCGTCCCGTACAGCAGCCAGCGCCCGGGCCAAGTTCGGCGCCGCCGTTTGGCCAGCAGCCGCAGCAGCAGGCCCCATTTTCCGGAATGCCTTTCGGTCAGGCAGGCGGAATGCCGTTTATGGGGAAAGGCGGAATGAACAACCCGCTGCAAATGGTGCAAATGCTCTCGGGACTTGGCGGGATGGGGAAAAAGGCTGGAGCGCCGGCCGGAAACGGCATGGGAGATCCCATGATGCTTGCGCAAATGCTGGGTTCCATGATGGGGAAAAAATGATTGACACGGTTTGGCAAATGTGATACCGTAAACAGGCTCACGAAACAATTCAACAGGAAGTTCCCTGCTCTTTTTACGCCTGGATGGGCGCACAAATAAAGAATTTGCAAGCATGCGCACGTGGCTGCCGCGTGCTTTGCCATGCACTTCTCACGGGCAGGCTTCAATTATAAGCACAAAGGAGGAAACCATGATCGAACTGAGCCACATCAGCAAAACGTTCCGCGTGGCACGGCGCAATGCCGGGCTTTCAGAGGCGTTCCGGGCGTTGTTTCACAAGGAATATACGCTTGTGCATGCGCTCGCGGATGTGTCTTTCCGCATCGGAGCGGGGGAAATGGTGGGGTACATCGGTCCAAACGGAGCGGGGAAAAGCAGCACCATCAAAGTGATGAGCGGCGTCCTTACACCGGACGGTGGAAGCTGCACCATCAATGGCCGAACACCCTGGAAAGAGCGAAAAGCGCATGTGAAGGAAATTGGCGTTGTGTTTGGCCAGCGTTCCCAGCTTTGGTGGGATGTGCCGGTGATCGACTCCTTCGAGCTGCTTCGGGATATTTATGCGGTGGAAGATGCATCTTACCGGCGCAATCTGGAGGAGATGACGGAGCTTTTAAACCTTTCCGAACTGCTGCGCACGCCCGCCCGCCAGCTGAGCCTGGGTCAACGGATGCGCTGCGAGCTTGCGGCCTCCCTCTTACATGATCCGAAAATCCTGTTTCTGGACGAGCCTACCATCGGCCTTGACGCAGCATCCAAGGTAGCTGTGAGAGAATTTATCCGCCGCATCAACGCCGAACGAAAGACGACGGTTATTCTTACGACGCATGACATGCAGGACATCGAGGCCATTGCGGAGCGCATCCTGCTCATTGGCCGCGGACGAATCCTGCTGGATGGTTCACTTGGAGAACTGCAAAAACGTCACTCACGCGTGAAGCGCATCGCTGTGGATTATGCAGGCGGGCGCTTCCTGCCGTGTGAGGGGCTGACCCTGCAAAGCGGGGATGAGGGGCACGCCGTGTTTGCGGCAGATACGGACGTGATCTCCGTTTCAGAGGCGATTGCACACCTTGCAAAGAGCGCGAACATTACGGACCTTTCCGTTACGGGCGCCACAGCGGAGGAACTCGTTCTGTCCCTCTATGAGGAGTTCCAGATATGAAAAAGTACTGGAGCTTTTTCCGCATGCGGTTCCTCGGGAGCCTGCAATACCGTGCAGCGGCTTGGGCGGGAATCGCAACGCAGTTTGCATGGGGATTCATGAAGCTTCTGATGTACCGTGCGTTCTATGAAGCAGGCCCGGCCGCATTCCCAATGGAGTTTTCCCAGTTGGCAACGTATATTTGGCTGCAGCAGGCATTTTTGATGCTGTTCAATACATGGCGCTATGACAATGATATTTTCGAGAGCATTACAACGGGCGGCGTGGCGTATGAACTTTCGCGTCCCGTGCCGGTGTATTCGATGTGGTTTGTAAAGTGTATTGCTTCCCGCGTTGCAAGCACGGCGCTTCGTTGCCTGCCAGTGCTCGTTGTAGCGTTTTTGCTGCCTGCGCCCTATCGCCTGAACCCGCCGGAAAGCACCGGCATGTTCCTGGTTTTTCTGCTTTCGCTTGCAGCGGCAAGCGCCCTCGTCATGGCGCTGCAGATGCTCGTTTATATTGCAACGTTTTATACGCTTTCCCCGTTGGGGGTACGCATCGTCGTGATGGTGCTTTCCGATTTTCTGATGGGGCAGTTGATCCCGCTGCAATTTTTTCCGGAAGCGTTCCGCAAGGTTGTGGAACTAACGCCGTTTGCAGCAATGCAGAACCTGCCGCTCCAAATCTATTGCGGCACAGTGGCGGGCAGTGCTCTTACGCAGGCGCTCGCCCTGCAGGGGTTCTGGCTCATTGCGCTTGTGGGATGCGGCGTACTCTGGATGCGCCGCTCGCTCCGCCGCGTGGTCGTGCAGGGAGGTTAAAATGAAAGAAGCTTTGAAGCTTTACGGCAAATATTTTTCAATTCATCTGCGCAGCCAGATGGAATACAAAGCGTCGTTTATCATGACGACGATCGGCCAGTTCCTCGTTTCATTTTCCGCGCTTCTGACTATCCGCTTCATGTTCCTGCGCTTTTATGAAGTGGATGGGTTTACCTTCCCGGAGGTGCTTTTGTGCTTCGCAGTGGTGCTTATGGCGTTTTCTCTTGCGGAATGTTTTGCGCGCGGATTTGATACGTTTGCATCCGTGCTCGGGAACGGCACATTCGACCGCATCCTTGTGCGCCCGCGCGGTGCGGTGTTTCAGGTGATCGCAACCAAGATTGACCTTTCGCGCCTTGGACGGTTGCTGCAGGCGATCCTTGTTTTCTGCTATGCGCTGCCGCAAAGCGGCGTAAGCTGGACGGCGGATAAGATCCTGACGCTCACGCTGATGGTTGCCGTAGGGGTCATCGTATTCACGTGCCTGTTCGTGATTTATGCTGCGATTTGCTTCTTCACAACGGAGGGGCTGGAGTTTATGAACATCTTCACGGATGGCGGACGGGAATTCGGCATGTACCCGTTTTCCATCTATGGCAGGGAGGTGCTGCGCTTTTTCACCTATTGCGTGCCGCTTGCGTTGTTCCAGTATTACCCGCTTTTGTACCTGACGGGGCGCACCGAAAACCGGTTTTACATGTTTGCGCCGCTGTTCGGACTCCTGTTCATGATGCCGACCGCTTTGCTTTGGCGCATCGGCATGCGGCATTATAAATCCACCGGTTCCTG
>DCKB01000043.1 GCA_002320595.1 Christensenella sp. UBA1685
ACAATGGCAAAGTAGAGCGCAGCCACCGTGAGGATCAGCGTCGCTTCTACGACTCCCATCGTTTCTACTCGCTTGCCGACTTCGATGCTCAGCTCGCTGTGCATCGAAGAGCCTCCAATAACCGTCCTATGCGCCCTTTACAGTATTGCTCGCCCAACCTTTTCCTTCGTTGCTATACCGTCCAACATGTTTGACAAACCTACATGCGGAAGGCCGCCCCATCTCTTTGAAAAGCCACGGCGGCCTGCGCTATTTCGATCTTCAGCTATTTTGCTATGCAATCAACCGGGGTATAGCCCGCTTCGGCTACAGCGTCCATAAGCGACTTGTCCGAAACATCTTTTGTAAGGGTAACCGTCGCCTTCTTGCTCTGTAGGTCCACTGCAACCTCCGCCACGCCTTCCACGGCCGCAAGCGCTTTTTTCACATGTGCCTCACAATGTGCGCACATCATGCCTTCCACCGTCAATGTTTTTTTCATGTTTTTTTCTCCTTTCGTTTTTTCACTAAAGCTATCCCTGTCTTTTTCTTCCGCTATCGGGCAGCTTCCTCCGCACGGCGATTGCTCGCTCTTTTCAGTTCCTTCATCCTTAAACAGGCGCAGCCGCAGCGCGTTTGTAACAACGCAGAGGGAGCTAAGGCTCATTGCCGCCGAACCGATCATGGGACTCAGCAGCAATTTGAAGGCCGGATACAGCGCACCCGCCGCAACCGGGATGCCCAGTACGTTATAGAAAAACGCCCAGAACAGGTTCATGCGGATATTGCGCACGACGGCGCGGCTCAGGCGGATAGCCGTTGCCACATCAAGCAGGGAGTCCTTCATCAGCACGACATCCGCAGAGTCAATCGCAATGTCCGTTCCCGCGCCAATTGCAATGCCGATATCCGCGCGCATCAGTGCCGGCGCATCGTTCACGCCGTCGCCCACCATGGCAACCTTATGCCCCTTTTCCTGCAACGCGCGGACGCACGCTTCTTTGTCCGTGGGCAGCACATCCGAGATCGCTTCCGCGATACCAAGCTCCTCACGGATGGCTTGTGCCGTCAGGCGGTTATCCCCGGTGAGCATCACCACCTGAAGACCCATTGTCTGAAATTGCCGGATTGCCGCGCGGCTCGTTTCACGAATGGTATCCGCCACAGCAATCACGCCGCTTACCGTACCGCACCGTGCAAACAGAAGCGGGGTTTTGCCAGCTGCGGCAAGGCGCTCAACCGCCTTGTGTACGGCATCGCTGTCCACGCCGGAAACGCCCTGCTCACGCAGGAACGCAGCGTTGCCCGCAAGGATCGTTTTTCCTGCCGCTTCAGCGCGCACGCCGCGCCCGGCAATTATCTCGAACCGATCCGGCGCGTCATACAAGATGCCCTCGGCCTTTGCCTTCTCCACCACAGCAGCCGCCAACGGATGTTCGCTGCCGGATTCTGCGCATGCAGCTTCTGCAAGGAATTCGCGCTCCGCCACGCCCGAAGCAAGAACAATTATATCCGTGACTGCCGGATGGCCAGAGGTGATGGTTCCCGTCTTATCCAGAACGACGGTGTCCACCGTATGTAAATTTTCCAGGCTTTCCGCCGATTTGATCAGGATCCCGTATTCCGCTGCCTTTCCCGTGCCCACCATAATTGCGACCGGCGTTGCAAGGCCGAGCGCGCACGGGCAGGAGATCACAAGCACCGAAACCGCACAATTGAGCGCAAATTCAAAGCTTTCTCCTGCGAACATCCATGCAGCGCCTGCAAGCACGGCGATGCCCATCACCACCGGCACGAACACGCCGCTGATCTTGTCCGCAAGCCGTGCGATCGGCGCTTTGGTGCTGCCGGCTTCATCCACCAGACGGATGATCTGGGCAAGCGTGGTGTCTTCCCCCACGCGCGAGGCGCGGAAGCGGAATGTCCCGTTTTTGTTGATCGTTGCAGAGATGACGGTATCGCCAGCGCCCTTCTCCACCGGGATGCTTTCCCCTGTGATGGCAGCCTGATCAACATAGCCATACCCTTCGGTGACCACGCCATCCACCGGAATGCTCTGCCCCGGCTTAATCACAACGATATCTCCGGCAACGACCTGCTCAGACGGAATGATCTGTTCCATGCCATCCCGGATTACAGTCGCCGTTTTTGGCGCAAGGTTCACAAGTTTTCCAAGCGCATCAGAGGTTTTGGATTTTGAGCGCGCTTCCAGATATTTTCCAACGCTAACGAGTGTAAGGATCATCGCTGCCGATTCAAAATAAAGCGAGTGTGCATATTGGTGCACAGCCTGCATATCGTCATGGCCAAAGCCATGCGCCATGCGGTATATCGCAAAAATGCCGTATAACATGGATGCTCCTGAACCAACTGAAACAAGCGAGTCCATGTTCGGCGCACCCTTCAGAAGCGCATGAAAGCCGGATGTAAAGAACTTCCTGTTAACAAACAAAACCGGCAGAGCGATCAGGAACTGTGTAAACGCTGAGATCAGCGCATTTTCCATGCCGCTCAAAAAGGCGGGAACCGGCAAGCCCAGCATCTCTCCCATCGCAACATACATAAGCGGAACAAGCAAAGCAATGGAAATCACAAGCCGCCGTTTCATGCCCCGTTGGTTTTGCAGCGTCTCCTCTTGCCGGCGCTGCCATTCGCCGCGGAAGCCACTTTCCTGCTGCTTCTTGCTTTGCTCAAGCAGCGCAGCGCCATACCCCGCATCCGTGACTGCGCGGAGGATCTCCGCTGTGCCTACCGTATTTTCATCGAACCTGACGCGCATCTGGTTCGCCAGCAGGCTGACTGTCACTTCTGAAACGCCGTTGAGTTTTTTCACGCTCCGGGTCACATTCGCTTCACATGCGGCGCATGTCATGCCAGTCACGCTGAATTTTTCCGTTCTCATTTCACCGTCCCCTTTATTTGAGCTTCTTCATCAGCTCCACCGCTTCATCCACAACCGCAAGGTCGCCGTTCTTCACGCCTTCCACGACGCAGGTTTCCATGTGGTCCTTTAAAATAATATACCCAAAGCTTTGCAAAGCACGCTCCACCGCTGCAATCTGGATGAGAATGTCGCCGCAATAGCGGTTTTCATCCAGCATCTTTTTCATGCCGTTGAGTTGGCCGATCATGCGGTTCAAGCGGTTTTGCAGCTGCCGCTGCGCTTCCTCGCTGCGCGGCGTGTGCTTTTCCCGGCAATGGCACTGCTCCTTTTCCGGCCTTACAGCCGCTTTCCTCCGTTCCATAGGCGCCTCCTTTCCTTTATCGTGCAATACCCCGTATGGGTATATTTCATGGTGTGATTATATACCCCGCCCTAGTATTTGTAAAGGATAAAAGCGCGGCATCAAAAATGCCGCGCTTTTGTGTGTTCCAATGCATTTTTTGAACTCAATCATAGTGTTCTGCAAAATACGTTGGCAAAACGCCCTGATCGATTAGGCCACTGATCATAGAGTCGTTTTCATCCAGGATTGCCACAAAGCTCTTGTTTTCATCGCCTATAATCAGCAGGCAGGTTTGGCCGCCATCCGTTTGAACATCGTACGCAAGAAAGCCTTCTCCGATATCTTCCACAATGGGATTCTCGGAAGGAGCCGCATCAACCAGCACGATTTCGGTTTCTGCGAGGAGGTATTTCTCCAGATCACGGAGCTGCTCACCAGTCATCTCCAACTTCTCTTGAAGCGGCGACGGGCTGCAGGCAATTGTCAACATGCTCATCATTACCACAAGAGCAACGACAAGAGCGGCCCGCCAAGCACTGTTTGCAGCTTTTCCGTTCAGCCTTTCCCTGCTTACTTCAATACAGCCAGTTTGTATTGTGAACATAAATATCACCTGATATGGTATTGTTCTTGGTCTTAACCCAACCGAAATAGTAATATTTGCTACTATCTAAGTTGTAGAACTTAATCGTCTTATCATAGCCGTCTCTGGTTTTTCTCATGGCTCGTCCGTCCGGAATACGAATCCATGCCGGCTATACAGTATTCTTTCGCCATCTCCCCTCCCTTTCAAATATTTGCTTTACTAAATATTCCCTTCATTTATTATAACCTTTTAAAAAAATTCCCGTCAATTATCCGGCTTTCAAGTTTACGGTATGTTAATTAATTCATATATTATATAATTTCGGGGCGCGGCCTTTTGGCCG
>DCKB01000030.1 GCA_002320595.1 Christensenella sp. UBA1685
TGGAGAAAACACCCTTGACAAATCTCTTTCCAGAAAAAGCTGCTGACCAAAGTGGCGAAGGAGAAAGGCTACACCAACCTGATCCATTTCCTGGATGACGGTATTTCCGGCGTCACGATGGATTGCCCTGGTTTTGTGGAGATGATCCAGCAGCTTGAGCAGGTCCGGGCCGCTGCGGTATTTGTCAAAGACCTTTCCCGCTTGGGCCGTAACTACATTGAGGTCGGCAGGCTGACCGAGGAATTTTTCCCGGAGCATGACATTCGCCTGGTGGCAGTATCTGACAACATCGACACCGCCGAGGGCGAGAACGAGTTGGCGCCGATCCGCAATCTGTTCAATGAGTGGTACGCCCGCGACATCAGCAAGAAACGGCGTATCAGCAACAAGATCAAGGGGAATGCAGGCGAGCCGATGGGCCAGCCTCCCTACGGTTACATCAAAGCCCCCAACAATCCAAAACGCTGGATTGTGGACGACGAAGCCGCTCAGGTGGTTCGGTGGATTTACAGCATGACCCTGGAGGGCTATGGGACGGAACAGATTGCAGCACAGCTTGAACGGGATGAAATCCTTACCCCGCGTGCCTATTGGCTGAAAAAGGGCATCAAGCGGCCCGGAAAGGGCAAGCAGCAGCCCGCTACCAAGTGGAACAGTTCCACCGTGACCAAAATTCTGTCTTTGCAGGAGTATTGTGGCGACATTCTCAACTTCAAGACCTATTCCAAATCCTACAAGAACAAAAAGAGGTTGGAGAATGACCGTGAGAATTGGGTCATCTTCAAGGGCGTCCACGAGCCGATCATTGAACGGTCCGTCTTTGAGCAGGTACAGCAGAAGCGGGGCAAAATCCGCAAGCGCCGCACTAACGAAGGCGAGCACAATATGTTCTCCGGCCTGCTGGTCTGTGCTGACTGCGGCAGCAATCTTCACTTCCACTTCAATCAGGGCAATCCGGAGATCAAGTATTTCAACTGCTCCAACTACAAGGGCAACCGTGGCACCTGCACCTCTACCCATCATGTCCGTGTGGACTTCCTGGAGGAAGTGGTGCTGGGAGAGATACGGCGCCTGACGAAATTCGCCAGCCTCTATAAGGACGAGTTTGTAAAAGCGGTGATCGGTCATTCCCAGCAGGCGGAGCAGACAGACCGCAAGCTGAAGGAAAAGGAACTGAAATCGCTCCTTGCCCGTGACGAAGAACTGGACGGCCTCTTTGAGCGTATCTATGAGGACAATGTTTCCGGCAAGCTCTCTGATGACCGCTTCGCAAAAATGTCCCGGCGATATGAGGACGAGCAAAAGGAACTGGCGGAGAAAATAAAAAAGCTGCGCTCCGAGATAGAGAAGCAGAGCAGCCGTTCCATGACGACGGATATGTTTATCGGTCTTGTCCGCAAGTACACCAGAGCGCGGAAACTGACACCCCGGATGCTGAACGAACTGATTGAGAAGATCGAAGTATTCAATGCGGAGAAGATCGACGGCGTATGGGAACAGCGGCTTCGTATTCACTATAACTGTGTCGGAATGATCGAGATTCCAACGGTGCTGCCCCTGCCGATCCCGGAAGTGTCCGTAAATACAAGAAAAGGCGTAGTCGTCAACTACGCCCCCTGTGAACTCGCTGTATAAAAAGCGAGTGTTCTTACAGCCTTTCAAATGCTGTAAGAACACTCGTCATGGTGCCGGAAGTGGGACTTGAACCCACACGGTATCGCTACCAACGGATTTTGAGTCCGTCACGTCTGCCAATTCCATCATTCCGGCGAAATTACAAGAGATAGTTTACCACAATTTAAAAAGGTTCGCAACCATAAAGTACTCGCCTGCGTTATAAGGATAGGGTATAATGAAATATATGCCATGCCCGCAATCTGGAAACTGAAAGAAACGCAAGGAGGAACGATCCCAATGAAACGGAAAAGCTTAAAGGTTGTTGCCGCGGTGCTGTTGGCTGCGCTCTTGGCGGCGGGTTGCTCGGCTCGGAACGAGGCGGCGGATTATTCTACGGGGTATTCCATGCCGGGTGAGCAACCGCAGAAGGAGCCCATGGAGTCTGGCAAAAGCGTCGCATACGATGCCTCATACGGGCTTTCGGGAAGCACCGAGGAGGCAATGCGATCGGAGGCCGCGGGGGAGCAGTACGGCGGCCGTAAGGTGATTTTGACCTACGAGATCCGGCTGGAAACGGATGCGTTCGATTCTTTGCTCACCGCATTGAAAGAACGGTTGAAAACGGCGGGCGGCTACCTTCAAAGTTCGTATATCGATGGAAAGAAGCCGGAGGTTTACGGGGACAGCGGGCGCACGGCAACGCTTTCCCTGCGCGTTCCCGCTGCGGGCGCAGAGGCGTTCTTCAGCGATGTGAAGACGATGGGAACCGTGCGGAGCGAGCAGGCTTACACCGATGATGTGACCGCGGAGTATTTCGATAGTGAAACGCGGCTTGAGGTGCTCAAAGTGCAGCTCGAGCGGCTCAAAAATATCCTTGTGGAAACCGATAACCTTGCGGATGTGATTACCCTTGAAACGGAGATTGCCCGCGTAACGATGGAGATCGAAGCGCTGACCGGCGAGCTGCGCCGCTATGACGCATTGATTGAGTACACCACGATCGACATCACGGTATATGAAACCGTTTACCGGGAAGGCCCGGCGGCGGAAAAAACCGTGGGCGAGCGCATCAAGGCTGGCTTTTCGGATTCGCTCAACGGCGTGGGCGTGTTCTTTGCGGATGCGTTTGTCTGGTTCATATCGGCGCTTCCGGTGCTTCTGGTGCTGGCAGCCGTCGTCGCTGTGGTGCTGCTGTGCATCCGTGCGGCACGCAAACGCCGGAAAGCGCGAATCCGGAAAAACGGAGATGGTGACAATAAACTGTATGAGGAGAAGAAACAATGAAAAAGAAAACGATCCTTCTGTGCTGCGCGCTTCTGTGCATGGCTCTGCTGTGTGCATGCAAGTCCGAAGAGCAGATTGCACAGACGGCGCAGCCCCAATCTACGGTGATTTCACCGGATGTGCACATCACGCAGGAAGCATCCGAGCGTGAGACGCTCACTGTGAGCGGCGAAGGGGAAGTGAAACTGACGCCGGATCTTGCAACGGTTTCCATCGTGATTAAGACTACGCAGAAGCAGGCGGAGGATGCCCAACAAAAAAACGCAGAGCTTACGGATGCCGTGCTCGCTTCGCTGAAAGCGAACGGCGTGCAGGAAGCGGACATCCAAACAGAAGACATCCATTTGGGGGAAGAATACAACTACAACAAATCCCCTGCCGAACTTGTGGGATACTCCATGCGAAATACCTTGAGCATTACGGTGCGTGAAATTGAAACGGTCGGAAAGGTGATTACAGATGCAATCGCCGCAGGCGCGACGAGCACATACGGCCTTGCCTTTACGGTATCCGATTCAAGCGGAGCATATCAGGATGCGCTTACTGCGGCCGTAGTGGAGGCGCGGGGCAAGGCGAATGCCATGGCTGCAGCACTCTGCGTTGAGCTTGCGCCGATCCCTGTTTCTGTGAATGAAGTGAGTGCAAGCTACCAACCGTATGTATATGATGAAACTGTGCGGGAATTCCCTGCGGCTGATATGGCTGCATCGAATGATGCAAAAGGCATCTCCGTGAGCACAGGCGAACTTTCTGTGACTGCGAAGGTAAACGTGGTGTATGAGGTGATCGCCAGCACATCGCTGAGTTCCGGCTCCTGAGTGAACCGGTAAGGCGGCGGGATCGCTCTAAACCAAGCAAAACAAGCGGGAATGCCATAGGCATTCCCGCTTGAGACTGTCGAAAAAGTGGCTCACAGCCACTTTTTCGAGTTTTCTCGGGGTTTGCCTCTCGCATTCGCTCCCGGGCGGCAAACCCCGCAACGTGTGAAACCCTCTAGGGTTTCATCCGTTTTGACGCGCATGTCGTTAAAGCCGGAATCAACTTAAGGGGCTGCGGCCCCTTAACAACCCCAAGGTTTTTCGACAGGCTGCTTATTCCGCCGTGACCTCTGTGGCCGCGGGCGCTTCTTCAGCCTTGGGCGCGCCGAGGTAGCTTGGCAGCTGCATGCCCGCCATGTCGAACAGCTCCTGCATGGGCGGGATGCTCTTGACGATCCCGGAAAGGAAGTTCGCCGTGGCGCTCTTTTCGCCGTTCGCGCCGTCCCAAACGGTCACCTTGTCGATCTTGATGTTCTTGATGGCGTCCACCTGAATCTGCATCAGAGCTTCCATCTTGTCCGCAAGCATCAGCCGGAGCGCATCGGAAGGATTGCCCGCCGCAGCCACAACCTGCGTGAAACCGTCCGCCTGCTTGATGAGCATTTCCTGCGCGCCGCGGGCTTCCGCTTCCATGCGCATGTAGATTGCGTCCGCTTCGCCGCGGGCTTTGCGGCGGATCTGCTCCGCCTGCGCCTCGGCTTCCAGCTCGATGCGGCGCTTTTCCACTTCGGTTTTCACGATGATGTCCGCCTCAAGCGTGGCCTTTTCACGCGCCGCGCGCGCTTCTTCTGCGGCGCGCTCCGCGGAGTAGGATTCCTCGAGCGCTTTTGCCGATTGTACCTTTTCCGCTGCGGTGGCGATGCGCTGGGCTTCCGCTTCCTGCTCGCGCAGTTTGGCGTTGGAGCGCGTCACATCGATGCGCGCATCGTTTTCACCCTGAATGGCGGTCGCGTTTGCCTGCGCCACCTTGATGCGCTGATCCATATTGGCGTTCGCTTCGCCGATGGCGCCGTCGCGTTCCTTTTCGGCAACGGATTTCTTCGCATCGTTGATGGCCTTTGCGGCGGCTTCGCGGCCAAGCGCGGTGATGTAGCCCGACTCATCGCTGATATCGGTTACGTTCACGTTGATGAGGCGAAGGCCGATTTTCTTGAGCTCGGTTTCCACGTTGCGGGAAACCGCTTCAAGGAACTTGTCGCGGTCGGTGTTGATCTCCTCGATATCCATCGTGGCCACAACGAGACGCAGCTGGCCGAAAATGATGTCCTTGGCAAGCTCCTGGATGGAAGCAAGGCTCAGGCCAAGCAGCCGTTCCGCCGCGTTCTGCATGACGCCCTGCTCGGTAGAGATGCCAACCGTGAAGCGAGAGGGAACGTCTACGCGGATGTTCTGGCGGGAAAGCGCGTTGACAAGGTCTACCTGCAGGGACATCGGCGTGAGATCCAGAAACTGGTATGCCTGCACGAGCGGCCAGACAAATGCTGCGCCGCCGTGAATGCAGATGGACGATTTGCTTGAACCATCCTTGTTGCGGCCCACCTGGCCGTAAATGACCATGATCTTATCCGACGGGCACTTCTTGTAGCGCGTGAGCAGCACAAGAAGCAGCGAGAACAGCAGCACTGCGATAACGACTGCGGCGATGATTCCTTCCATTCCTGGCATTTTTGATTTTACCCCCTTATTGCATTCATTTCATTTTATGCCTGACATTGTATGAAACGACCGCTCAGCCTTTCGGCTGCACGATCAGCGTCGTTTTTCCGGATACGCCCACAACCACAACTTCCGCCCCGGTTTTGATGGGCGTTTCGCAATCCGTCACGGCATCGATCTGCGTCAATCGCTCCTGCAAAAGCAGCGTCACTTTACCCGTTTCGCTGCGCGCAGGCGGGATGGTGAGATAGACCGTGCCGGAAAGACCCACGGCGTTGCGCACATCAAGCGTGCCGTTGTATTGCAGCCGCAAGAAGGATTTGAGAATAAGCGCCGTTAAAACCATCGCAAGCGCGCCTGCTGCAACGGCAAGCAGCACCGCAAGGCCGCGATCCGTGCCGCTGCGCAAAAAGGCAAGCCCGACCCAGCCGCCGACGGCGAAGAGCGCGATGATCCCGCGCAGGGAGAAAAGCTGAAGGCCCGCCCCAACCCCTGCGTCATGGTCTCCGATGGAAGCTGCGTCTGCGGCGCTGATGTCCGGGATATCCGGCACACCGTCGCCGTCAATGTCGATGGTAAGATCCAGGTCGGCATCCGCATCGTGGCCAAGGCCGATGAGCGTCAGCACCATCTGGATCAACAGCAGCGCTGTGGCCGGAAATGCAACGAAAGCAAAGCCGCGTTCCAGTGCATCCAGCGATTCCCACCAAGCAAGCATGTATGATTCCTCCCCCGTAATGGTTATAAATCGAGCGTCTTAAGCAGGCGCTGCGCGTTTTGATGCAGCACGCCGGAAGAATACGCAAGCAGCATAATTTCGAGCACGTTCAGCAGCCGTGCCTTTGCGCCTGCATAGGGTTCGGCGTAATCCGCAAGCGACGCTTCCACGGCCGTGCGCATCGCCCCGCGCGCGGGAATTCCCGCGCCAAGGGCGCCGAGCGCGTCCGTAAAGCGGCAGTAGAGCGCCGTGTCGCTCATGCCGTCTGCTCCCATGTATGCGCCTGCATGTGCGCAGAGGGCGATAATGCTTTCAATCTGCAACGAATCCTTCAAAGCGTTGATGATGAGCAGCCGTGAAAGCTGATCGCGCGCATAGCGCTTGCCGCGGGGTGGGGAAACGAAGCCGCGCTTCACCCAGTTTTGTATGGTGTGCGGCGCAAGCCCGGTGATTTCCGCTACCTGCGAAAGCACGAGCCCGCCGGCCAGGAACATCGGCGCGAGGAGGTCTTCCGCAATGCCGCGGCGCGAAAGCTCCACCTCGATCGTGGAGCCGGGCAAAAGACCGATCATGAGAACCTCCTTGCCTTTGTTTGTGTATAGTATAACATACGGTCAAGTGACTGTCAATTGGGGTTCGGTGAAATAAGAGCGCACGGAAGAACCGTGCGCTCCTTTGCTGCTAAGTTAAACGGTGCTGCGAAACCTGCACATGCGAGGTGAAGGAAAATCCGCCGGATGCTTGACAAATGCCCGCATTCCGCATAAACTAAAGCATAATTGAACGATTGCGTTGAAGAAGAGGAGTACGCGCTCCATCCTGCATCAGAGAGACGGCTTCACCGGCTGCAAGGGCTGTCGGCGGGCAGGCGCGGAAGGTCGCTTCGGAGCATTCCGGCCGAGCGGGTTTGGGTAAGCCGGAACGAGCGCGCCGCGTTAAGGCGCATGAGGTGGGGCTGTGCCATGCGCAAGCCCAACAAAGGTGGTACCGCGAGCATTTCGTCCTTTGAAGGCGAATTGCTCTTTTTTTATGAACCGAACAGAAACAGGAGGATTGACCCAATGAACAGGGAAATGCCCAAGGCATACGACCACAGCGCTGTGGAAAACAGGCTGTATGAAACATGGGAGAAGAACGGGTACTTCCATGCCGAGCCCAACACCGGCAAACCGCCGTACTGCATCGTGATCCCGCCACCGAACATCACGGGCCAGCTCCATATGGGGCACGCGCTTGACGAAACGCTGCAGGATGTGCTGATCCGCTACAAGCGCATGGCGGGATACGAGGCGCTTTGGCTCCCCGGAACCGATCATGCTTCCATTGCCACGGAAGTGAAGATTGTGGAGCAGATGGCAAAGGAAGGCATCGACAAGCGCGACATTGGCCGGGAAGCGTTTTTGGAGCGGGCATGGGAATGGAAGCGCGTTTACGGCGGACGCATCGTGCAGCAGCTGAAAAAGCTCGGCTCCTCGTGCGATTGGGAACGCGAGCGCTTTACCATGGACGCGGGCTGCAACAAAGCTGTCACGAAGGTGTTTGTGGAGCTTTACAACAAGGGGCTCATCTACCGGGGCGACCGCATTATCAACTGGTGCCCCACGTGCAAGACGGCCCTTTCGGATGCCGAGGTGGAATATGAGGAGCAGAATAGCCATCTTTGGCATGTGCGTTACGATGCGCCCGACAAATCCTATTCTATCACCGTGGCGACGACGCGCCCGGAAACCATTCTGGGCGATACGGCCATTGCCGTGAACCCGGCGGACGAACGCTATGCGGACATCGTGGGCAAAACGGTGGTCATCCCCGTGGTGGGGCGGGAGATCCCCATCGTGGCGGATGAATATGTGGAGATGGAATTTGGCACCGGCGCGGTGAAAATCACCCCTGCGCATGACCCGAACGATTTCGAGGTTGGCGTGCGTTGCAGGCTGCCCGTGCTGCGCGTATTCACGGACGACGGCCACATCAACGAGCTCGGCGGCGCATACGAGGGCCTAACGACCATGGAGTGCCGCAAGCAGCTCGTTGCGGACATTGATGCGGCGGGCAACCTTGTGAAGGTGGAGCCGTATGCGCACAACGTGGGCACATGCTACCGCTGCCATTCCACGGTGGAACCGCTCGTTTCCAAACAGTGGTTTGTAGATATGAAACCGCTTGCAGAGCCTGCGCTTGAGGCCGTGCGTTCGGGCGAGATCAAGTTTGTGCCGGAGCGCTTCGACAAAACATATTATAACTGGATGGAAAACATCCGGGATTGGTGCATCTCCCGCCAGCTCTGGTGGGGCCACCGCATCCCCGCTTATTATTGCGACGCCTGCGGCGAAACGGTGGTTTCCGCGGAAGCGCCGGAAAAATGCCCGAAGTGCGGCGCGCCCATGCATCAGGATGAGGATGTGCTCGACACCTGGTTCTCAAGCGGCATGTGGCCGTTCTCCACGCTCGGTTGGCCGGAGGAGACGGAGGCGCTCAAGTATTTTTACCCGACCGCAACGCTTGTGACGGGCTATGATATCATCTTCTTCTGGGTGGCGCGCATGATCGTGTTCGGCAAAGAGGTGATGAAGCAAAAGCCCTTCAGCACGGTTTATATTCACGGCATCGTGCGCGACGAGCAGGGCAGGAAGATGTCAAAATCCCTCGGCAACGGCATCGACCCGCTGGAGATCATCAAGGATTACGGCGCGGATTCGCTGCGCTTCAGCCTCATCACCGGCAACAGCGCGGGAAACGACATGCGCTTTTACAGCAAGAAGGTGGAAGCGGCGCGCAACTTCTGCAACAAGGTTTATAACGCCGCGCGCTTTGTGCTGATGAACCTGGGCGAAGAAGCGCCGGGCGAGATCGACCGCACCGCGCTTGACATGGCGGACAAGTGGATTCTCCACCGCCTGAACACCATCGCAAAGGAAGTGACGGGCAACCTTGATTCGTTTGACCTGAACCTTGCCGCGCAGAAGATTTACGATTTCATCTGGACGGAGTTCTGCGATTGGTACATCGAAATGGCAAAGTCGCGCCTCAGCGGCGAGGATGCCGCTGCGAAAGCAAACGTGCGCGCGATCCTCGTGCATGTGCTCGCAAGCTCCATGAAGCTCCTGCATCCGTTCATGCCGTTCATTACGGAGGAGCTTTATCAGAACTTGCCTGGCGCGGAGGAGACCATCATGCGCGCCGCATGGCCGCAGTATGACGCGGCGCTGGAATTCCCGCGGGAGGCGGCGACGATGGAGGGCGTGATGGATCTCATCCGCTCCATCCGCAACGTGCGCGCGGAGATGAACGTGCCGCCGGCAAAGCGCGTTTCCATGACGCTTGTCGCGCATGCGGACGATGCGGCGGCGATGGAGGAAGCTTCGCCTTATGTCATGAGGCTTGCCGGCGCAGAGCGCATCCATGTGCAGCTTGACAAAGCCGGCGTGCCGGAAAACGCGGTTTCCGTGGTGGGACAGCTTGCGGAAGCCTTCATTCCGCTTACGGACCTTGTGGATATCGACAAGGAAATTGAGCGCATGAAGAAGGAAATCAGCAAGACGGAAGGCGACATCGCACGCGCGGAGGGCAAGCTCAACAACGCGGGCTTCGTGGCCAAGGCTCCGGAGCGGGTCATCGCGGAGGAGCGGCAGAAGCTCGAAAACGCCAAAGCCCTGCTCGAAAAGCAGAAGGCAAGGCTTGCGGAACTGCAAAAGTAAGGGGTAGAAAAACAGAAAAATGGCTCCTGTCCGAACCGGGCGGGAGCCTGTTTTATAACGCGATAAGCCCATCGTTGGTTGTCCACAGAGGCGTGTACGTACACGTCCGGCAACGTCTCAAACGCCGTTTGCGGGAGGGGGGTACAACAATCCTCTCATGCAGGCGTACGAAAGCCAGCTTTTCTTGCTACATGCTTTTTAGTAAGTCCAGAATGAGCTGCTTTTGCGCTTCGTTTAACGCGGACCAACTGTCCAACATTTCCTTTTGTACTGGTGTAAGAAAGACCGCATCATCACCTTCCGCAAAAAATTGCGAAAGCGTAATTCCAAATCCTTTGCACACCTTGTCTAATGTCTGTATCGTTGGCGTTTGGTTTTTTCGATACCAAGTGGAGATTGTAGATTGAGTCAGCCCCGAGTTTTTTGCCAACTCATATTCCGACCACTTTCGCTTTATACGAAGTCTCGTAATTTCCTTTAAGACATCTTTCATAAATAATCACTCGCTTGCTTTGCTATTGCGTATATTATAGTTCGCAGAAAACTTGATTATTAGTTAGATAAGACGTATAATAAATTCGTAATACCGTAGCATTTATACAAGTGAAACAAAATATGAGGAGAAAGGATACCATGAACATCAAATCCGAATTAGAAGCAATGAGCAAAAGAATGTTTGCCGATGAACTGCTGAATAAAATCCTTGCGGCGCACAAAAAAGAGCTGGCGGATACTGGCTTTGAAGCGGGCGAACAGAGCTGCGCGGAAGCCGGACAGGCGCTTGCTGCAATGCTGAACGAGGGGCAAAGAAAAAGCCTGGCGGAAGTGGAGGCGACCCATTGGGACAGCCTGAAGTATGCCTTGAAATTCAGTTTTACGCGCGGCGTTTACGTTGGCTTTCATCAATACTTTGCGGATGATGCGGATGCCGATGAGCGGCCGTTTGAACAGTTTGTTGGAGAAGCAATCCTCCGTGCCCCTGAAACGCAGCGGCATTCCGCTTATTATGAAAAGCGGAAGCACGTGAATGAATTGCTTGTGGATTTGCATGGGCAACTCGGTGAAACCGCTGACGAGCAATTGACATCCGCCGAAATAGCATGGGGCGAAGGGGCTTGCGGAACGCTGCGCTATGCGTTTTACATGGGCTACCGTTATGCTCTTTCTATCATTGAGGAGGTTGCACCCCTTGGCAGCACGCTGGAGCTCATCGGCAAAACGCTTATGACGGAGCATGAGCTTGGTTTTACGCAAACCCGTCTGGAACAGGAGCGGCAGGAGCAAAATGAAATGGCCCGGCGCAGGCAAGCGGGAACATTTTTGCTTTCTTTGTAAGGTTCCGCATCATGCGCGCAGCGCGGAGCAATGCGAAACAACATCCCGCGAACGGGTTGTGTCAGGGAAGCGAATATAGCCCTTTCCCGCGCGTATGGAGCGCCGCAGCGTTCACAATGCGGTAGCGCCCGCGCCCGGCATGCTCGATGAGCCCTTCCGCAGCGAGCTGCTCAAGCGAGCGCAGCAGGTGGCGGTAGCTCGTGCCGATCAAACCGGCCGTTTCCGTGAGCGGTTCCGCAAACAGGCCGCCGTGTGCCGTGGCGGCGATGTAGGCGCAAAGGCGCGTTTCCAGAGGATAAAGGATAATATGGGAGCAGTTTTCCGTGCTGCGCTTGAGCTTGCCGGCAAGGGCGGCTCCGACCCGGTTCAGGAAAGTCGTATGCGTGCAGAGCGCGTCGCGGTTGCGCGCAAGCGGCACGCCTGCGCACACCACGTCCGTCAGGGCGCGGATGCTCGTTTCGGCTGTAAATGTGCCGAGCATCAGCTCAAGATCGCCGATGATGTCGCCCGCCTGAGAAAAGCACAGCAGAAGCTCGCGCCCGTTTTCCGCAAGGACGCTTGCTTTCGCACGCCCGGCGAGGACAAGCATGAAATAGGCAAGCGGATGCCCTGCCGTGCAAATGGACTCGCTCGGCGCGAAGCGGAGCGCAACTGCGCCGCAAAGCGCATCTGCCGGGAGGCCTGCCGCAGCCATTGCATGACGCTGCGGCCCGGAAAGCGGAAGCTGTTGCATCGATTTCATCTCCTTTTGAAACAATATGACATATGTCCTATTGTTTGTCAAGCTACCGCCGTATGCTAGTGGGCGTAAAAGGAGCGAAGCGATGTATTATTTGATTTCATTTGCCACTGCCATGCTGGTTTCGGCGATGGTTACGGTCAACGGAACGCTTTCAAATGCATATGGGACGCATCTTTCCACAGTCATGATCCATGCGGTGGGGATTGTGCCCGCCTCGCTGATTGCGCTCGTGCGCCGGGAGCGCGTGTTCGCGGTGCGCGGCCTTAAGCCGGGCGTGTTCCTCGGCGGTGCGATCGGCGTGATCACGGTCGTCTGCAACAACGCGGCCTACACCGGCGGCATAGGCGTTTCGGCAATGGTTGCGCTGAGCCTGCTGGGGCAGACGGTGGCCTCCCTCCTGGTGGATCAGTTCGGTTTGTTTCACATGCCCGTAAAGCGCTTCAACGGAGCAAAACTCATCGGCCTTCTCTTTACGGCGGCGGGCATCGGATGCATGCTTTACGGCGCAAAAACCGCCATACTTCCCGTGCTGCTTTCCTTCTTTATGGGCGTCACGATCGTGCTTTCGCGCAGCGTAAACGCGCTGCTTGCGGAAAAAACAAGCCTTTTTGTGAGCACGTGGTACAATTATTCCGTGGGGCTTTCCGTGTCCCTTTGCGTGTGGCTTTTCACTTGCCTGATGCAGGGTGCGTCGCCTTTGCCTGAAGCCGTGGCCGCCGTGCCGCTTTGGGCCTATTTCGGCGGGCTGATGGGCGTGATCACGGTGTCCGTGCAAAGCTTCGTAACGCCGCGCATGCCTGCGTTTCAGCTCACGCTGATCCTGTTCGTAGGGCAGGTGTTTATGGGGCTTGTGCTGGATGCGCTTTCCGGCGCGGGCGGCTCTGCGCAGGAATGGATCGGCGGCGTGTTCGCCGTGGCGGGGCTTTCCCTCAATGCGCTGCTTGACAGGCGCGCGGAACGGGGGAAGCCTGCCGAGGGAAAGCTGCATACTTCAGAGGAGCCGAAGTAAGAACAGGGCGCCGTTTTTTGAACGTGGGCCGGCCATGCGAAACCGGTTTCAAACATAAATAAAATGAATCTTCCTGAAACGCGCGCGGGCAAAAAGCCTGCCGCGTGTTTTTTTTGGACCGCCCGGAAAGAATAGGGGATACGAGTTTTCAGGAGGATTTGTGCATATGGCGGTCAACAGGGCGTTTTTTGGCCTCGTGGGCATAACGCTGGAAGGGGAGCGGCTGGAAGAACGCGCAAGGGAATTGGCTGCGCGCGCAGCAGGCCGCGCGCGGCGCGCGCGCTTTGCGGAAACGCTGCACCCGGGCGGCGACCGGCGGGCCATCCTGAACGATTATAAGCGCCTGTGCGCTTCAGCGCGGGAAGGGGTGGAGCTTTCCCCCGCAGCCGAAACGCTGCTGGATTCGTTTTATGTTGTGGAAAAAAGCCTCGTGGCGCTTACGAACATGAGCGAACAGTTGCGGGATAGAACGCTGCCCGTAAACCGCGAAGGGGAACATGTCGGCTTTGCGCGGGCCTACTCCGTTGCGGCGGGGCTTGTCGGACATCACGGCGCACGCATTGACGATGCGGCGCTCACGCGCTACTTAACCGCATTTCAGCAGGTCAGCCCGCTTTCCATGCGTGAGCTTTGCGCCCTGCCCGCCATGCTCCGCCTCTGCACGGTGCGCGTGGTGCGCCTGATGAGCGAGGCGGCCGCGCGCCGCGCGGAGGAGCATAGGCGCGCAAGGGAGCTTGCGGACGCGCTTTGCCGCATTTCATGGGATGACAAACGCACAGGTATGATTCTGGAGCGCGCCGGTTTGCAGGCGCGGCCGGCATGCGTGGAACGCCTTATGGCGCTGTTGCAGGAAAGGGACGAATATCGCCTGATTGAACGGGTGAATGCGGCGCTGCGCATGGCGGATGCCGATGCGGATGCGCTCACCGGGAAGGATCGCCGCATTCAGGCCCAGAACGCCGCGCGCATGCAGAGCGCAATCGCAAGCCTCAGATTTCTTGATTCGCTTGATTTCCGGGATTTTTTTGAGCGGTTCAGCGGCGTGGAGGCCGCGCTCCGGGGCGACCCTGTTTATGCGCAAATGGATGCGGCAACGCGCGCCTATTACCGCACATGTGTGGAACGCCTTGCGCGGCGGCTTTCCGTAGCCGAGACGGTGGTCGCAAAAACGGCGGTACGGTTGGCGCAGGAAGGGGAAGGCAGGCTTGCACATGTGGGCGCATATCTCTTTGAAGAAGGAGAATCCATGCTCAGCAATGCGCTCCGGCCGGACAAGCGCCGCATTCGCCTCGCGGAAAACCGGAAGCTTGCGCTGTTTGCCGCAGGGGAGCTTGTCCTTACGGCATCGCTCATCGCGCTTGCCGCAACGGGCGGCTTTGTGCCGTGCATGCTTTCGCTGCTGCCTGCGTGGAGCCTTGGTCGCTTTCTCGCCGTGCGCATCGCCATGTGGGGGCGGGAGAGCGTGCGCATCCCGCGCATGGAGCTGTCCTCCGGCGTGCCTGCGCATGCGCGCACGCTCGTTGTCGTGCCAACGCTCATCCTGTCGGAAGATGCGGTTGCTGCGTCGCTTGCGCAGCTGGAAACACACTACCTTGCAAATCCGCTCTCAAACTGCAGCTTTGCCGTTCTGGGGGATTTTAAGGATGGGCCCGAGGAATGGCGCGCCGGGGAACGGGAGCTGCTTGCGGAGGCAAAGCGGCAAACGGACGCTTTAAACGACCGCTATGCCAAGGGCGGCGCCCCCATCTTTTTTTTCCTGCACCGCAAGCGGGAACTTTCCCGTTTTGACGGAGTATATATGGGGCGTGAACGCAAACGCGGCGCGCTCTGCGATCTGGTGGAGCTGCTTGCTGTAGGGGAGGACAGGCCGTTTGCACTCATCAGCGCACCGCTCCCCAAAGAGGTGCGCTACTGCCTCACGCTTGACGCGGACACCGTCCTGCCGCCGGGTGCGCTCGCAAAGTGCATCGGTGCGATGGAGCATCCGCTTAACCGCGCGCTGGCCGATCGGAACGGCGTAGTGCGTCAGGGCCATGGCGTGATTGCCCCGCGCATGCGGCAGACGCTCTCCTCCGCTGTAAAAACGCCGTTTGCGCGCCTGGTGAGCGGGGAAAGCGGCGTGGATCTTTACGCGTCCGCCGCAAGCGAGTTTTATCAGGATGTTTTCGGCACGGGAATCTTCGGCGGCAAGGGAATTTTTGATGTAACTGTTTTTCGTGCCGCACTGCGAAATTGGATCCCGGAGAACACCGTGCTCAGCCACGACCTTCTGGAAGGCTGCTTCCTGCGCGCGGGTTTTATGGGGGACGTTGCGTTCTATGATGGAGAGCCTTCCACGTTTTCCGCCTGGTGGAAGCGGCAGCACCGCTGGATGCGTGGGGATTGGCAGCTTCTGCCGTTCCTGCTGCCGCATCTGCAGGATGCGGCGGACAGCCCTCACAAGACGCCGCTTTCTCTGCTTTCGCGTGCAAAGATGCTGGATAACCTGCGCCGCACGCTCCTGGCCCCCGCGGTGTTCAACCTGCTTTTGCTCATGCCCTATTTCGGCGGCGGCGCATACGTGTGGATCGGGCTTGTTGCTCTTTGGGACGGTTTCCTTTGGGACGCGGGCAGCCTGCTTTGTTCGTTCTTTACACAGGGCTTCCGGGGGCGGGATGCATGGGGCGCTTTGCGCGAGCGCGCAACGGCGGCGCAGAGAGCGCTGCTCGAATTTGTAACGCTGCCGTTTGCTGCGGTGAAAAACGGGGATGCAATGGGGCGTTCTCTCTGGCGCGTGCTCGTTTCCCACCGCAACATGCTTGAGTGGCAGACGGCGGCGGAAACCTCCAAAAAAGCGCAGCAGCAAGGGATTGTAGGAACGTGCAGGCTGCTTTGGCCATGCCTGCTTGCGGGTGCTTTGATGGCCGCGAGCGCATTTCTGGGGCACATGCCCATTGCAAGCCTTCTGCTTGCGGCGTTGTTTTTTTCAGCGCCCGCGCTTGTGCTCCGGTTGGACCGGCCGCGTGCCGGGGAGTCGCTCTCTCCCGGCGCGCGCGAAGCCGTGCTCGGTTGGGCCAAACGGACATGGCAATACTTTGAGACCTTCTGCACGGAGGAAAACGGTTTTTTGCCGCCGGATAATTTTCAGGAGGCGCCGCTTGGCACTGCGGTGAAAAACACATCTCCCACAAACATCGGCATGGCGATGCTTTCCGCTGTGGCCGCGCATGCGCTTGGACTGATCGAATCCTCGGTTCTCCTCCTGCGCCTCAGCTCCATGGCGGAGCGCATGGAGCGTGCGGAAAAGTGGAACGGGCATCTTTATAACTGGTACTCCCTTTCTCCCCTTACCCCGCTTGCGCCGCGCTATGTTTCCACGGTGGACAGCGGAAATCTCGCGTGCTGCCTTCTCACGGCGGAAAGCGCGCTTGCCGCACTCAAAACGCCTGAGGCAGCGGCGCTCGGGAAGCGTCTGCGCGCGCTTGCGGAAGGCATGGACTTCCGCAAGCTTTACGACGAAAAGAAAAAGCTGTTTCATATTGGGTTCGACTGTGTTTCCGGAACCCTCACAAAATCCTGGTATGACCTTATGGCATCCGAATCGCGGCTTACCAGCTTCATCGCCATCGCATTGCATCAGGTGGATCCGGAACACTGGCAAAACCTGTCCCGCCTGCTTGTGGATGCGGGCGGCGGGCGAACACTCATCTCCTGGAGCGGCACCATGTTTGAATACCTGATGCCCGTTCTGTTTACGGGAATGACGGAAGGAAGCCTGCTGTTTGAAAGCTGCATGGCGGCGGTACGCGCACAGCGCACCGCCGTGCCGGCCGGCACCCCCTGGGGAGTTTCGGAATCGGGATACTATGCATTCGACCGGGCGATGTATTACCAATACCGCGCCTTTGGCGTGCATGCGCTGGCGCTTTCCCCCGCGCGGGAGCGGGAATGCGTGATCTCGCCGTATTCTTCCATGCTTGCACTTATGGCGGAGCCGCGTGCGGCCGTTGAGAACCTTGTGCGTCTGGAGACGCTTGGCGCGCTTGGACAGTACGGCTTTTACGAGGCGCTTGACTTCACCCCGCAACGCCTGCGCGAGGGCGTGCCGTTTGAACCGGTTAAAAGCTACATGGCGCACCATCAGGGCATGAGCCTTTGCGCAGCTGCAAACGCGCTTACGGGCAACGCGCTTGCTGCGCATTTTCTGTGCGTGCCGGAGGTGCGCGCGGCGCGCTTGCTGCTCGCGGAAAAACGGCCCTCGCTTGCGCTTGCCATCCGTGCATTCCGCAGCGGCGGAGCGCCGAAGGAGGAGCCGCTGCCACGCAGGGAGAGCAGGCCGCGCGTGGTAACGCGGCTGGGCGCGCTTCCCGAAACGCAGCTGCTGACAAATGGGCGCTATACCGCATTTTTAACGGATGGGGGCATTTCTTACAGCCGATGCGGAGACGTGATGCTTACGCGCTTCCGGCCGGATGCGCTGCGCACCGATTCCGGCATCCACTTCCTCGTGCGGGATGGGGCGCGCGTCTGGTCGCTCGGCGCCGCGCCTGCCAACGCTGCGGCCGATGCATACCGTGTGACGCTTGAAGCGCATAAAGTGGCTTATGAACGCAGGGACGGCAGCATAACGTCCCGGCTTCTCGCATGCGTCTCCCCACGCCACGACGGGGAAGTGCGGCATCTGCTGCTGAAAAACGATGGGGATACGCCGCGGGAACTGGAGCTCGGCGTGTTCGCGGAGATCGCCCTTGCAACGCAGGCGGAGGACCTTGCGCACCCGGCATTTGTGAAGCTCACGGTGGATGCGAAGCTCGTAAATGGGACGCTGCTGTTTGAGCGCAGGGGGCGGGCCGCCTGCTGGGCGTATGCGCGCCTTACAGGGCCTGTCAAGGTGCGCTATGCGGCGGACCGGCTTTCTTATCTCGGGCGGAACAAAACATACGCCGACGCGATGAAAACGCCTATGGCTGTACCCGAGACCGTATCCGCACCCATTGAGCCCGGGCTTTGCGCGCGCGCAAACCTGACGCTCCGGCCGGGGGAAAGCGCGGAGTTTACGCTGGTGTTCGGCATGGCGGAAAGCGAACGGGCTGCGCTTGCGGAGGCGGAAGCCATGTGCGCGGAAGCGGCGGAGGCATTTGACCTCGCTTGGGCGCATGCGGAGAGCGCGCTGCGCTTTCAGGGGGTGGAGCGGGGCCGGGCAACGCTGTACGAACGCATCGCAGCGCGGCTGATCCTCGGCATCCCGACGGGACGTTCGGTGCCTGAGGGCAAATGCGCGGGCGTCCCAGGGCTTTGGAAGCTCGCGATCTCGGGGGACCTGCCCCTTGTAACGCTCCGTGTGGACCGGCATGCTTCCGTGCGCATGGCAAAAACGCTTCTTGAACTGCACGCATACCTTTCTGCACGCGGCGTGCGGTTTGACCTTGCGTTTCTCGGCGTTTACCCAAACGAATATGCAGGCGAGCTGCGGCTCAGGCTGCAGGATATGATCGAGGCCTGCGCAGGCGGGGATGAAACCGTGCATCTGCTGCACGATTATGCGCTTTCTGAGGAAGACCGCGCTGTGCTTGCGGCGCTTACGCTCGTCTCTGTCGATCCGAAAAAGAGCCTTAGCCGCCAGTTCGCAACACCGGCTGCACGGGAGATTCCGGTTGCGGCGTTCACGCCGCGCCGGGAAGCGCGCGGTGCATTTGCGCCGAAGGAAGAGCCGCTGCTGTTCACAAACGGCTGCGGCGGCTTCAACGATGCGGGGGATGAATACGTCATCCGCCTTTCCCCCGGAGAAAGTACGCCGCTTCCCTGGGCAAATGTGATTGCAAACGAGCGCTTCGGCACGCTTGTAACAGAAACCGGCGGCGGCTATACATGGTGCGGCAACAGCCGGGAGCACAAGCTCACGCCTTGGGCAAACGACCCGGTGCGCGACCCGAAGGGGGAAATCCTTCTGCTTTATGATGCGGAGGACATGACGGCATGGACGCTCACGCAGGGGCCGCTTTCGCGCGGCGCGCGCACCGAAACGCGCCACGGCTTCGGCTATACGCGCTATTCCTCCGAAGCGGAGGAGCTTTCTGCGGAGCTTACGGTATTTGTGGATGCGGCGCTGCCGGTGAAGTATTCCATCCTTAGCCTGCGCAACCCCATGCTGCGGGAACGGCGCATAGGCATTGTGTACGCGGCGGAATGGGTGCTCGGGGATCAGGCGCGCCCGGCAAGCATCTTCACCCGGTTTGAAGGCCGCGCATGCTATGCGGAGAATTTGCGTGAACCTGCGGAAACCGCAGCATATATCGCTATGGCGGGCGGCGCGGCTTCGGTGGAATGCTCAATGGACCGTGAGGACGTGCTTTCCGGCGGCTGGGCGCGGGAAATCTGGGATGCCGCGGGCACGGACTGCGGCACGGGCTTTTCGGCGCTGCGCACCCAGCTTGTGCTGGCGCCAGGCGAAACGCGCACGCTTGTACTTTTGTTGGGAGAAGACCGGCCGGAGACGGTTGAACCGCTGCTTTCCACGGATACGCAGGCTGCTCAGGAGCGCCTTGGCGCTGTGCGCGCGCTGTGGCGCGAACGGCTCGGGGCGGTGCAGGTAAAAACGCCGGACCGGGCGATGGATGTGCTCGTGAACGGGTGGCTGCCGTATCAGACATGGAGCGCCCGTGTGCTCGGGCGCACGGGCTATTATCAGTGCGGCGGCGCAATCGGCTTCCGGGATCAGCTTCAGGATATGCTTTCGCTTCTTTATTCCGATGCGCCGCGCGTGCGCGCACATATCCTGCTGTGCGCCGCGCGGCAGTTTGAAGCAGGCGATGTGCTGCATTGGTGGCACCCGCCTGCGAACGGTGTGCGCACCCGCATCACGGATGACAGACTCTTCCTTCCATATGCAGCGCTTACGTATGCAGAGACTACGGGCGACGCTTCCATCTGGAACGAGCATGCGCCGTATCTTGTGGATGCGCCCATCCCGGAGGGAAAGCGCGACCTGTATTGCGTGATGCGCGAGGGAGAGAAGGAGGAGCCGTTGTATCTGCACTGCGCGCGCGCCATTGACCTTACGCTGGAAAAGGGAGCGCATGGCCTGCCGCTGATGGGCGGCGGGGATTGGAACGATGGCATGGACCGCGTGGGGGACGGCGGCGGAGAGAGCGTGTGGCTCGGTATGCTGCTGCTTGATGTGCTCTCCCGCTTTGCGCCTGTCGCGGCACAGGCAGGGGACGCAGAACGCGCCGCGCGGTATGAAACGGAGGCCAATGCGCTTCGCGGCGCGTTGGAGGAGGCCGGATGGGACGGAGCATGGTATCGCCGGGCATACTTCGGTGACGGGCGGAGCCTGGGTTCGCGCGGCGGGGAGGCCTGTGCGATTGATCTCATCGCGCAGGCATGGGCGGCAATGTGCGGCCTTTCGCATGCGGAAGAAGCGTTTGAATCCGCGATGGCCCTGCTTGTTGACCGTGAAAACGGCGTGGTGCGCCTGCTTGCTCCGCCATTTGGGCAGCCGGATGCAGAGGTGGGGTACATCAGCAACTATCTGCCGGGCGTACGGGAAAACGGAGGCCAGTATACCCATGCTGCGGCATGGCTTCTGCGCGCAGCATGCCTGCTGAACAAGCCGGATCAGGCGATGGAGCTCTTTTCCGTGCTCAATCCGATTGCGCATGGGGCGGGCCCACTCGCAATGCACCGCTATAAGGCGGAACCGTATGTGCTTGCCGGCGATGTTTATGCGGTTGGACGCAATGCCGGCCGCGGTGGGTGGACATGGTACACGGGCGCGGCCGGCTGGCTGTATACGGCACTGCTTTCGGACATGCTGGGCGTCGTGCGGCGCGGAGACAGGCTGTTCATTTCCCCCTGCACGGGGTTTGAAGAATATACGGTGCGTTACCGCTTTGGCGGGGCGATGTATGAAATCACAGTGCGCGGCGGCGCACACGGCCCTGAAGAAGGCGTTGCGCTTGTGGACGATGGGCTCCATCACAGGATTGAGGTGTAGGCGCATTCTCCCTTGAAAAGAAGGAGGGTTTGCGGTAAAGTAAGGGCATGGCAAAGCAAGCAAAAACCAGAGACACCTCCCTCTTTCTGCCCACTACGGCTGCGGAGCTTTCCGCGCGCGGGATTGGGCAGCTTGATTTTGTATATATCATCGGTGATGCGTATGTGGACCATCCGAGCTTCGGCCCGGCGATTATCAGCCGCGTGCTCGAAAGCCACGGCTATACGGTCGGCATTCTCTCCCAGCCGGACTGGCACAGCGCGGAGGCATTCCGTCGCCTTGGCAGGCCACGCCTTGCGTTTTTGATCAGCGCGGGCAACATTGATTCCATGGTGAACCATTATACCTCCGCAAAAAAACGCCGTTCGAGCGATGCGTATACGCCCGGCGGCGAGGCGGGGAAGCGCCCGGACCGTGCGACGATCGTTTATGCCAACCGCGCACGGGAAGCGTACCGCGGCGTGCCTGTCATCCTTGGCGGCATTGAAGCGAGCCTCCGGCGCTTTGCCCACTATGATTATTGGGATGATAAGGTGCGCCGCAGCATCCTTTCGGATTCCGGTGCGGATCTGCTCATTTACGGCATGGGAGAACGGCAGATCGTCGAAATTGCGGATGCGCTTGCAGGCGGCCTTCCGGCGGAACAGATCACCTATGTAAACGGTACCTGCTACATGACGCATTCTCTTGAGCGGGTGTATGAATATGAAACGATCGAAAGCTATGAAGCTGTAGCGCGGGATAAGAACGCATATGCCGCCGCATTTATGGCGCAATACCGCGAACAGGATGCAATCCGTGGGAAACGGCTTGTGCAGCCCCACGGGGATGCGTTCCTTGTTGTGAACCCGCCCGCAGCGCCGCTTACGACCGAAGAACTTGATGCGGTATACGAGCTGCCCTATACGCGGGAACCGCATCCAGCTTACCAAAAGGAAATTCCTGCTCTTTTTGAAGTGAAATTCTCGCTCACCTCCTGCCGCGGATGCTTCGGCGCCTGCTCCTTCTGTGCGCTTACGTTCCATCAGGGCCGGGTGATCTCCGCGCGCAGCCACGCTTCGCTTTTGAAGGAGGCGGCGCTCCTTGCGCAGCAGGAAGATTTTAAGGGCAACATTCACGATGTTGGCGGCCCAACGGCAAACTTCCGCCAGCCCGCCTGCAAAAAACAGCTGAAAAGCGGCGTATGTGCGGACCGGCAATGCCTGGGGTTTGATCACTGCAAAAACCTGGAGGTCGATCACAGGGATTATATCGCGCTGTTGGAAAAGCTTTCCGCCGTGCCGGGCGTGAAACGCGTGTTCGTGCGCTCGGGCATCCGGTATGATTATGTAATGTACGACAAGAGCGATGCGTTCCTGCGAACGCTTATCAAAAACCATGTTTCCGGCCAGCTTAAGGTGGCTCCGGAACATGTATCGGATAAGGTGCTCCGCCTGATGGGGAAGCCCGCCTCTGCGCTGTATGACCGCTTTGTTGCAAAATACATGCAGCTCAACCGGAACATGGGCAAGGAACAGTACATCGTGCCGTATTTTATGTCCTCTCATCCGGGCAGCGACCTTTCCGCGGCTGTTGAGCTTGCGGAATATTTAAAGCATACCGGACAGCGGCCGGAACAGGTGCAGGATTTTTATCCGACGCCCGGCACGCTTTCCACCTGCATGTACTATACGGGGCTCGACCCGCGCACAGGCGAACGCGTGTATGTCCCGAAAAGCGCGTCTGAAAAGGCCATGCAGCGCGCTCTGATGCAGTATTTTATGCCGCAGTACCGGGATCTTGCGCGTACAGCGCTCCAAAAAGCGGGGCGGGAGGATCTCATCGGCTTTGGCAAGCATGCCCTTGTGCCGCCGCGCATGGGAAAGCAGGCGGCGGGTACGCCGCAAGAATGCAGGAGAAGAAACGAAAACTTGCATGAAAAACATCGGAACACCCCGCGAACCCCGCGCGAAGGCACGCATAAGCGCCGCTGAACAGCCGCACATGAAAACGACAAAATAAAAAATGCATTCTTCATTTCCGGCTTTCTTTTCACGATTCCTTATGATAAAATTAAAAAAGGTATATTGTCGGTTTTATGACGATATACCTCCGGTCTACTTATTTTCAAGGAGGGTAAAAACACATGGCCAACGGACAGGGCGCTCGGAAGGAACTTTACGAGCAGCTGGACAAAGTCATCCTGCAATGGAAGGATGAGCCTGGCGGGCTTCTTCCGATCATGCAGAACGCACAGGAGATTCTTGGCTGCGTTGACGAGGAAGTGCAGCATTATATCTCCGAAAAGGTCGGCGTTCCCGTATCCACGATTTACGGCGTTGCGACGTTTTACTCCCAGTTTACGCTGCAGCCGAAAGGGAAGTATGCGATTGGCCTCTGCCTGGGCACAGCCTGCTATGTCAGGGGATCCCAGCTTGTAATGGATGAGCTGGTGAAGCAGCTTGGCATTGAATCGGGCAATACCACCGCAGACGGATTGTTCACTTTGGATGCGACTCGCTGCATCGGCTGCTGTGGCCTCGCCCCTGCAATGATGATCAATGACGATGTATACGGCAAAGTAACGCCGGCGGAGATCCCTGGCATTTTGGATAAATATCGCCAAATCGGCTGAAAAACGAGGAGCACCGCGTGAAAGTTTCCCAAATTGCGCAGATCCTGCGGGCTGAGGTTCGTTGCGGGGAAGAAAACCTTGACCTGGACATCTCATATGCCGTTGCAAGCGACATGATGAGCGATGTGTTGGTATGCAACGATGCGGACCGCCTTCTGATTACCGGGCTTTGTACGGTACATACCGTGCTTACGGCTCAGATTTTGGATTTGCGCGCCGTCGTATTCGTGCGAAGCAAGCGCCCCACCCCGGAGATGATTGAGGTGGCGCAGCAGAACGGCATTGCCATCCTGTGCACGGATATGAGCATGTACAACGCCTGCGGTGAGCTCTATAAGCACGGCATGAAAGGACGCGCGCGCCCGGATGGAACGGACTGAGAAGGAAACCACCTATCAGGAAACACGCAGAGTGCAGAAGGGGGATTTTGCCGCGGCAGGCCAGATTTCCGCTTCTTACAAAAACATGCTCAAGCGGCTGGGGGTGGACTCCAAGGTTGTGCGCCGGCTGGCCATCGCTTCCTATGAAGCGGAAATCAACCTTGCGATTCACACGCTCGGTGGGAGCATGACCATCATCGTTTATCCGGATCATATCTTTCTCGTCGTGGAGGACACAGGCCCGGGCATCGCGGATATCGCACTTGCGATGCAGGAAGGCTACTCCACAGCTCCCGAGGAAGTGCGCATGCTGGGCTTTGGCGCGGGCATGGGGCTTCCGAACATGAAACGCTGCTCGGACACCTTTGAAATCACATCTGAACTGGGTTCGGGCACAACAATCCGTATGGGTTTCAACTTATTGAACTGACGCAACTAAGAACTGTAACTATAACGCAACTTGAATTAATAACGCAACCTCGACAATCATTCCCTGAACTGCCCGCGGCGGGCGGCCGTATACGCGCTTGGAGGATGTGCATGGAGAAAAAACAGATCTACCATAGCGTAAAGCTGGAAAAAGACAGATGCGTTGGCTGCACCACATGCCTCAAGCGGTGCCCTATGGAATGCATCCGCGTGCGCAACGGCAAGGCGAGCATTCTATATGAGCTGTGCATCGATTGCGGCGTATGCGTGCGCATCTGCCCGCACAATGCAAAGGTTGCGCAGACGGATCCGATCAACGCGATCTTCCGCTACAAGCACCGCATCGCACTTCCGGCGCCGACGCTTTACGGGCAATTCCGCAACATCGCAAGTGTGGACCACGTGCTCAACGCCTTGCTTGCGTTGGGCTTCAGCGATGTATTCGAGGTGGCGCGCGCAGCGGACATCGTTTCTGCAACCATGCGCGAGATGCTTAAAACGACCGATGCCCGACCGCTGATTTCCTCGGCATGCCCGGCTGTTGTAGCGCTCATTCAGGTACGCTTCCCGGAACTGCTGCCAAACGTGGCGAATGTGCTTTCGCCCAAAGAGGTTGCAGGGAAGATGGCCAAGGAAGAGTATTCCAGGACGCACGGTGTTCCAATGGATGAGATCGGCGCATTTTTCATTACGCCCTGCCCCGCAAAAATGGCAAGCATCCATTCCGGGCAGAGCAGCTATGTGGACGGCGCAATCGCAATCCAGGATATTTATGGCCTGCTTTCCTCCCAACTGAGGCAGCCGGTGCCGGAGACGCTGAAAAAGAAGCGCCACGCAAGCTGGCAGGGGGTGAACTGGGCCACATACGGCGGCGAATGTGCGGCGCTGCACAAAAGCAACACCCTGTCTGTGGACGGAATCCACAACGTAATTTATGTTCTCGAGGAAATCGAAAACGGCAAGCTGGACGATCTGGAATTCTTTGAAGGCTCCGCCTGTGAGGGCGGGTGCGTCGGCGGGCCATTGGTGTTTGAAAACGCATTTGTGGCGCAGAACACGATGCGCAAGCTTGTGGAACGGATGCAGGAGGAAGATGGAGAGATCCAAGCCGCCCTTCCTGAGCCACGGGACGATATTTTCACTGCAAAGCCCCGCGTCCCGCGCGATACGCTGAAGCTTTCCGACAACATTGCAGAGGCCATCAGCATGATGGAACGCATTGATGAGCTTACAAAGACTTTTAAGGGGCTCGATTGCGGCTCCTGCGGCAGCCCCACCTGCAGAACGCTTGCGGAGGACATCGTGCTTGGCTATGCCAAAGAAGTGGATTGCGTGTTTAAGCTGAAAGAAAAGGTGGAACAGCTTGCACGCCAGATGGCGGACCTTACCAATCTTTAACGTGCGGAAGCAGAGGAGGCGACAGCATGAACGTTGCGAAATTGATGGAGCCGTTGGAGCTTGACCTGTTAACCCCGGAAACCGACCTTACACGCGAGGTAACCGGCGGTTGCGTATGCGACCTGCTCAGCTTTGTGATGGCGCGCGGGGAAGCCGGTATGGCATGGATCACGGTGCAGACACACCTCAATGTGATTGCGGTTGCGAGCCTGCATGAATTTTCGTGCGTGATCGTGGCAGAGGGCTGTGCGGTTGAGCCGGAAACGCTTGCAAAAGCGGCTGAAGAGGGGATTCCCGTGCTGCGCAGCGCCCTGTCGGAATACATCCTGAGCGGCAGGCTGTATGCCTTGGGCGTGCGCTGAAAATGCGCTGCACGGTGGATCTGCACATCCATTCCTGCCTCTCCCCCTGTGCGGACGACGATATGACCCCATGGAACATCGTGGGCATGGCGAAGCTCAAGGGCCTTGATGCCGTTGCGGTGTGCGATCATAACGCGGTGCGAAACCTCCCTGGGGCATGCAAGGCGGGCCGGGAATACGGCGTATGCGTGCTGCCGGGCATGGAGGTCACAAGCCGGGAAGATGTGCATCTGCTCTGTTACTTTCCAACGCTCGATGCGGCGTTTACAATGGGCAGCCTGATCGAAAAAAGCCAGGTGCGCATCCGGAATAAACCGGACCTGTTTGGTAGGCAGATCCTTGTCGATGCGGACGATGTGCCTTTGGGGGAAGAGGAACGGCTCCTGCTTGCCGCAAGCGCGATGTCCATTTCGGAAATTGCGGAGGCGGCGTGGGATCTGGGCGGCGTAATGGTGCCGGCGCACATCAATAAAGGGGCGAACAGCCTTTTGCCGGTGCTTGGCCTGATGCCGGCGGATGTGGCGCTTCCCGCGGTGGAGATCGTTCAAACAATGCCCCACTGTGTGCGCGGGAAGCTCTGTATTCACGCAAGCGATGCGCACCGCCTTGTGGATATCCGGGAGGCGGAGGAGGCCTGCATGCTGGAACTGCCCGAACTTAGCCCGGATGCAATCATAGCGGTGCTTCGGCGTGGGAAGGAGGAAGCGTGAAGGAGATTTCGCTGCATATACTCGACCTGGCACAGAACTCTATCCGTGCGGGTGCGAAGAACATCGTGATTCGCGTTCTGGAGGACAGCGCCGCGGATACCTTCATGGTGTCCATCGCGGACGATGGGTGCGGCATGGCGCCCGAGATGGTAAAGGCGGTGCAGAGCCCGTTTGTGACGACGCGCACCACGCGTAAGGTCGGCCTGGGGATACCGCTGTTTGCGGCCGGCTGTGAGAACTGCGAAGGCAGTTTCCGGCTTGAGAGCGAGCCGGGCCGCGGCACGTGCCTGACGGGGACCTACCGGCGCAGCCATATTGACCGGCCCCCGCTTGGCGCCATCGCAGATACGGTTGCGATGCTCATCTCTGCGAATCCCGCGCTGCATTTTCGCTATGAGCACAACAGAGATGGGTGCGCATATGCGCTTGATACGGAGGAACTGCGGCGGATATTGGGCGAAATTCCGCTCAATGCGCCTGAGATTACGGCATTTATTATGGAATTTATCAATAGCAATGAAGCAGAATTAGAATCAATGGAGGTACAGAAATCATGAAGACACTGCAAGAGCTGGAAGCCATCCGGCAGAAAACGCTCAATGAGCTGAACCTGCGCAAAAACCGTGAGGATGGTATCCGCGTGGTGGTCGGCCTTGCCACCTGCGGCATTGCTGCGGGCGCACGGCCCGTTATGGCCGCCTTTGTGGAGGAGATCAACAAGCGCCGCCTCACAAACGTGACCGTATCCCAGACGGGCTGCATCGGCCTGTGCCGCTTGGAGCCGATTGTAGAGGTATACCTGCCGGGCAAGGAGAAGGTGACCTATTGCAAGGTAACGCCGGAGCAGGTCGGGCGCATCGTTTCGGAGCATATTGTCAACGGAAGCCCCGTTGTGGAATATACCATCGGCAATTTCGAGTAAAAACCACTGAAGGACAGAAGGAGAGTTAAGAAGATGATCTACAGGTCGCATGTGTTGGTCTGCGCGGGCACGGGCTGCACGTCCTCCCATTCCCTGCGTATTATTGAAAATTTTCACAAAAAGCTTGAGGAAACCGGCTACGATAAAGAAGTGCAGGTGATTCGCACGGGCTGCTTCGGCCTTTGCGCGGCCGGCCCCATTGTCGTGGTATATCCCGAGGGCATTTATTACAGCCACGTTAAGCCGGAGGACGTCGAAGAGATCGTAAACGAGCACATCATCAAGGGCCGCCCCGTGCAGCGCCTGATCTACAAGGAACACGACGAAAGCGGCGTGAACACCACGCTCAATGATTCCGATTTCTATAAAAAACAGCACCGCATCGCACTGCGCAACTGCGGCATGATCGACCCGGAAAACATCGATGAATACATCGCTTTCGACGGCTATAAGGCGCTTGGCAAGGTGCTCACCGAGATGACGCGGGACGAGGTTGTGGATACCATCATCCGCTCCGGCCTGCGCGGCCGCGGCGGCGGCGGCTTCCCGACGGGCCTAAAATGGAAGTTTGCGAAAGCGCCGGAAAGCGATGTGAAATACGTTTGCTGCAATGCGGACGAGGGCGATCCCGGCGCATTCATGGATCGTTCCGTGCTGGAAGGCGACCCGCATTCCGTGCTGGAAGCCATGACCATCGCAGGGTATGCCATCGGCGCGCAGCAGGGCTACATCTACGTCCGCGCGGAATACCCCATTGCCGTGAAGCGCCTGCGCGTGGCAATCGGTCAGGCGCGGGAATATGGCCTTTTGGGCGACAACATCATGGGAACCGGCTTTAAGTTCGATATCGACCTGCGCCTTGGCAGCGGCGCGTTCGTCTGCGGAGAAGAAACCGCGCTGCTTGCCTCCATCGAAGGCGGCCGCGGCGAGCCCCGCCCGCGTCCCCCGTTCCCGGCGGTGAAGGGCCTGTTCGGCAAACCGACGCTGCTCAACAATGTGGAAACCTACGCCAACATTTGCCAGATTATCCTCAACGGGGCAGAATGGTTTGCGTCGATGGGCACCGAAAAGAGCAAGGGCACAAAGGTGTTCGCGCTCGGCGGCAAAATCAACAACACTGGCCTTGTGGAAATCCCGATGGGCACTACGCTGCGCGAGGTGATCTATGAGATCGGCGGCGGAATCCCGAACGGGAAGAAGTTTAAGGCGGCGCAGACGGGCGGCCCCTCCGGCGGCTGCATCCCTGCGGAGCACCTTGATATTCCCATCGATTACGATAATCTCATCTCCATCGGCTCCATGATGGGCTCCGGCGGTATGATCGTCATGGATGAGGATAACTGCATGGTCAACATCGCAAAGTTCTTCCTTGAGTTCACCGTGGACGAATCCTGCGGCAAATGCCCGCCTTGCCGCATCGGCACGCGGCGCATGCTTGAGATGCTTGAAAAGATCACAAGCGGTAAAGGCGAGCCGGGCGACATTGAAAAACTCGAAAAGCTTGCTTATAACATCAAGGCGGCGGCGCTTTGCGGCCTCGGGCAGACCGCACCCAACCCCGTGCTTTCCACCATCCGCTATTTCCGGGATGAATATGAGGCGCACATCTACGAAAAGCGCTGCCCGGCGGGCGTATGCAAGGCGCTGCTCAACTATGTGATCGATCCCGAGAAGTGCCGCGGATGCAGCCTCTGCGCGCGCAAGTGCCCTGCGGGAGCAATCTCCGGCGAGATCAAGAAGCCGTTTGTGATCGACCCGGCGAAGTGCGTCAAGTGCGGCGCGTGCATGGAAGCGTGCAAATTCAGCGCCATCAGCAAAAAATAATCAGAATATGAACCTCTTTCAGAAGCATCCTCCGTTTGGAGGGTGCTTCCGCGCGGTATCGGGTCGTTCAGGACTGCACCTTGCTATTTTTGTTAGAGTATGCTAACCTGAAACGGAAAACCGAAAGGTTCATGAGGGAGGGCGTTTGAAGATGGGCGACATGTTCAAGGTTTTATCCGGCGTCATGATCCCCTTTCTGGGGACAGCACTGGGAGCCGGGATGGTTTTTTTCATGAAAGAGGCCATGAGCGCCCGCCTGCAAAAACTGCTGCTCGGCTTTGCGGCAGGCGTGATGATTGCGGCTTCAGTCTGGTCGCTGCTCATCCCGGCCATTGAGATGGCGGAAGCAGCAGGGAAAACTGCTTGGATTCCCGCGGCGGTTGGCTTCCTTGCGGGCATTGGCTTTTTGCTGGCGCTTGATATGCTCATCCCACACCTGCATCTGAATTCTGCGACTCCGGAGGGCTGCCCCAGCACGCTTGGAAAATCGTTTATGCTGGTGCTCGCCGTGACGCTGCACAACATCCCGGAGGGGATGGCCGTAGGCGTTGTGCTTGCCGGCATGCGTGCCGGGAACGAGGTCATCAGCACAGCCGGGGCTTTTGCGCTTGCTGCCGGCATTGCGATCCAGAACTTTCCGGAGGGTGCAATTATTTCCATGCCGCTTGTGAGCACGGGGCTTTCAAAGCGTAAGGCGTTTGGCTATGGGCTTTTTTCCGGCATCGTGGAACCGGTTGCTGCTGCGTTTACACTCCTGCTTACCTCGTTTGTTACGCCTGTTTTGCCTTACATCCTTGCCTTTGCCGCTGGAGCCATGATTTACGTGGTGGTGGAAGAACTGATCCCGGAAGCGCAAGCGGGGAATCATTCCAATATCGGCACGATTGGCGCAGCGCTCGGCTTTGCTTTGATGATGGTGCTCGATGTGGCGGTGGGATGATCTGCTGAAATAAAAACGGGAGTCCGTCGCCGTCTTCCGGCTGCCGGGCTCTCTTTCTGTCATAAATCTTTTTGCTTTTGACTTTACGGCTCACGGGGCTGATCTCCCATGTCTGCCGCCCGGCACGGTCAAGTTTGCGCCGCGCCTTTTTGCTGAGCTTTTTCTTTGGAATAAAGCGTTCCATTGCAATGGCCTCCGTTCTTTTTCAGATTTAATGATGCACCTCGTGTTCCGCTTGCCAGTGCAGGATGGCCTCCAGCACACCGCCGCCAATGGCAAGCGCTTTATCGGAAACCGTGAAGCAGTGTTCCCGCGCACAGCGGGGATCGATATCGCCCGCCTTCATTCCCGCCGGGACGGAAATGCCATCCGGCAGGATGCCGCGCAGACAGCCTTCGATCTCCGCGCGAATCGATATGCCGCCCACATCTGCAACGGTATCGCCTGCTGCAACCATTGCGCCGATGGGCTGGTGCGCATGGAACACGCCCGCAGCGGGCGCATAGAGCACGCGCTCCCTTGTGTAGCGCCCCACACTGCCGGGCACACCGGTATTGGGCAGGGCAGAGCCTGTGTAGATACAGCGGCCGAGCGTATGCCCACGCATTGTTTCAACAACACAGTGGCAATCCACCCCTGCGGTAAAGCCGGGACCGAGCGCGATGACGAGCGGCGCGTCGGAAATCCGCGTGCCGAGATTGCGCTTTGCAAGCATCGCATCCACGAGCACATCCGGCCGGTAAGCGGAAATGCAATCGCCCGCGGGGTCAACGATGACGGCGGGTTCGCCGCGAAGGAGCGTATCCCGCACTTCAACCTCCGTTTCGCAAAGCCGTGCGGTAATGCCTTCCACCGAAGCGGTTCCACGATATACGGCTTCGGAGAACGCCACTGTGCGCCGCACGGCCGTAGGGTTGGGAAGCTCGGTCAACAGGATGGAAAAGCCACATCGGTGCAGCCGCACCGCCACGCCTGTTGCAATGTCCCCTGCGCCGCGTATTAAAACCAGCATCCGATCACATCCTCTCTTAACATTCCTGTAGCAGCAGGATACCCGTTTGCCCGGAGCACCCGGGCGATTGCTTCCCCACGGGCGCGCAGTTGCGGAGTATCCGCCTGATTGAGCAGCGCAAGCGCAGGGCAGGAAACGCCGCAATGCGCAAACGCACGCAGCATCAGGCGTGCAATATCCTCCTCCGCAATGCGGTGCGCGGGGGGCAAGCCGGAAAGCTCATGCCGGTGCAGCACCTCCGCTGCGGGCCTGTCGAGCGCGGAAAGCCCGGCCACCTGAATGAGCAGATCTGTCCCTGCCGGGATACAGGGCTCGTCCGCCCGGTGCCATTTCAGCGGCAAGCGCCGGGAACCGTCCGCTTCGCAAAGCACATGTCCGAACGATTTGCGTGCCGCCACAAGAAATTTCGGCGAAAGGCCGACCATCTTTTCGCTTTCGGCTGGGTAACCAGCCAACACGAGCGTCCCGGGCCGCGCAGCGGCGGCGAGCTCTTCCGGCGCGGAGGGCGCGCAAAAGGCGACATCCGAAGGTGGCGGCCAGGCAAGATGGGTGGTGGTTGTAAGCAGCACGGCGGCTCCGGAGGCCGCAAGCTGCTGCCCCAGCTTGAAAAGGAGCGTTGTCTTGCCGCCGCCGCCGATGACGGCGGCAAGTTTCGGCGGGGGACAGGGCAGGGAAAGGCGCATGAGGTTCCTCCTGTTGCGGAAACTTTTTTAATCATACTATATTTTTCGCAAAATGCCAATGCAGGCGCAGAAGAAGACAATCCATTTTGGGTGTAGGATTACAATACATCTTGGACAGCGGTAAGAAAAAGGATGAAGGATTCGCACGAATCGGTTATTGTGAGTTTAGGAAAAACAACAAAGACCGAAAGGAAGTGCAAATCCCTCATGGC
>DCKB01000065.1:0-16618 GCA_002320595.1 Christensenella sp. UBA1685
CTATACGCCCCGTCACAATGGCAAAGTAGAGCGCAGCCACCGTGAGGATCCGCGTCGCTTCTACGACTCCCATCGTTTCTACTCGCTTGCCGACTTCGATGCTCAGCTCGCTGTGCATCGAAGAGCCTCCAATAACCGTCCTATGCGCCCTTTACAGTATTGCTCGCCCAACCTTTTCCTTCGTTGCTATACCGTCCAACATGTTTGACAAACCTACATGAATTATAAAGCCGCTTTCGTATACCCAATTCCGCTGAGATTCATCAATAAATCTTGCTATACCAACAGCGTGGGATTAAAATATATTCATATAAATCCCTGCCCGCGAGGTAAAATACATATACAACAAAGGAGCTTGTCTATGCGTTTTATTATGAAAGGTGCCACCGCAAAAAATACCTGCTATGCGGATAAGCCCGACGAGGATTATTTTTTCTTTGACGAGGCGTCCGGTTTCGCCATGATACTTGATGGCGTAACCCGCGATAGGGAAAACGGCATATACCCCAATCCCAGCCCCGCCTGCCGCGCTTGCAATGCCTTTGCCGACGCGGCGCAGGCCGTACTTTTGAACAAAAGCGACGCTTCGCCAATAGCTCGCCTTAAGGCGGCAGCATATGCGGGGAACGAAGCCGTTGCTCTCGCCAACGAAGGTTTTTCCTCCCCCTTCCTTCCGGGAGCGGTGGGTGTACTTACGCTTTTTTCCGAAAACAAGCTGTATTACGCATATATAGGCGATTCTAACGGCATACTGATTTCAAACGGAACAATGTCATATTTTACGGAGCCTCAAACCGCAGAGGTGCATCGCCACCGTAAGGAGTTTACATCCGATGAGATACGCACGGTGATATGCAACAATCCCTCTCACCCCTGTGGTTACGGCGTGTGGAACGGCAGGCCTTCCTCCGCGGAATTCCTGCGGGTGGGCGAGTTGCCGTTATCCGTTGGGGACAAGGTTTTTTTATGTACGGACGGGGTCGACCCATTCCTTGCGTCATTGCCAGCCGAAGCCGTCGCCGCCATGGATGCCGACGCCTTCCTTTCTCGGGCCATGGCCTATCTAAAGCCCGAAGGCCACATGGACGACCGCACCGCCGTTGTTATAAGCACATTTGAATAACCCCGGAAAGGCAACGTCCGGCTTGGTTGGGTGTTTGTAAATCATTTAAAAGGTCGGGTAGCTGTAGATGATGCTCGACCTTTTTCTATGCCTGGTTTGGGTTAAACACGCCCCAACAATATTCTGGCGTCAAACTTGCACCATGGTAGAATTATATTTTTATTGTGCGGATTTAGCAGTACCGAAGGTGCTGACAGGGGATTGCCGTATTGCCGCGGCCATTGCGAATTGAGGGCAGCGCGCACAACGCCGATGGCTGAAACATCAAAAAGGGCGCACGGAGTGCGCCCTTTCCCTGTTTGCGGTCTGTTGAAAGCCTGCGCTTATTGCCTGCCGATGGTGGCGACCATCACGGCCTTGATGGTATGCATGCGGTTCTCCGCTTCGTCAAACACCTTGGACTGCGGGCAACGGAATACCTCGTCGGTAACTTCCATTTCGGTAATGCCGAACTTTTCATAGATTTCACGGCCAACACTCGTTTCAAGGTCATGGAACGAAGGCAGGCAATGCAGGAAAATACAATCCGGGTTGCCGGTGGCCTTCATCATGTCCATCGTTACGCGGTAGGGGGTCAGGAGCTTGATGCGCTCTGCAAACTGCGCTTCCTCACCCATGGAAACCCAAACGTCGGTGTAGATGGCGTCCGCATCCTTGACGTCTGCGATGTCTTCGGAGAATTCGATGGTTGCGCCGGTTTCCTTGGCAACCTCGCGCATTTCGGCAACGAGCCGCTCGTCCGGGAACAGGCTCTTCGGCGCAATGCCCATGAAGGACATGCCCATCTTCGCCGCGCCGATCATCAGGGAGTTGCCCATGTTGTTGCGCGCGTCGCCCACATAAACGAGCTTGCACTTATTGAGCGGCTTGTGCACATGCTCCTCAATGGTCAGGAAGTCCGCAAGGATCTGCGTTGGGTGGTACAGGTCGGTCAGGCCGTTCCACACCGGAACGCCGCTGTGCTTTGCAAGCATTTCAACGTCATGCTGCTTGAAGCCGCGGTATTCAATGCCGTCATAGAAACGGCCGAGCACCTTCGCGGTATCTTCCAGGGATTCCTTTTTGCCCATCTGGCTGTTGGAAAGGAAGGTGACGTTTGCGCCTTCATCGAATGCGGCGACTTCAAATGCGCAGCGCGTGCGGGTGGAAGTCTTTTCAAAGAGCAACACGATGTTTTTGCCTTCAAGCAGGTTGTTTTTAATGCCTGCGCGCTTCTTTGCTTTGAGGTCGTGCGCGAGATCCAGCATGTAACGGATCTCAGCGGGGGTAAAGTCCTTCAGGGTCAACAGGGAACGTCCTTTCAGATTTACGGGCATAGTCAGTCTCCTTTACGTTATAGTTTGGTTGAGAGATTCAGAAAACAGCCTCACCCGATGAACGGGTTAGCTGTCCGGTACGCTTTTGTAACGTATTCGCTGGTGTAGGCGTGCAGCAGCGCGCCATAATCCAGATTGAAGGAAAGCACATCGCCTGCCTTGTAATCCGGCGCGCCGGTCAGGTTTACGATGAGATGATCCGAGCTTGCGCCGAGAATCTCAACACGGCTGTCATGGGGTGTCAGGCCGCCGGGCACCACATCCTGCCGGCCAATGGCGCAGATGCCGCGCCGCATTTCGCCGCGATCCGGGAATTCCACCTTTTCGCCGAACGCGTTCGCGCCGCAATCTCCGATAGGCCGGGAGGGCTTGCGCTTCACTTCCACAAGCTGCGCTTCCAGCGTGAAGCAGTCCGTGTGATATCCTTCCATGGGCACGAGCGCGCCCGTGTCGTTGCCGAGAAGGTATCCTTCGCCGATGCGCAGGTTTGTGATTCCCTCCGGGATGGCGCCCGCGCGCAGCATGGTAAGCGCGCTGGAATTTCCGCCGGATACAAACGGGATGGGGAGGCCATAGCGCTTTCGCAGGCTCCGCGCAATTTGTACAAGGCCGGAAAGGTTCTCCTGGCTTGGAAGAACGCCGCCGAAGCAGGTCATGTTCACGCCCACGCCGTAAAGCTCGAGCGCCGGGCAGGCGATGACGGATTCGGCCAGCGCGTGGATTGCGTCCGTGTCGCGGAAGAAAACGCCCTCGCGCAGGTCGCCCATGTCGATCATCATCACAACCTTGTGCCGCTTTCCCTGCCGGGCCGCCGCTTCTCCAAGCAGGCGCACGGTGCAGGGTTCGCTTTGCTGGCTCACCTCCGCGCAGCCCACAACGTCATCCACCTCGGAGGGCTGGGCGACACGCAGCAGATAGCGCGGCTTGCTACCGGGCAGCCGCGCAAGGTTCTGTACGCGGGAATCCGCAAGGAAATCCGCGCCCGCTTCCGCCATCAAGCCGGCAATCCGCGCATCCGCGCACACGCATTTGCTTACGAGCGCTGCGGTGAGCCCGTGTGCATGGCAGAGCGCGGTCATGCGCTCCATGTTCTCGCGCAGACGGTCCAAATCGGCAATAATCCTTGGATACATGATACCCCTCCGGATGTAGTTTGGCAATTCTGTGTTTGGGAAAATTTGACACTCCGGGCGAATCCCGGAACCGGGTGCGGGAGCTGCGGAAAAGACAGCAGCCCGCGCACCGCCTTAGATGCCAAGGGAATGTTTCATCAGGCGCAGCGCGGCCTCCGGGTAGCGCTTGGAGAGCACGCCGAGCGAAGCCATGATGTAATCATCGTCAAACAGCAGCGAAAGCTCGCCTTCCCTCGGGTAAAGCATCATTTTTGCGGTGTTGCAGTCTGCAAGGGCGCGAAGCAGCGCCTCCCGGTGCGGCAGCCGCGTCAGCGCGCCGCCTGTGCCGACGATGTATTTCACCTGCGTCAAATCCTTGCCTTCGGCCACCGTCTTTCGGCCGGAGGGGGTGTAGATATAGCGCAGCGCGCCCGCATGGCGCGTCAGCGCCCGGACGCCCGCCTCCCGGCAAAGGCGTTGTGCAAGGCGGAACTGCTCCTCGGTATCCGGGATGGGCTTGTAATGCTTCATAACGGCGGGAACATCCAGCGAAAGCTCGCGGGAAAGCGCTTCTTCACCAAGCATGGCAACAAGGTTTTTCGCGTTGACATAAAGGCCGAGGTCCCCCTCCACGGTGCGTTTTGCGAAGGGTTCGGGGCGCGTCTGGATGGAAGCGATTTCATCCGAGCCGTTCGTGACGGAATGCACATCCGTCGTTGCGCCGCCGATGTCCACGACCACGAGATCTCCAATTGCGCCGTAAAGCAGTTGAGAAGCTTCCATCACCGCGCCGGGGGTGGGCATGATCGCGCCGGTCACCATGTCGCGGATGTGTTCCATGCCGGGCGCTTTGACGATATGCTCCTCGAACACCTTGTGGATAATGCGCCGCGCGGGCTCGATGTTGAGAAGGTCAAGCTTCGGGTACACATTTTCTGTAACCGTGCAGGGCAGGCCCGCGCGGTCAAAAATGGATTTGACGTGCGTTTGATTCTGCACGTTGCCCGCATAGATGACGGGCGCGCGAAGGCCGGACTCCGCAATGCGCTCAGCATTGAAAAGCGCGGTTTCCCGTTCGCCGTAATCCGTACCGCCCGCAAGGAGAATGAGGTTGGGCTTTGCCTCCTGCAAATCCATCAGGTCAAATTCGGAAAGCTTGCCTGCCGTTGCAAGCTTTACAATTGCTCCCGCGCCGAGCGCCGCGGCCTCTGCGGCCTTGACGGTCATGTCGTAAACAAGGCCGCACACGCACATGCGCAGCCCGCCCGCCGCAGAGCTTGTGGCGAACATCTCGCCGTATTCAAGGGAATCCCAGCCCTGCTTTGCCTGCATATCGGCGATTGCGCCGCGGAGGCTGGCGCGGACGTCGCCTTCCAGCACGCTCGTTGGGGCCTGCCCCTGCGCGATAAAGCGCGGCGCATCCCCACAAATGCCGGAAAACGCGTTGACCAGCGTGGTGGTGGAGCCGATTTCGGCCACAAGAACGTCAATGAACATGCGGTGTATCTCCTCCGGATCGGTCAATAATTGGAAATTGGCAACTAACAATGGACAATGATCCGCTTTGGCGGGAACAATCCTCAGTCGCCTGCGGCGACAGTTCCTTTGCCAAAGGAGCCTTTTGGTTACAGCATCCCCCAAAAGCCCCCTTTCAAAAAAGGGGTGGCAGCGGCGAAGCCGCTGACAGGGGGTTGCCATATCAGCACAGCCTTTACGGGGGATTGCCAACCGCGCTCCTGCAACAAGTATCAATTGTACATTGTAAATTGTCAAGTTTCCGCCCTGCCGCGGAAAGGGAAACGAGATCCGGGGCAGGGCGGAGCCGAACAGATATCAGATCTTCCCTTCGGATTCCAGCTCGCGGCGGCGCTTCACAAGGAAGGTGGCTACGTGGTGGCCACGGCTGCCGCGGCCGAAGCCCTCGTCCGCGCCGTTGGCGCGCGCCTGTGCGGAAGCAACCTGCGTGCCGCCCGCAACGAAGATCAGCTTGTCGCGCACACCCATTTCGGTGGCGATGCGGTTGATCTTGGCAATGTTCTTATAGTGGATGTCATCGTGGCTGATGATGGTGGAGGCGAGCATCGCATCCGCGTTGAGCTCGATCGCCGCGTTCACGAGCTTCTCCGGCGGGACGGAAGTGCCGAGATAATGCACCTCGATGCCGTACTTTTCGATGCCGCCGTGCTTGATATCGATGATCTCGCGGAGGCCAACGGAGTGCTCATCTTCGCCCACCGTGCCGCACACGACGCGCATTGGCCTGCGCTCGATGTCCGCGCGAATCTCATCGTCGCTCATGACGTCCGGTTCCTCGGGGATCACGAGCTTGTCGATCTCGATGGCGAAGGGAACCTTGCCCTTGAGCTCGATGCGCGTGCCCTCGGCGCCGTGCATGATTTCCTTGGAAATGACCTCGCAATCCGTGAGGTTCATGCGCTTTGCGCATTCAAGCGCCGCCGCTTCCGCAATATGCTTTTCTGCGGGGAAAAACATTGTGAGCATCACGGTGCCGTCCGCAAGCCATTCCATTTCGGGGCGGATCATCTTTGCGCCGGGCTGGGCGAATTCCTTCACCTCGGCCATGCGCACGTTGCAGTTGTCCTCCTCGTCCAGCTCGTCGATGTAAACGATCTTTTCCGGGCATTCCAGCGTGCAGCCGCCGATGAGGTCGGAAGGATTCGTCGCGCCGTACTGGGCGATGTTGTTGTAGCCGTAATGCGCGGTGACGGGAGCCATGTAATCCGCTTCGCGCTTCACGATGGTGCCTGCGCCGATGCCGCCCGCAAGCTTGCGGGCGATGCCGTCGCCGTTGCGCTCGGGGTAAATGCCGCTGTCCACGAACATGCCGGCCTCAACCGCCGCGAAGTAACCGCCCTGTTCGACCATTTCCTCCATGAAGAGGATGGCGCGCTCCTTGAGCTCGCGCGCCTTGTCGCGCAGGTAGCCCTCCTTCTTGAGCTCCACCATGTCCATGAGGCCGTCCATGCCGACAAGCGCCTGCTTCGCGGTGTCGCACGCCTCGATGTTATAGATGTGCCAGGGCACGTTGCGGCCTTCGTCAGGCGTGATGGTGGATTGAATGTCCGCGCTCGTGAGCTTGGAGATGAGCATGTTGAGCACATGGGTCACCGTCGCCTCACGGGTGGAGGATTCGATGTACTTGGTGTTCATCTGCGCGCGCATGCGGTACTCGTGGAAGAGATCGCGCAGCGCCACGGCATACGGAAGGTCCATGTGGACGCAGGGGGCAGGCGTTGCCGTGGGCGGCACGGTGGAAAGGCAGATGTTTTTCTTATCGATGCCGACCTTTGCGGAGAAAATGGCGTTGATGCCGTGCTGCACCATCAGCTCCGGCATGACCTTCCAGGCCTCGCGCGCGGTGGCGTTGGCGTTGTGCGCGCCGTCGATCTGCGCCATGCCCGCCCAGGCGATGAGGCGCTTGGATTCGCACGCGTCCACGAAGGAGCGCGCCATGTTGATGTTGCGGTAAATGACGTTATACTGCGGATCCTGATGCACGCCGTTCACGCCTTCTTCGGCGAACATCACGGCGATATCCGGGCCGGCAACGCCGGAAACATAGCTGTGGTAATTGATGGGGCGGCCGACTTCATCCTCGATCATGTCGAGCGCCTTGCGCTGCGCACGAACCTGCTTGCGCGTGATCGGCACGCCGCCCATGCCCTGCGGGGTGCCTTCGATGAGGCCGTCAAAATGACTTTGGCCGGCGGTGCGGATGACCATGATGTGATCCGCGCCGTGGTGCGCGCCCATGCGCATGCGGCGGATGTCGTCCTCAAAGCGGCCGGAGGCGATCTCCGTTGTTATGACGGGCATCGGCTGCGGGTCAATGTCGTCAAAATAATGCGCCGGCGGCAGTGGGACGGAATCCTTCAAAGGCTTGGAGCAGTCCTGATACACAAACGGGCCCATTTTGAGGCCGGGGGCAGGCTCGCGCCAGGTCCAGCCGCGCCTGCGGGGACGGTAATTTTCAAGATCCTTTAAGATTTCGGATACGTCGATGTTCTTGTTCGGGTCAAGTTTATAATCGCTCATGTCGCACCTCCGTTAAAACTGCGCGGCGGCTTCATCCCAAAGCCGGTCCTCGCAAAGCGCAAGGCCTGCGGCGCGCACATCCATGTTCTCGGCTTTGGCAAGGCGGAAAACCACGTTGCCTGCGCCGTGGGCAATGAGGCTGCGCTCCATACAGCCGTCCACGATGTGCTTCGCTTCGAGGGACGAAAAGCCCATGCGAAGGAGCACGCTGCGCTCGATGGAGGGCGAGGTATATTCATAGCCCATCTTGAGGAGCGGTTCGGTGATCTGCTCGGCGAGCGCCCAGAAGCGCTGCTCAAGCTCGGCGTCGGAAAGGTTTGCGAGGTGCGCGCGCCTTTCCTGATAATCGTCTGCCCGTTTCATGTTGGTTCCTCCTGATTGTTCTGTGTTCGTTTGTTTGCTGTCAGGGGCGGCATGGCGTGAGCCGTGCCGGGGGGATGCCGTGTCTTTGCGGGGCAAGGGCAAATCCAAAGCGATGCCGGGAGATTGCCCCGCCCCCGCAAATCAAGCCTTACAGGTTCTTAAGCACGTTTTCAACAAACGCGCGGGAAGAATTCGTTTCCTCCATCAAATAGGCGATATCCGCTTCGGTCAGCGGGCCCTTGGCACGGGAAACCTGGCGGCGGATGAGGGACGTGCGCATATGGTCGATATCCACATCGCGCGCCTTAAGCAGGGAAGGATCGGCCGGGAACACGATGTTCGTTCCGGGGATTTCCGTTTCCGGATCGCCGAAGAGCAGTTCGATGCCGTTCTGCCGCGCAAACGCCAGCTGCGGCTGAATGTGCTTGCCCGCGCCGGTGTATTCCGTTTCCTGCGCAACGATGATCTGATCCTCATCCAGCTCCTGCGCGAGGGCAAATGTCGCGGCAAGGCTCGTGTTGCCTGCGGGGCCCTTTTCCATGCCCTCAAGCGTGGCGAGCGCCTCGGTGATGTAGAACACTTCGCCCTGCTTTACGGTAACGTAGCGATCCATGTAGCGGATGGGGCGCGCTGCGCTGCGCGGCACATCGCTGTGGTCGGGGTCGATTGCATACGGCATGCCGAAGCCGGTGTGCGCGGTGGTGAAGGACTTGCGGTTGAACTGCGCGTCGCTTGCCATGCTGAGGCCCTTGAGGTCAACGGATGCCGCGACGACCTGTGCGTTGCACCCGGCCTTTCTGAGGCCGCGCGCGGTGCCGGTCAGGTTGCCGCCGCCGGCGTTTGCGCAGACGACCACATCCGGGTTGCGGCCATAGCGCTCCTTGAACTGGTGCCCAAGCTCCCAGCCGAGCGTTTCTACGCCGCCCACGCCGAAGGGGGAATACAGCGAAGCGTTGAAGTAGCCGGTTTCTTCAAGGAGCATGAGCACCTTGTAGAACAGCTCCGGGCCGACGGTGAGTTGGAGCACCTCCGCGCCGAGCGCTTCACACTTGCGGGCCTTTTCGATGATCTCAGGCTGGCCGCTTTGCCTGGAATCGTAGCATTCCTGCACGATGATGCAGCGGAGGCCCTGCATGGCCGCCTGGGAAGCCACGGCTGCGCCGTAGTTGCCGCTCGTTGCTGCGATGACGCCCTTGTAGCCCATCTTCTTTGCGTGGTATACGCTTGTGGCGGCGCGGCGCTCCTTAAAGCTGCCCGCGGGGTTCGCCGCTTCATCCTTGATGAAAATGCGCGCGCCCTTGCCGGGCTTTGCATACTTGCGGGCAAGCGCCGTCAGGTTATGAAGCTCGAAAATCGGGGTGTTGCCCACATTGTATTCGCGTTGGATGCGGATGTGGTCCTCCAGCGTATACCCGGTGCTGTTCATCAGCGCCTCATAATCGAAGGCGATGGAACCGGACTCAAAGCGGCTGTAATCGATGCCCATTGCCTTGTTGACAATCTCAGCCTTGCGGCCTGTGACCGCATCGTAGCTCTTATCCATGTTGTTCATGCTTCTTCACCTCCAAACAGGGCCTTGCGCAGGGATTCTTCCATCGTGAGGATCTCCGGCACGAATGTGCCGTAGTTCAGCGCATAGCAGGGGTTCACCTCAACGAGCGTGCCGCGCTCCTCGCGGCCGGTGGCGGTGCGGATGGTAACTTCGTCGCCGATCTCGGCGGCATCGTTTTGCAGATGACCTTTTGCCCACATTTCAAGCGGCATTTTTTTGGTATCCTCGGGCAGCTTGCCGGTGCGCTGTTCGGGCGTTAAGACGATGTTGTGAATGCGGACCCAGTCGTTTTTCTTTGCCATAGCAGTTCCTTTCCGTCAATTGGTGATTGGCAATCGCGATTTACTTTTCAATATAATCCCTGAAGTCGCCCATGATGGCGCGCGGCACGGGGAGGTCAAGCATCGTCCTGAGGCCGGGGCGCGCGTTGATGACATGCGGGATCATGTTTACAATCATGGCAATGGTGCCGATGCCGCCGTCCACTTCCGGGTTGATGGCCATGTTGACCGCCGGGCTGCCCTTCAGTACGATATAGTCGCCGGTGTGGGTGCCTTCCATTTCGGGCTCGATCTGCTGCGGATGGATCATGTCGATCTTTGCAGCGCCGTCCACATAGCCCTGGCCGGTCATGTTCACGCCGGCCACATCGCCCGCCTTGGCAAAGCCGTAAGGGGACTTGCGGTCCACGCTTGTAACGATGGGCTTCATCTGCTGCTCGAACTTGTCAACCTTCCAGCCGAGCGCCTCCGCGATCATGCCGACGGATTCCGCAAAGCCAACATGGCCCGCAAGCGTGCCGTCCGCAACGCCCCGCTCAAACGCTTCCACCGTAAGGCCAACGCCCTGCTCCTCCATCACGGCCGGGCCGAAGGGGGAGAGGCTGTTTACGCGGCGGCACTGCACGGATTCGACATCCGTCATGCAGCCTGTGAGGCAGATGGCAAGCAGGTCCATCATCAGGCCGGGGTTGATGCCCGTACCCAGGATGGAAACGCCGTTCGCCTTTGCAAGGCGATCCATTTCTGCGGCAAGCTCAGGCTGTTGAGCCTTCGGGTAGCTCATTTCCTCCGCGGAGGTGATGACGTTCACGCCCTTTTCCACAACGAGCTTGATCTTCGGGAACACCTTTGCGGTAAAGGAATCCGTTGCGATGATGCAGACGTCGCACTTTTCCTTTGAAACGACCGCCTCAATGTCCGGTGAAACGAGCACGTCCGCCCGTTCGCCGCGCTCTACGCCAAGCACTTCAAAGATGCTTTTCCCTACGCGTGCGGGGTGAATGTCGCACACGCCCGTGATGTCCACGCCCTTTTTGCGCAGCAACACCTTCGCGACGCCGCTGCCCATAGCGCCGAATCCCCAAATTGCAACCTTGATGTTTTCCATACTGCTTCCTCCGCTTTTTTGTTTGCTGTTTTATACTGAAAAATCTGACATTGCATAACTGTTTATTCTATTGTATAATGCAAAAAAACATTACTCAAACGAATGTTTTTTATATTATACATGAATAAACGGAATGCAAGGAGGGCGGAATGAGCTTTCAGAAATATGTTGCGTTTCTTAAAACCGTGGAGCTCGGAAGCATCAGCCTTGCGGCGGAGCAGATGGGGTACACGCAATCCGCCGTAAGCCGTATGATCCTGGATTTGGAAAAGGAATGGGGGATGGAGCTGCTGCACCGCAGCCGCGCGGGCATTGCGCTCAGCTCGGTTGGGGAGCATCTGCTGCCGGCGATTCGTTCCATCGTTGCGGACTGCGAGGAACTGAAATTCGCGGTGAATGAACTGCATGGCCTACATACGGGCCTTGTGCGCGTCGGCACGTTTACGAGCGTCGCCAACATGTGGATTCCATCGCTGCTGGTTTCCTTTCAGAAGCTGTATCCCGGCATTGAGTTTACCTTGATGAACAGCGAGAACTATTCGGAAATTGAGGATTGGATCCAGCATGGCAAGGTGGATTGCGGGTTTGTGAATCTGCCTACAGTCACGGACCTGCAGGTCAGCTTCCTGCGCCGCGATACGCTCATCGCGGTGCTCCCGCCGGAACACCCCATGGCGCAAAGCCCCGTGTTCCCGATTGCAAGGCTGCAGGACGAACTTTTCATCAAGCTCAAGGAGGATACGGACAACGAGCTTTCGCGCTTCCTTGGCAATCTGGCGCGGCCGCCCAAGGTGCGTTACGAGGTGAACAGCGACCACATGATTCTTTCCATGGTGGAATGCGGGCTTGGCATCAGCGTGATGCACTCGCTTCTTGCGGATATGGACCGCTACAATGTGGTGTGGAAAAAATTTGATTTGCAGCAGCACCGGGATATCGGCATTGCAACGGCAAAACAGGCCAAGCTTTCAAGCGCAGTGAAGCTTTTTGTTGCGCATGTGCGGGAACAGATCGGGCCAATGAGCAATTGATCATTGACAATGGATAAGGAACAATGGACAATTATGGCAGCGGCGTGAGCCACTGCCGGAGGATTGTTCTTAGCTTCGCAAAAATATGGCAATCTGCCGCTTTGCAGCGTGAGCGTGCCAAATAAAATGCAATAGCAAACAGAGACAGGGGGAAAACAGGATGGAACAAATGCTTAGCACAAACCAGGCGGAGGAACTGAGCGCGATTCGCCAAAGCTGCAAGGCGCGTCAGCGGTATGCGCAAATTCAAATGATTGCGCTTGTGGCCATGGCTGCTGTTGTGATCGCATTTGTGCTTCTGCTCATGCCGCGGGCAAGCGCCGCGCTTGCGCAGGTGGATGCCGTAGTGGGGGAGCTTGCTTCGGTGGACTTTGCGGGTATGGCAGAGCGGGTGGATGCGCTTGTTGCGCAAAGCAGCGCCAGCATGGAGGAGGCCATGGAGGGGCTGGATACAGGCCTTGCCGATTTGTACCGTGCACTCGCCGTGCTGGAGGGTGTGGATCTTCAAAGCCTGAATGAGAGCATTGCTTCGCTTTCGGCTATTCTGGAACCGCTTGCCCGGCTTTTCGGGGGGGAAGCGTAAAACTCTTCCTTATTAAAATAAATAATGCGTCGGCATAAGTTGCACAGGGTTACGGCTCCCAATTTTTGGGAGCCGTTTTTATAAAAATTTTGGCCGCTTTTTTTCTGAAAAGGGCGTTTTGCAACCAAAATGTAATCTTCCGCCGCTATAATAACAATAAAGAGGGGGGATTCTGTGCGTGCACGCGGCGTGCAAAGCACATGATCAACAAAAACGGGAACCGCGGGCCTTCGGGCCGTATGCGCGGAAACGGAACTTATGGAAGAGGACGGAAAGGAGAAATCGTATGAACCAATTCAAAAAACCGCTTGCAATGCTGTTGGCGCTTGTCATGCTTTGCGGCGCGTTCCTCAGCGACGGCAAACTTGCGTTTGCTGAGGGGGACCCTGAACCGACGGTCATCGACGTGACCGAAGGCGAAACGCCGGGTGAAACGACGGCGGGCGACGTTCGGGAGGAGGGCGCCCCGGCAGGTGACCAAACGCCGGAGCCTACACAGGAGCCTGCACCGGAATACACCGTTACGTTCGTGGTAGGAGAGGCCAGCTTCCCGGTGACGGTCGCCGAAAACGCGGATGCCGCAGTCCCGGAAGAAGCGAAGACGGCAATCGAGGTCTACGAAACCAACAACAATAAGAAGTTTGTCGGCTGGGACAAGGGCTTCACCTCCATTGTCGCAGACACGGAGGTAACGGCGCAGTTCGCAACCGCGACGGCAACGCTTACCATTCATTATGTGGACGATGTGGACGGCAGCGGCAAGCCGCTCCGCGCTTCGTATGAAGCGGTGCTTGCCATTGGCGCAGAATACAGCGTAGCTTCCCCTGAAATTCAGGGATACGTGGTGGAATCGGGCAAGGAAACCGTTTCCGGCACAATGGCGGCCGGCGGCGTTACTGTTACCGTCAAATATTCCGTAACGGACGCGAAGTATACGGTGCAACACTACGTCGAGCAGATCGACGGCAGCTTCATCAAGGAAGCAGAAGAGACTTTCAGCGCGCAGACGGGCACGACTGTGACCGCGGTTGCAAAGTCCTATGAAGGCTGCACCGCGCCGAGCCCCATGCCGAGCGCTATGGTTGCGGCGGAGGGTACGGTGATCGCGGTGTATTACACCCGCAACACCTACACCGTTTCGTTCGACGCGAACGGCGGCAGCTATGTGAGCTCCATCTTCGATGTGAAGCACGGCGCGCAGGTCGCCGCACCCGCGGCGCCCACGCGTGCAGGGTATACGTTTGCAGGCTGGCTGAACGGCGAAACCGCGTTTGACTTCATCAACACGCCCGTTACCGGCAACCTCGCGCTTACCGCGAAGTGGGAGCCGAAGCAAATCAGTTATACTGTGATCCATTGGCAGGAAAATGCGGATGACAACGGCTATTCGTTTGAAGCGAGTGAACAGAAGCAGGGCACTACCGGCAGTGAGACGAATGCGGTTGCCAGGAACTATACGGGATTCACAGCGCAGCCCATCACCCAGCTCTCCATTGCGGGCGACGGTTCCACGATTGTGAACGTGTATTATAAGCGCAACGTTTACGATGTGAAGTTCTACCAGTATGAGAGCGGCGGGTTTTCTGGCACGTGGAATGAAATGACAGGCCTGCGCATCACCGCAAAATATGGTGCGAACATCAGCAGCCAGTGGCCGTCTGCAACTTCAAAGATTTGGGGTACGACGAAAGGCAGGAATGGTGGTTCTGCCCCGTATCAGTCCGGCATCGACACCATGCCGCTTAACGGAGCCTCTTTCTACTATGTCAATCAAAACGGCAGGTATACCATGAACCTCTATTATTACACGGAGGTTCTGGAGGGAGAAACCGGCACGGCTGTGTATGGTGGAAAACAGTATGTCCTTCACCATACGGATAGCTTTAAGTCAGGTAATACGGAGTGGCATACGACGAAGGAAGATCATTACGCGATCACCGGCTTCACCTATACGAACAACCTGCCGGACGGTTCGAGGTTTACGAAAGTAAATAACACAACCTACTCCGTCACCTTCTACTATGACCGCAACGATTACAACATCGTGTTCATGAACAAGGGCAAGCAGGAGGAGACTATTGAGAAGCAGTATGGCGCGGATATCAGCGGCGTGAGCTGCACGCCCACGCGCCCTGAGGGCATCCCAGAGAACTACACATTCGCCGGCTGGTACGATAACGAACTCGGCGTGGGCGACACCATCGTGTTCTCCGGAACCATGCCCGCCAACAACATCGTGGTCTACGCAAAGTGGGCTGCACCGGTGTTCACCGCCACGTTTGAGTATCAGGTAACGATCGGCGGCCAAACGCATACCGTACAGACGGATATTTCTTACGGCAGCACCATCAGCGCGCCTGTTGTCACGCACCCGGAAGGCTACCCGCTGGAGGGTTGGTATACCGATGCAACATACACGAACCGCTTTGACTTCAGCACGCCGGTCACAAAGAATATCACCCTGTACGCCAAGTGGCATACGACACAAACCTACGGTTATACCGTTAAGTATGTGGATGCAAACGGCACGGAGATTGCGGAAACTGAGTCCTTCACCGGCACGCCGAACACAACCGTCATCGCACAGGCCAAGGAAATTGCCGGCTACGAGCTCAACGATGCACAAAGTAAGAGCGTGCTGCTTGATGCGGACAACAAAGAGATCGTATTTAAGTACAGGTACATCGGCACATACAGCTACACCGTGCAGTACCTGCTTGAAGGCACTACAACGAAGGTGTCCCCGGATAAGGTTGTGCCGAATGTCAGCAGCCGCACCGTCACCGAAAACGCGAAGTATGTGAACGGCTACGTGCTGATTTCGGATACCCCGCAGACGATCACCCTTTCTTCGGATGCATCAGAGAATGTCATCACGTTCTATTATAGGGCGCTTGGTGAACAGACCATGATCCGCTACTGGGTCAAGCACGTGATCGACAATGGGGACGGCACCACCACCCTGCGCGCCATTGAAATGAAGAGCGAAACCGTGGCTAAGGGTCAGTCCGTCACCGTTGAGGAGAAGGATGTTGAGAAGAAAGCGTTTGAAGGGTACAAGTATGGAAGTGCTGATAAGCTTCCTTCCGAATTCACGGATAACAGCAGCAGCAACATCATCACCCTTTATTATGTGAAGGACGAAACCCAGACTAAGACGCTTTCCTACACCGTGGAGCATTATCTGGATAATGCGCTCCAAACGGCTGACACCATGACCGTTGAGGAAAAAGTTTGGGTGCTCGACCCCGCCACAACGCTTACCGTCACACAAGAGAGCGTTGCACACAAGAACTACACCAACGCTGTGTTCACGCATTCCGACCCGGCAACCATCCCCGGAACGATTCAGAACGGCGGCGTGATCAAGCTGTATTACGTTACCAAGACGGCGATCACCATCACCGCCAAGAGCGACAGCAAGACCTATGACGGCACGGCGCTTGTGAACGGCGGTTATGACCTGACCGGCACGCTCAAGGCGGGCGACACGCTTGATGTGACCGTTTCCGGCAGCGTAACCAACGTAGCTGACAACAAAGCGGACAACAATGTCATCACGAGCGTGAAAGTTCTGCGCAATGGCATCGATGTAACCGCGCAGTATACCATCACCAAGGTGCCCGGTACGCTCACGATTAACCAGCGCCCCGTGACCTTCACCGGCGAAAGCGCGACGAAGCCCTACACCGGTTCCGAGCAGGAGATCAACGGCATCACGGAGGACGGACTGCTTGAAGGCCACACCTATACAGGCCTTACCTACAGCGCGAAGGGCAAGGACGCAGACGAGTACAACGGCGCGTTCAGCGGCACGGTAAAGATCATGAACGGCAATGCCGATGTAACCGGGAACTATGCTGTGACAAAGACCCCCGGCAAGCTGACGATTACCGCTGTTACGGGCGAAGTCACCGTTACCATCAAGGAAAACAGCGCGACCTACACCTATGACGGCACAGAGAAGACCGTGACCGGCTACACCGTAAAGAGCATCAGCAACCCGCTGTACACCGTGAACGACTTCACGTTCAGCGGCACGGCAAGCGCAAGCGGCACGAAAGCGGATTTCTACCCGATGCAGGTGAATGCA
>DCKB01000065.1:16657-16886 GCA_002320595.1 Christensenella sp. UBA1685
TGTAATTGAGGATGGCGGGCTGACCATCAACCCGGTTTCCGATGAAGTCACCGTTACCATCAAGGAAAACAGCGCGACCTACACCTACGACGGCACAGAGAAGACTGTGACCGGCTACACCGTAAAGAGCATCAGCAACCCGCTGTACACCGTGAACGACTTTACGTTCAGCGGCACGGCAAGCGTGAGCGGCACGAAAGCGGACTTCTACCCGATGCAGGTGAATGCA
>DCKB01000065.1:16933-67334 GCA_002320595.1 Christensenella sp. UBA1685
TGTAATTGAGGATGGCGGGCTGACGATTAACCCCGTCACGAGTGAAATCGTTGTTACCATCACGGAGAACAGCGCGACCCACACCTACGACGGCACAGAGAAGACCGTGACCGGCTACACCGTAACAAACATCAGCAATACGCTGTATTCCGAAAGCGACTTCGCGTTCAACGGCACGGCGAGCGTGAGCGGCACGAGCGAGGGCTTCTACCCGATGACGCTCACGGCAAGCGACTTTGAGAACAAGAACGAGAACTTTACCAACGTAACGTTCAAAATTGTGGACGGCGGCCTGACGATTAACCCGACTGATGCGGAAGTGATCGTTACCATCACGGAGAACAGCGCGACCTACACCTACGACGGCACAGAGAAGACCGTGACCGGCTACACCGTAACAAGCATCAGCAACCCGCTGTACACCGTGAACGACTTCGCGTTCAGCGGCACGGCGAGCGCAAGCGGCACGAACGAGGGCTTCTACCCGATGCAGCTGACGGTGAATGATTTCCGGAACACCAATGGAAACTTCACGAACGTTGCGTTTGTTATCGTGGATGGCGGGCTGACGATCAATCCGGTTTCGGACAAAGTGACGGTAACCATCAAGGAGAACAGTGCGACCCACACCTATGATGGCACAGAGAAGACCGTGACCGGCTACACCGTAACAAGCATCAGCAACCCGCTGTACACCGTGGACGACTTCGCGTTCAACGGCACGGCGAGTGTGAGTGGCATGAACGAGGGCTTTTACCCAATGACGCTCGCGGCGAGCGATTTCCGGAACACCAACACGAACTTTGCAAACGTGGAGTTTGTCATTGTGGACGGTGGCCTGACGATTAATCCGATTACAGACGAAGTGACGGTAACCATCACGGAGAACAGTGCGACCCACACCTATGACGGCACAGAGAAGACCGTGACCGGATATACCGTAACAAGCATCAGCAACGGCCTGTACACCGCGAGCGACTTCACGTTCAGCGGCACGGCGAGCGCGAGCGGCACGGAAGCGGACTTCTACCCAATGCAGGTCAAAGCGGATGACTTCACGAACAAGAACACGAACTTCTCGAATGTGAAGTTCGTCATCGTGGACGGCGGACTGACCATCGAGCCCATTGAAACCCCGATCGTCATCACCGCGGACAGCAACGAGAAGGAATACGATGGCACAGCGCTGACCGACAGCGGCTATACGTACACCGAAGGCGTCCTTGTTTCTGGCGATGTGCTGACGGCGGTTGTCGCAGGCAGTCAGACGGATGCGGGTTCGAGCGCGAACAAGGTGACATCCTACAAGGTCATGCGCGGCGAAGAGGAGGTAACGGCGAATTACACCTTCGGCGACTCCGTGGACGGCACGCTCAAGGTCACCCCGCGTGCGATCACCATCACGGTGAGCGATGCGAGCAAGCTGTTCGGCACGGCTGACCCGATCTTCACCGGCAGCATTACCAAGGGTGAGCTGGTGAACGAAGGGGATCTTGGAACCATTGAATACTACCGCATCAACGCGGGCGTGGAAGCGGCCGGCACCTATAATGCGGCGCTCAGCGCGAAGCTCAAGGAGGAGAACGGCAACTACGCTGTAACCGTGGTCAACGGCTCGTTCACCATCTATCTTCCGGAGCCTGAGCCCATCATCCCGACGCCCACGCCGGACATCCCGCTTGATGTCCCGCAGACCGGCGATGGCGCTATGCTGCACACGATCATCGGATTTGCCTGCATTGCCATGGCGGGCCTGCTTGGCAAGCTCCGCCGCAAGGAGAATGAAGGCGAGGCATAATTTGCCCTGAAGGAACCAAACCTGAAAACGCCCGCCAGGTCTTTTGACCCGGCGGGCGTAATTCATTATCAAAAAGTGGGAAGGGATTTTCCTGCAGCCAGCCTTTCCGCCGGGTTCAGGGACGCGTGCTCCCGTCCCCCTTTCGGATTTCTTCCAGCGCGCCCGAGCGGGCGAGCGTGAGGAGCGCGCCGGTTACACGGCGGTCATAGCGGTCTTTCAGGGCATAGAGTTCTTCCGCTGCTTCCAGGCAGCTCATTTGCCGGTTATAGCCGCGGTCCGTCGTCATAGCGTCGAACGAATCCGCAACGCCGATCATCCTTGCCTCCACGCTGATTTCATCTCCAATGAGGCCGAAGGGATAGCCGCTCCCGTCCAGCCGTTCATGGTGGTTGCGCGCGATTTCAACAATTTTTTCGTCAAACCGCTGCTTAAGGATGCGCGCGCTGTCCATGGGATGGCGCACGATGAAACGCTGCTCGCTCTCTGTAAGCGGCTGGCGCTTTTTCAATATATCATCCGGCACAAAGCATTTCCCAATGTCGTGGAACAGGGATGCAACCATCAGGGTATCGAGCGAAACGGTGGCGGTATCCATGCCGTCAAGCGCCATTTGTTCCAGAATTTTCGCCGAATAACACATCACATGCACGCTGTGCGCGTATGTATAATGATCCTTTTCGTCGATTTGGCGCAGCAGGTTGGTCAAATCGTCCTGAAAACCGAACAGGGAGTCGAACAGCGGGCGGTTGGTGATGTAAAGAAGCTCTGTGGATTGTCTCGCGCGGATGAGAAGCTCATCCCGAAGGCCATGTACATAAAAGGAGTCGCCTGCCGCAAGCAGCTGCGGGCTGCCGTCTACCTTCATTTCAAGCGCGCCGGAAAGAATATGGAAAAACTCAAGGGTTTCAACATCCTCCGCAGGCGTAATCCACACGGTTGCGCCTTTCAGGATGCTTTGGCGCATCACTTCAAGGCCGCCAGCCTGCGCGAGCAAACGAAGGCTGCCGACGGATTCGATGCCGGCTTCCAGAGAGATCCCTTCGGTTTTTTTTATATACAGGCCGTCCATTTTACGCTGTGAAACGCGGCGGCAGCCGCATGGGGTCCCGGGCGTATCCCGAAGGATACGCGCGAATCACGCGGCTTCGTTTCCGGTTCCGATGGGGGGAACGTTCACCACGCGCAGCGGGTCGATCAGCACCAGCTGGCCGTCGATCTCATACGCAACGTAAACGCATTCTACCGTAGCGCCGATTTCATCCGCATAGGCCATGATCTCGGCGACGATCTGATCCACCTGCCGAAGCAGCCACTTCACGTCGTTCTGCGGAGTGCTCTGCGCATAGCGAACGAGCGCATCGATGCGGGCGTTTGCCACGGATACCATCAGCCTCAGCTTCAAAACCTTTGCGGCGTCAACGAACCAGCCGATCAATCCCGCAGTGCCGGCTGCGGGAACATCCCCGGGAGAGGCGGCAAAGGAGACAGCTGGCAGGGCAAAAGCGAGCAGCATGGACGCGGCGAGCAAGAAAGCGAGTTTCCGTTTCATGGTGATTTCCTCCTGTTTGAAGCTTAAATGGAATACCGGCTGCGCCGAATGCAAAAACAGCCGCTGATGCAGCTGCCCGGTTACCACGCGGCTTCAAAAGACGCCGTGGCGCATGAAATGCATTGTGGTACAGTACGGCAACTGGCTGCCATAGGCGAACGCCCTTAGGCCCTTTAGCTTTGCGCCCTCCGTTTTCACGGGGTTTGCCTTTTACATAGAAAATGGATTGTTCCATATTCAATTTCATTCTAGCATGGAGGTAGGGGGCTGTCAACTGCGTTTTCGGCCGCGCATAACGCAAAAAGCCCACGCAAAGCGGGCTTTTTGCAAGGGAGGATGGGGGATCATTCGTCTGCAGCAATTGGCGCAAGGCGGTAGCTTACGACGAACGAGGGATTGGAATACATTTTATAGAACGCCTTTTTTACGCGCTCCAGCGGAATGCGGCCTGTTTCGTAGCTCACAGAAGGCAACAATACAGCATACTGTGTGGAATTGTAGCGGGAGATGGTGTCGCCGCGGCGCAGGTTGTTTTGCAGCGCGCTAAGCAGCAGGCGCATGAGCTTATCCAGCATCAGCGGCTCCACGGGCTTGTCTCCCATGCTGCTGATGGTGATGAGCGCGATGAACATCGTTGTGCCAAGGCGGCTGAGGTTGCGCATATGGAGCTGGTAAATATCCTTGAAAATCACGTATTCGCATACAAATGCGCCGGAACGTGTGTCATCCGCGCAAAGCTCCGCACGGATGCTGTCAATATCCGTTTTGGAGGCGTTGTCAATTTTAATGAGCTTTTTATAAAACTCAAGCATGCCTTCAGGGGGCTGTATGCCAAGCTGGTTGTAATGCAAATCGGTGGCATGGTTATACTGTGCCAGCGCTTCGCTGCTGCGGCCGATCTTCAGTAGCGCCGTCATCAGCTCCAGGTTGAGCGTAGCGTCGAACGCATCCACATCAAGCGCCAGGCGGCACACCTGAGCGATCTCATCGTGTGCATCCTCGCCCTTAAGCAGCACGATATAATGCTGCACCGCCTTCAGGTACATGTTGTGCAGAAATACGCTGCGTGCGACCACCCATGCGTCCATATCGGAGTTGGGCAACAGCTCGCCCGCATAAAGCGTCATCAGCGTTGCAGCCTGCGCGCGGACCTCCGGCGTGAGGGATGCTGCGCGCAGCACATCGTTGCAGGCAGCTTCAAAGGAGAAGACGTCGATCTCGCAATCAAGCGCCGGATTCCAGCGGTACCCGCCGCGCTCGGTGATGATGCAATCGGAAAGATCGGGGCTGTAGTCCGAAAGCGTGGCACGCAGCCGGCTTACGAGCGTTTTAAGCGCACTTTCCGGGTTCGTGCTGTTCTCGCCGGGCCAAAGCACCTCAAAAAGATCCTTCATGAGGATGGGCTTATCCCGGTTAAGAATCAGATATTCCAACAAAACAATTCGCTTTTTTGAACTGCCCAGGCTTTTTATCACTTCCGTACCATTGGCGACGATCTCGAAACGGCCGAGCATAAAAACCTTAACTTTTGGCACTGGCTCTCCCTCCCTTTTACCGGCTGGCAAGAAAAAGACAGAATTACAATGTAACAATTTGCCGACTTAATCTTATAATATAAGCCGCAACCCAAAATGGCAAGCAAAAATCACAACTTTTGGGTCGCAAATTTTGTACTTTCAGGGCAAATAGGGGGCAGGCAGCGTAATCCACCGGCCTTGCGTGTACACGAGGCCGGCAGCGCGCATGTGCCCGAGCTCACGCATCATGGCGCTGCGGTCCGCGCAGATATAGTCCGCAAGCTCGCTGAAAGAGAAGGGCAGAACGAAGCGCAAGCTCCCCGCGCGCGCGGCTGAAAGGTTGAAATAACAAAGAAGCTTTTCGCGGATGCTGCGGCAGCTAAGCACTTGAATGCGCTCGCTCAGGCGCACGGTTTTGTCGGCGACAAGGCGAAGCACGTTTCTTACAAGCAGGCTATGGTGGTCGCAGGCCTTTTCGCAGCGCTTGATGATGTGGGCATAATCGATAAAAACAATTTCGGACGGCGCCCGGGCGACGACGACCGTGCTTTCGCGCGCAATGCTGGAGAAGGCGAGCACCTCCCCGAAAATGCCGCCCGGTGCGAGGGACTCAAGGAGGGTTCTTCCGCCGTTCGCCTCCAGCCGTTCAATGGAAAGCGCGCCGCTTTTGAGGATGCCCACGTCTCCCGGGCCATGCCGGTATGCGCGCACGGTCTTGCCCGCGGCGCAGCGCTCTGTGCGCGCGCCGAAGCAGACCATCATGCGCTCAACTTCTTCGGTTGTAATTCCCTGAAAGAGTTCCGCATCCGCAAGTTGCATCATATTTCCTCCAAACTGTTGCAAATGCAATAGACTTTTCTTGAAACCCATGGTATCATAAGATCAAACAAAAGTACAGAACGGCGAAAGCCGAATTTTAAACGAAACATGGAAGGAGAATTAAAATGAAATTCCGTTGCACAGTTTGCGGTTACGTACACGAAGGCGCCGAGCCCCCGGCAGCATGCCCCCAGTGCAAAGCACCCGCTTCAAAGTTTGTCCCCGTTGAGGAGAATAAAATGGATTGGGCAGCCGAGCATGTTGTCGGCGTAGCCAAGGGCGTTGATCCTGAGATCATCGAGGGCCTGCGCGCCAACTTCACCGGCGAATGCACCGAAGTCGGCATGTACCTTGCGATGGCGCGCGTTGCGCACCGCGAAGGGTATCCGGAGATCGGCCTTTATTGGGAGAAGGCTGCTTACGAAGAAGCGGAGCATGCCGCGAAGTTTGCGGAGCTGCTTGGCGAAGTGGTGACCGATTCCACCAAGAAGAACCTTGAGATGCGCGTTGAAGCCGAAAACGGCGCAACCGCGGGTAAGTTCGAACTTGCGAAGATGGCCAAGGCGCAGAACCTTGATGCGATCCATGACACCGTTCATGAAATGGCCCGCGACGAGGCCCGCCATGGCAAAGCGTTCGCCGGCCTGCTCAAGAGATACTTCGGCTAAGCAAAAGCCTTGTATAACCAATAATTACATTTTAGGGTGTGTGGGAGAAATCCTGCACACCCTGTTTTTGTTCAACGGGAACGGACACTCCGAAACCGCAGCCGAAAGGAAAGCAGCGGTTTGAAAGGGCATGCTGGATGCAGGGGAACACGGGTTACGACACAAAATGGGTGGAATTTTCAATGAGCAGTTTCGCATCAATTTCCACATCGTGGGCGGGCTCGCCGTTGATTAAATGAATGAGCTGTTGCGCGCAGTGCTGACCGATTGTATAGTCAACGGATGAAATGCTTGTCAGCTTGGGGGAGACGACTTTGGCAATCAGGTCGCTATCCAGGCACACGAGCGACACCTGCTCCGGAACCTTAAAGCCCTGCTCCTGCAGGAAATTCAAAACGCCTGCGCCGCACCGATCGTTTGGCACGATCATCGCATCAAAAGCGACGCCCGAAACCAGCAGCTGCTTCACGCAGTAATACCCTGAGTCATAGCTGAACCCGCCGAAAATCAGCAGGGAAGGATCCGGCTCCAGGCCGGCTTCCTTTAAAGCGCGGCAGTATCCCGTATAGCGGTCGTAGGCAGTAAAACAGCCATGGTTTGAAGTTTCATATTCCTTGATAAAGTCCTCGTAATTGCGAATATGGTCCGCCCAATAATAAATGATGAAAGCGATTCTTTTCCGCCCCAAGCGCAGCAAATACCGTGTGCTTAAATAAGCGGCTTCTTCATTGTCCAAATGCACATGGATCAGGCCGTCCGCGATATAGCGGGGGCCCGTAACAACAATCGGGATATGAGAAAGCGTGGGGGATGCGGCTCTTGGATCCCGGTTTGTGACGGGCGCTATAATGATTCCGGCGGTGTCGGAACTACATGCATTGATGAGGCACTCTGTTTCCTGGTTCGGATCGGAGTTGGAAAGCAGGATGTTTACACGATATCCCGCGCGGTTTGCAACGTCGATAATGCCCGTAGCGGTGTGGGAATAATATGTGTTGGAAATTCCGGGCAAAATTAAAACGATATTTTTTTTCCCTTCAACGGCTTTGCTGATCGGATATCCTAACGTGCGCGCGGACGCGAAAACGCGTTGCGCCAGCGCTGCGTCAACGGCGGCATTCCCATTTAAAACGCGCGATACCGTCGCCGGGGACACGCCGGCATGCGCAGCTACCTGACGGATGTTGGGTTTTCCACATTTTGTCATTTTTACTTCCTCGCTTTGGACAATCATATGGCAGGTTCATTTAAAGTATATCGCAGGAAACGAATAGATTCAATGGAAAGTTTGGCTTTTAAGAAACAGTTTCTGAAAAATGCTTCAAATGCGGAAAGAGCCTTCGCCCGTTTACTTATGCATTGCCCAACACGCCTGCAACTCGGCCTCCGCAGCGCCAAAAAGAGGAAAACAGCATATAAATAAAGCATCTTTGCAAAACGGATCACAAGAAGGGGCCGCATGGTATTTTTGGAAATGCGTCGAATTTTATGAATTAAGTGATTGACGAAGTCGACAAAAGCACATATAATGTGTTTATCAAAATCATGTATTCGAGAAATAAAGAGAAACAAATTGTGTTATACACCTTTTGGAGGAAGAAATCGAAATGACGCTCAAGATGAATGATGCAACAAAGGACGCCCGGCTTTATGATGTCAACTGCACAGCAGATGCGCAAGGCATGAACCTTTGGGTTGAAGAACTGCTGCATCGTTATCAGGATTCTATCTGCTGCGGCAAATATCAGTCGGTTTTCCGTTGCATGAACATCAAGGATGAGAATGTGCTGATCGGCGCTGCCGGCAGGCTTGTCGGCATGCGGATTCTGGTTTCCCGCAGCGCGATTCAAGGCGAACTGGATTACCATAGCGAGCCGGTTTTCGCCATTACGGAGGCCTCTGAAGAAGGCTTCCAAAGCATTCCGTTCCAGCAGGTCTTCACGCTCTGCAACCGCCTGCGCAATAAGCTGAAGGATCTGGTGGGGTCGGAATTCTATCGCGTGCCTGTTCTGGGCGGCCTTAAAAGCATCATCCTGAGCGATGAGCCCCAGGAGATCATCAATTACTATCTTCCGGAGATTGAACTGTTCGGAACCGGGAACCGGTTCAGCCTGTTTGCTGCCGGATATATCCCCGAGGACATTTCCCTTCCGGGGGAAGCGGAGAAGCAGAGCCATGCGCTTTGCCCCATCAGCAGCAAGGTGCAGCGCCCCGGAAAAGACGAATACATGGTTCGCATGGCCGGCGTTTTGGAGAAGCTGAAAAGCGACTTCGTGCAAAAAGTTGTTGTTGCGCGCAAGTGCACCGTAACGCCTTGCGAAGCGTTTGATAAGCTTGATTACACGGCGTATTTGCTTGATCGATATTTTCAGGAGTACTTCTACCTGTTCCGCCAGGGCGAAGATGCGTATTGGACGGGAATTTCGCCTGAGATCATCATGAAGCAGAGCGGCAGCGTAGCTGTAACGAAGCCTTTGGCCGGCACAAGGAAAAAATGCGAGGATGACGCCGTCAACCAGCAGGTTCGCAAAGAACTGACCGCAACCTCCAAGGACATTATCGAGCATGAGCATGCGCTCTACTTTATGGTGGATCAACTTGAAAAGGCGGGCATCGGCAAAGTTCATATCGACAAAAACAAAACGGTACTTGAAACACCCTACGCGTTCCACATCAAGAGCGAGATTTCTGTCCAGCTCAAGGAAGGGGTTTCCTGCTTTGATATCATCGGGGCGATTTACCCGCCTGCTACCATCTGGGGCATCCCCGTGGACAGAACGGAGCATATCCTTGCGGAAACAGAGCCGTTCAGCCGGGAATATTTCACCGGACTCTATGGCTACTGGAACTATGCGGGCGATGCAGATACGGCGCTTGTAATTCGTTCTGCAAAGGTTGAAGACGGCACGGTCAGCGTTTATGCGGGCGGAGGAATTGTGAAATACTCTGACCCGAATGCGGAGTTCGATGAAACCGTAAACAAAATGCGTCCGCTGCTGAGCTATTTTACGGAAAAATGAGCCGCCCCGTGAAAAGGCGGATACATAAAACTCTTATCTTTCTTCCATCAGAAAGATCAAGAAAAAAAGGAAGGATGAAAACAACATGAAAAAGTTCCTTGCGGTACTCCTTTGTCTCGTGATGACAGTAGCTGCGTTCAGCGGCTGCACGAGCACAAACGATCCTGCGGATCAGACTGCTGCGCCCGCAGACCAGACCCCTGCGCCGGACGCTGAGCCGGTATCTTCGCAGGACACGCTTGTTATCGTTACCAACGGCGATCCGGGCCGGCTTCGCAGCGACACGATCAACAACCTTGCCAACATGACCTATAACCGCCTGATCTATGACTATCTGTTCACGCGCAACAGCAAGGGCGAATACGTCCCCTGCCTGTGTGAAGAGTATCAGCTGGATGCGGACAACCTCGGCGTTACGCTGAAGCTGCGCGAAGGCGTCAAGTTCCACGACGGCAACGTCATGACGGCGGACGACGTTCTGGCTTCCCTGGTTTATGGCAAGCAGGACACCTCCTCCGGCAGCCAGCTTGACTTCATCGACTTCGACAACAGCAAGGTCGTTGATGCGAACACCCTTTACCTCAAGTTCAACCGGCTCAACGGTGTTTGGCAGAGCGCATTCCTTGCGATCGGCATCATCGAAAAGTCCGCTTATGAAGCGGCGGCCAGCGCGGATGAGTTCTATCTTGATCCGATGACCACCTCGGCTTATGTTCTTGACAGCTGGGTTTCCGGCGATAACCTCACCTTCAAGGCGTTCCCGGATCACTGGTACGGCGCGCCGAAGATCGAGACCATTGTGGTGCGTATCATCAGCGAAAGCTCCGTTGCTTTGATGGAGCTCCAGACCGGCGGCGTTGACGTTCTGTTCAACCTGTCCCTTGAAAACTACAATTCCGCTTGCGGCATTGAGGGCGTCGTTGGATACGACAAGCAGCCCAGCACCGTTTCCGTGTTCCTTGGCTGCAACCTTAAGAACGAGGCGCTTTCCAAGCTGGAAGTTCGCCAGGCGATCGCCTGCGCAATCGATTGGGATGCAATCTGCTCCGGCGCGTTTGACAACGCGGCAGTTTCCTGCTGCAGCCCGCTCGGCGAGAACGCTTTTGGCTATGACGCAAAGTGGGAAACCGAATATCCTTACACCTACAACCCCGAAAAGGCAAAGGAACTCCTTGCGCAAGCAGGATATGCCAACGGCCTGTCGCTCCGCGTGCTCGTGGATGAAACCCCGAGCCGCCAGCTGATGGCTGAACAGCTTTACAACATGTTTGCCGAAGTTGGTATCACCCTGGAAATCCAGAAATATGACTTGGCGACAACGAACGACATCGTTGCCAATTCCGACGATTATGACCTGTATATCCGCGGCGCATACAACAACAGCGGAGACATCGTGACCTTCCTTGCCACCAGCATGGGCTTCACCGCCATCAATGTTGAGGCGGATACCGTGAAGGGACCCGAGTACACCGATTACCTCGACAGGATCTCCAAAGAGATGGACACGGCTGCCCGCGCTCAGCTTTATAAGGACTTCCAGCAGGCCTTCATCGACGACATGATGTATTGGATCCCCGGTGTGCAGATGACCATTTATGCTGCGTTTGACAGCAACCTGGCCGATGTTGAAATGCCGGGTGAATATTGGGTTTGGAACAACGCCTACTTTAAATAATCTCTAGAACCAGCACTTGAAAGGGGCTGCGACGTCTCGAGCGGCGCCGCAGCTTCTTCTAAAGCAACAGAAAGGAATTCAGATGCTTCGGTATTTATTGAAACGACTTTTGGCGTTGATTCCTGTACTGCTTGGCGTCGCTTTTTTGATTTTTACGATGATGTACTTCACGCCGGGCGATCCAGCGGCTATGGTCCTTGGCGATCAGGCGTCGGAAGAACAGCTCAACGAATGGCGCGCTGCGCGCGATTTGGATAAGCCGTTCCTGGAGCAATTTGGAAAGTACATATGGGGAATTGTTTCCCAAGGCGATTTCGGTATCTCTTACAAAACGGGAAAAAACGTTACGTCGGCTCTGCTTGAGCGGTTCCCGACAACCTTTGTGCTTGCCATTGCAACCTGTGTCATTGCCATGGTGCTTGGTGTGCTGTTGGGAATTTTGGCTGCAAACCATCAGGGAACGTGGATTGACAGCGTTTTGCGCGTTTTCGGCATGGCAGGCGTTTCGATGCCGATATTCTGGTTGGGCCTGCTGATGATCCTGTGGTTTGCGGTGGATTTGAAGTGGTTCCCTGTTTCGGGCTGGTATGGCCCCAAGTATCTCGTGCTGCCTGCATTGACCATGGGGTTGACCTTCACTGCAAGCCTTATGCGTACAACGCGCTCAAGCATGCTGGATTGCATTCGGCAGGATTATGTTATCACTGCCCGCGCGAAGGGACAGAAGGAGCGCGTAATTACATACCATCATGTTTTCCGCAACGCGCTCATTCCGATCATTACCGCCGCAGGCAGCGCTTTCGGCATTGCGCTTTGCGGCGCCGTGATTACCGAGCAGGTGTTTTCCATCCCGGGCCTTGGAAACCTGATGGTCAACGCCATTACCACGCGCGATTATCCATTGGTGCGCGGCAGCGTTTTGCTGCTTGCCGTGAGCTTTAGCCTGGTGAACCTGCTTGTCGATCTTCTTTATGCCTGCGTTGACCCGCGCATCAAGGCGCAGTTTGCAGGAAAGTCCCTTAAAAAGAAAAAGGCCAGGGAGGAAGCCACACATGAGTAAGGAAAAACTCCAGATCAAACGGAGAAGCATGTTTGGCGAGGTTATGGTGCGCTTTCTGCGCAAGCCCATTGCCGTGTTCGGCGCGGTGATCATGATTGTGGTGGTTGCGCTGTGCCTGCTCGCTCCTGTAATTGCGCCTTATGATTATGACGCGCAGGATATCACCCGCAAGTTTACGGAACCGTCCCAGGAGTTCATTTGCGGAACGGATAACCTTGGCCGCGATATTTTCAGCCGCCTGCTTTACGGCGGGCGCATCTCGCTCATGGTCGGCTTCGTTTCAGCATCCGTTGCTGCAATATTGGGCGTTATCCTCGGCGCTATCGCCGCGTTCTATGGCAAGCGGACCGACAACATTATCATGCGCATTCTCGATGTGTTTATGGCGTTGCCGCAAACGCTTCTCGCCATTGCGATCTCTGCAATGATCGGCACCGGCATCAAGGGGGCGATCATTGCCGTAACGGTTGCGACGATTCCGCGTTATGCGCAAGCGGTACGCGGGCCGATTCTGTCAATTCGGAACCAGGAATTTGTGGAGGCGGCTTTCGCAATTGACGCCAAGGATTCCCGCATTGTTTTGCGGCATATTCTGCCGAACGTGCTCAGCCCCATTATCGTGCAGGTAACCATGGGCGTAGGCAATGCGATCACCATGGCCGCTTCGCTGAGCTTTCTCGGCCTTGGCGTGCAGCCGCCGTATCCGGAATGGGGCGCCATGCTCTCCGCTGCGCGCGTGTATATTCTTGACCATGCTTACATGGTCACGTTCCCCGGCGTTGCGATTGCGCTTGTTGTCCTTGCGCTGAACCTTATGGGCGACGGCCTGCGCGATGCGATGGACCCGCGGTGGAAGGATTGAGCAGAGAGAGGTGAGACAGATGAGCGAGAACATTTTAGACATCAAAAACCTGAGCATCACTTACGTGACGAAGGACCTCGGCACCTGCTATGCTGTAAATGACGTCAGCCTATCCCTGCAAAAAGGGCATACGCTGGGCCTCGTTGGGGAAACCGGCGCGGGAAAAACCACCATTGCCAAAGGAATCCTCCGGCTTTTGCCGAAGCCCCAGGGGCATGTGACAAGCGGTACTGTGCTGTTTAACGGGGAAGACCTGTACCAAAAAAGCGAAGCTGCCATGCGGGGCATCCGCGGTAAAAAGATTTCCCTGATCTTTCAGGACCCCATGACTGCATTGAACCCGATTGATACCGTCGGCGAACAAATCGCCGAGGTAATCCGTTTGCACGCAAAGATCAACAAGAAGGAAGCCGCGCTCCGCGCTGTTGAAATTCTTGAAATGGTCGGCATTCCCGGCGACCGCAGTACCGAATATCCGCACCAATTTTCCGGCGGAATGAAACAGCGCGTTGTCATTGCAATGTCGCTTGCGTGTTCCCCTGAACTGCTGATTGCCGACGAGCCCACCACAGCGCTTGATGTGACGATTCAGGCGCAGGTGCTTGACATGATGAACGACCTGAAGGAGCGGCTTGGCACCTCCATGATCCTGATTACGCATGACCTTGGGGTCGTGGCGGAGATGTGCGATGAAGTGGCGGTTATCTATGCAGGCGAAGTCGTTGAAATCGGTACGGCACGCGATATTTTCAAGCACATGTCGCATCCTTACACGATTGGCCTGTTTGAATCGCTGCCCGACTTGAAATCCGAAAGCAAGCGTTTGAAGCTGATCCCCGGCCTGATGCCGGACCCGACGGATCTTCCGAAGGGCTGCAAGTTTGCGCCGCGCTGTTCCCACTGCACGGCAGAGTGTGAAACGATGGCGATTCCGCTCACCGAAATAACGCCCGGCCATTTCTGCCGTTGCCTGAATCTACAGCAAAAGGAGGAGCGCGTATGAGCACCATACTCGAGGTCAAGGACCTGAAAAAGTATTTTAAAGTGAATGCCGGCCTCCTGCACGCGGTAGACGGCGTAAGCTTTAAGATTGAAGAAGGGCAAACGCTCGGCGTCGTCGGAGAATCCGGCTGCGGGAAATCAACGCTGGGCCGCGTTGTGCTGCATCTTCTGGACAACACCGGCGGGCAGATTTTGTACCACGGCGAAGACGTTACAACCGTTTCGCGCGAAAAGCTTTCTGCACTGCGCCGCGAAATGCAGATTATTTTTCAGGACCCGTTTTCCTCGCTCAATCCGCGCATGACGGTCTATCAGACCATCGCTGAGCCGATGCAAATCATCGGGGGCTACACGCGGGCGCAGATTGAGGAACGCGTTTCTGAAATGATGGACATTGTCGGCCTTGCCGCGCGCTTTGTGAACAGCTATCCGCATGAGCTTGACGGCGGCCGCCGCCAGCGCATCGTAATTGCGCGTGCGCTTGTGCTGAACCCGAAATTTGTGGTGTGCGACGAGCCGGTTTCGGCGCTCGATGTGTCCATCCAGGCGCAGGTGCTCAACCTGATGCTGGATATTCAGGAGCGCATGGGCCTGACCTATATTTTCATCACGCACGATTTGTCCGTGGTGAAGTATATCAGCAACGATATCATGGTCATGTACCTTGGCCAGATGGTTGAAAAGGCGCCCGCGGATGAACTGTTTATGCACCGCTATCACCCCTATACGCGTGCCCTGATCAGCGCGGTGCCCATACCGGACATTGACCACAAGCGTGAGCGGATTCAGCTTAAAGGCGAGCTGACGTCTCCGATCAACCCCAAGCCCGGCTGCCGCTTTGCCGCAAGGTGCATTTATGCAAAGCCCGAGTGCTTTGAGGTAAATCCTGAGATTGAAGAGATCACGCCGGGGCATTTCGTGCGCTGCCACTGCGTGCGGGAGCTCAACAACCTGTAAGCCGCCCGCAGGAACAATCGCAGGCGCTGCGCGGCGAACACCTTAACCTTTATGAGCATTGATGCAGGGCCCAAAACGCCCGCGGCATCTTAAAAGATTATGAAACAAGAAGGAGAGTAAAAACATGAACGGGAACACATTTGGAAAAGTATTTCGTGTAACAACAAGCGGTGAGTCGTATTCCGGCTGCTTCCGGAAAACTCCGGACATACCGAAAGAACTCTATGGCGGGCTTCTTTGCATTGTGGACGGCTGCCCGGCAGGCATCCGCATTACGGCAGAGGACATTCAAAAGGAATTGGATAAGAGGAAACCCGGCCAGTCCAAGCTGGATTCCCCCCGCCTGGAAAAGGACCGCGTGTTCATTTTCTCCGGCGTTATGGAAGACCAGCTGTCCACCGGCGCACCGATTGGCATCGTGATCCCCAACAACGACATCGAGGATGTGCACGTTGGCCAGTATCGTGATTACAAGGACATGGCGCGCCCGGGCCATGCGGAATATACCTTCATGAAGAAATACGGCCAGTTCAACGACTGGGTTGGCGCAGGGCGCGCATCCGGCCGTGAAACGGTCAGCCGCGTTGCAGGCGGCGCTGTTGCAAAGCTGATCCTTGACAAATATGGAATTGACGTCATCGCTTATACGGTGGAATCGCACGGCATTAAGGCCAAGCCCATCGATTATGAGACGGCAAAGGCAAACTACCGGAAGAACAACATCAACTGCCCGGATCTCGATGTTGCGCAGAAGATGGAAGAGGATATCCTGAGCGTCCGCAAGACCGGCGAAACCTGCGGCGGCGTTGTGGAGCTGATCGTGCGCGGCCTGCCTGCAGGACTGGGCGAGCCGGTATTTGACAAGCTCGAGGCAACGCTTGCCCACGCGCTGATGAGCATCGGCGCGGTGAAGGGCATCGAATTCGGCGCAGGCTTCCGGGTTGCCGAAATGCTTGGCTCCGAGTGCAACGACGAAATGTATTGGGATAAGGAAACGGGCCGCGTGAAGTTCTACACGAACCATGCGGGCGGCTTCCTTGGCGGCATTTCCAACGGCGACGAAGTGCGCGTCCGCCTTGCCGTAAAGCCCACGCCGACGGTGGACGTGGTGCAGCGGACCATCGATGCCGAAAAGGGCGAAGATGTGAAGCTTGCTCCGATTACGCGCCGCGATGCGTCGCTGCTGCCGCGCATCTATCCCGTGGCGGAAGCGATGGCACGCATTGCGATCGTGGATGCGCTGATGCAGTTCAAGGGCTTCCGTGCAATGGAAGAACTCGACGAGAAGTACGACCGGATGTAAGCCGGGCGCAATGAAAAAAAGATACCCTTTGTAGGCAAGGAACAACATGCTAGTGCCGGTTTTTACCGGCACTAGCGCCATTCTTGGAGCCAAAGGGGGAATTATGCGCGGGCGCCATGCAGCCTTGCCGGGCCTGCTGCTTCCGGCGGCGGATGCTTTGAGCGGGATTCGTTTCGCCGGAGCCGGCCTGCGCGCCATACCATGAGAAAGGATATGAACAATGAGGCCTTCTTTGCCCGAATTGAAAGAATATGCGAAGGGATACCAGCTTGTTCCTGTTTATAAAACGATAAAAGCAGGAGAAAAACAGCCCGTCGATCTTCTGCGCAAATTGAAAAATTACAGCCACAAACTGTTTATGCTGGAACATACGAATCACGATGCTGCGGGAAACGCTGTCTGGGACCGCTATTCATACCTTGGCTTTTCCCCTGCTCTTGCGGTTTCCTGCATTGAAAGGAAAGTAACCATCGCAACTGCACAAGCATCCTTTTCGTTTGAAACCGATGCTCCTGCCGCTTTCCTGCGCGATATCGTTTCGCAGAACACGGCGCCGAAACTTCCGGGGCTGCCCCCATTCTTCGGCGGGTTTGCGGGGTATTTTTCCTATGAATATATCCATCTGAACGAGCCTACATGCCATTTTTGCACGGAAAATCGAGAGGGATACCGCGATTTTGACCTGATGCTGTTCGACAAGCTGTATGTGTTTGACAGGGAGGACCAGGTCATATACCTGATCTGCACTATAGCGGCCGATCATTTGGAGCAGAATTACCATGAAGCGGAATATACGCTGAGCGAAATGGAGCGCATCCTTTCAGAGCCAAGCGAAAACACGGTGAAGCCGCTGCGCCTGCTGAGCGGGCTTTCGCCCATTTATCAAAAGGATGCATATATGCAAATGGTTGAAAAGGCCAAGCACTATATCCGCAAGGGCGATGTGGCGCAGATCGTTCTTACAAACGGGAAAAAGGCGCAGGCGGAAGGCAGCTTAATCGACACCTTCGATTATCTCCGGAAAACGGATCCGACGCGCTATATGTGCTTCCTGTCTTCCGACGATATGGAGGCGGCGATGGCCTCGCCCGAGCCGATCGCCAGGCTCCACAACGGCACCGTTATGACCGAGCGCCTCGCGGGAAGCTACCCGAGGGGAAAGACCCCGCAGGAGGACCGCGCGCAGGCGGAAGCGCTGCGAACGGATGCCAAAGCAATTGATGAGCACAACATGCTTGTGGATGATTCAAGAAATGAATTCGGATACGTCAGCAAGATCGGTACCGTCGATGTGAAGGGATATCTCAACGTTGTGCGCTGCTCGCGCGTCATGCATTTGGGTTCAACGATAACCGGGGAATTAAAGGAAGGGATGAATGCATTGGATGTTATCAATACCATCACGCCTTCCGGCGCGGTTTCCGGCGCGCCCAAAATCCGCTCATGTGAAGTCATCAACGAAATAGAACAGGAGCGCAGGGGGATTTATGGGTCTGCGGTCGGTTATATCGGCCTCGATGGCGATGCGGATTTCTTCGTTTTCATTCATTCCGCTTTCCTGAAGAACGGCGAGCTTACCGTCAGGGTAGGCGGAGGCATTGTGATTGACAGCGTGCCGGAAGAAGAATATAAGGAATGCCTGTTTAAAGCGGAAGCCATGCTCAATGCCATTCAACTTGCATCGGAGGAAAAACAGAATGATTCTCTTAATTGAAAACTACGATGGCTGTGCGAATAACATCTATCAGCTGGCAGGGCAGTTAAACCCGGATATTCAAATCGTCCGAAACGATCGGATTGGAGCGGAGGAGGTTCAGCGCATGAATCCTTCTCACATCATCCTTTCTGGGGGCAGCGTAGCGCCGGAAAAAGCCGGGAACGCAATGCGCATCGTGAAGGCTTTTACGGGCAGGATCCCGATTATGGGCATCTGCCTGGGCTATCGGATCATTTGCGCAGCCTATGGCGGGAAGTCCACCCAGATGGAGGAAATCGAGCAGGGAAAACGGGCTTTGATCAAAGTCGTGCACAGGACGGATCTGTTTCATGGAGTTCCGGATACGTTTTATGCAGGATTCTATCATTCCGAAACCGTTTTGGAAAAAGACATTCCGCAAGAATTTGATGTCATTGCCCGAAACGGGAACGACGTTGCCGGAATAGCGCATAAAACGGAGCCAACCTTTGGCTTGCAGTTCCATCCGGAATCGTTCCTTTCCGAGTATGGGAAAGAGATTATGCAGAACTTTTTGCTGCGCAGCGGGAACGGCGCATGACGGGGCGCAAATGGCGTCAACCGGGCATGCACTTTACATAATCTAAAGTAAAAGAGCCGAAAACCTTGCCAATGCCCAACGGGGCGGGCAAGGTTTTTTGTTGTCCGCACAGGAGTGGATGCACGCTTGCCCATAGCCGCCGCTTTTGCATGCGTGGAATGCCGGTCAGCCCTTGCGGGATAAGCGGAGCGCCTTCTGAAATGCGGAGGGCAGCGCATATGTGCCCGAAAGCCCGGCTGCATCCGCCCAGACGAGACCTTCCGGCGCGGCACCGTCCGGCGCGGCACCGTCCGGCGCGGCACATTCCATGCGGTAACATGTCATATGCCACTCCACGTGCGTGAACACGTGGGTGTATTCCGCGGAAGCGGTGAGGCGGAGCGGCTTTGCACCAAAGCTCTCCGCAAGCGAAGCGGCCTCCTGCGGCGAATGCACGCCGGGAACATTCGGAAGCTCCCAGAGGCCCGAAAGAAGGCCGTGCTCTGGGCGCTTGCAGAGCGCCGTTCGCCCATCCTCCGAAACGAGCAGCAGCACCGTGCGGTCTTCTCTGCGGCGCGGCTGCTTTTTTGCGCGCACGGGCAGGCTTTTTGCCGTGCCGCGCGCCCGGCCGAGGCAAAGGGATGCGGCCGGGCAGCAGCCGCACAGCGGCGCGCCGTTGGGCAGGCAGACCGTTGCGCCAAGCTCCATCAGCGCCTGTGTGAACGCGCCGCATTGCCCGGACGGGTAAGCTGCGGCCAGCGTTGCGCGGAGCGCCCGCTTCGATTCTGGCGCGTCTACACAGTCTCCGCAATCCGCAAGGCGCGCGGCGATGCGCAGCACATTGCCGTCGATGGCGGGCGTGGGCAGATCAAAGCAGATCGAAGCAATCGCGCCGGCGGTATACTCCCCGATTCCGGGCAGCGCGCGCAGCGCGGCATAGCTTTCGGGGAATTTGCCGCCGTATTCGCGCACGAGGATCCCGGCCGCGCGCTTGAGGTTGCGCGCGCGGCTGTAATAGCCCAAGCCTTCCCAAAGTTTGAGCAGGCGTTCTTCCTCCACGGCGGCAAGGGCGGCCACATCCGGAAGCGCGGAAAGGAAGCGCGCGTAATAGCCAAGCACAGCCGCAACGCGCGTCTGCTGCAGCATGATTTCGGAGATCCAAACGCGGTAAGGCTCGCGCGTTTCACGCCAGGGGAGCGGCCGCGCGGCGGAAGCATACCAAGGCAGCAGGAGCGCGGGAAGCGCCCCGAACGGGAAGGAGGAGAAGCTGCTCATACGCGCTCCTTTTGCCCAAGGATGTGCGCGGCAGCCTCTGCGAACCCAGCTCCGCCCGGGAGCGAGGCCACATACGGCGGAAGATGCGCCATGCGTGCGGCAAAGGGGGCGATGTTTGCCACCGCGCACGCAAGCGGGAACGCGGAAAACATCGGTTCATCGTTCGGGGAATCCCCGAAAAAAATGCTTTGTGAAACGGCGTCTTCCCGCAGCACTTCGCGGAAGAACAGCTCCGCCATGGAGCGTTTGTCGTAATCGCCGAACCATGCGTTCACGTGGATGGAGCTGATCTTTGCATGCGCGCCCCGCGCTTCGCATACGCGGCGGATTTCCTCTGCGGCGGAAAGGGGAAGGCGCGGCGCGTCCTCGCAAAAGTCGATGGCAAGGTCGTATTTGCGGCAGAACTGATCCCGTGCGATGCGGCAGCCCGGCACGGCGGCGAGCACGGCATCCCGCAGAGCGGTAAGGTGGGCCTGCGCATCCGCAGGGGCGTTCGGGTGGGTAAACGTTTCCGGCCGCCCGCCGCGCACGCAATGCAGCACGAACGCCCCGTTTTCCCCGATGACGGCGCAAACCGGCCATTGGCGGAGAATGAGGTCGCACCAGCCGGCAGGCCGCCCGGTGACGGGAATGAGCCGGAGGCCCGCATCCGCAAGCGCCCATAAGGCGGAATACGCCTGCGCGGTGAGCTTGCCCGCAGTGGTGATGGTATCGTCGATATCGAACAGGACAAAGCGGATGCGCGCGGCTTCCGCAGGGGTCATTTCCAAAACAGGGCGCATGATGCCTCCGAATCTTTCACGAATTTGCTGTTTCCATTAAAGCACACGCGCAGCCAAAAGTCCACGCATGCGCGCAGGAACGCCATTTTACATACATTTAACACTGGACAATGATTTTTTTATTCCCGCTTGACATTTTATGATGATATAATCAAATTGAGAGAAAATGAGTAAAGAGAATGTAAGAACGGAGTAAATTATGACGATCCCCCTGACAGACTTTCTTTCGCAGGTGTTCAGCAATCCCATGCTGGCCGTGACCGTGGCGCTCACGCTTGGCGTGATCATGGTAAACGGCTGGACGGATGCGCCCAACGCCATTGCAACCTGCGTATCCACGCGCTCCATGCGCGCGCCCAACGCCATCATTATGGCGGCGGTGTTCAACTTCCTCGGCGTGCTCGTGATGACGCTCATCAACTCCAAGGTGGCCATGACCATTTACAACATGGTGGACTTTGGCGGCAACACGCATGAGGCAACCGTTGCCCTCTGCGCGGCGCTGTTCGCCATCGTGGTATGGGCGACCGCGGCGTGGGCGTTCGGCATCCCCACAAGCGAGAGTCATGCGCTCATCGCAGGGCTTTCCGGCGCGGCCATCGCGCTGCATTCGAGCCTTGACGGAATCAACTTTTCCGAATGGGTGAAGGTGCTTTACGGCCTTGCGCTCTCCACTGTGCTTGGGTTCGGGACAGGCTTTGCCGCAACGCGGCTTACAGAGCGCTGCTGCCGGAACCTGAACCGAAGGAAAACGACAGCCTTTTTTAAAAAAGCGCAGATTGCGGGCGGCGCGGGCATGGCGTTTATGCATGGCGCGCAGGATGGGCAAAAGTTTATGGGCGTGTTTCTGCTCGGCATCTTCCTTGTGAACGGGCAAACGGCCACGGAATTCAGCGTGCCGATGTGGCTGATGGTGCTCTGCTCGGTGGTGATGGCGCTTGGCACCAGCATCGGCGGCTACCGCATCATCAAATCCGTAGGCATGGATATGGTCAAGCTTCAGCCCTATCAGGGCTTTGCGGCGGATGCGGGCGCAACGCTCTGCCTGCTGCTTTCCTCGCTCACCGGCATCCCCGTGAGCACCACGCACACGAAAACCACCGCCATCATGGGCGTTGGCGCATCGCGCAGGCTTTCGGCCGTGAACTGGAAGATCGTCGGCGAGATGGCGCTCGCCTGGGTGCTGACTTTCCCCGGCTGCGGTTTGCTTGGCTTTGTAATGGCCAAGCTGTTCATGTGGATATTTTAAATGAGTTCAGATAAAGGAGCAAACAAACGTGAAACAGTCCAGAGATCAATATTATTTTGAAACCATGGCGCGCTGCGCGGAATTCGGCAGAAGGGCCGCCGCATATTTGCAGGAATCGCTCGATGGGTTCGACACCGCAACGCTCGGCGCGCGCATGGAGGCTATGCATGCCATCGAGCATGATGCGGATATGCTCAAGCACGACATGATGGAGCGCCTTGGCCGGGAATTCATGACGCCCATTGAACTGGAGGATCTTGTGGCGCTCTCACAGGAGCTTGACAACGTGGTGGACTGCATCGACGATGTCATGCAGCGCATCTATATCCACAACGTTACCGCCATGCGGGATGATGTGCCGGAGCTTGCGGCGCTGCTTGTGCGCTGTGCGGAAGCGCTGTGCGGCGCGGTGGGCGAGCTTGCAAATTTCCGCAAATCCGAAACGATCCGCCCGGCAATTGTGGATGTGAACTCCCTTGAAAGCGAAGCGGACGGGCTGTATCTCAAGGCCATGCGCAGGCTTTACACCACGGAGACGAACCCCATCACCGTCATAAGCTGGACGCACCTTTACGATGGCCTGGAAAACTGCTTCGATGCCTGTGAGCATGCGAGCGATGTGATCGAAAGCGTTATCATGAAAAACAGCTGAGCCTGACGAAAAAGTGGATATTAAAAAGCAATCCTCCGCCGCGGCTTGCACCGGCAGGGGATTGCCGTATCCCTGCGGGAATAAGAACAACCCTCAGTCGCCTGCGGCGACAGCTCCTTTCAGAAAGGAGCCTTTTTTGTTACCGCTTCCCGAAAGCCCCCTTTAGAAAGGGGGGGCGGAGCCGAGCGCCGCCAGTGGCGGATGCAGCGAGGCGGAAGCCCAATGAGCAAGGGAGCGCAAGGAAGCCGCTCCTGCGGCAACGCGGCGCGACCTTTGCGAATTGTGGGCAATCCCCGTGACCCTGACGGGGGATTGCCGTAAGCAGCGGCGGAAGGGCATATTATTACACCGAAAGCGGTTCAAAAATACAACTCCTTCGGGTTATAGAACCGCTTCCATGTTTGACATATTATAAAAGCATGCAAGGAAATGCGAGGTGCATGCTCGTGTTTAAAATCGAAAATGAATTCAAAAACGCTACGGTCGCGCGAACGGTTCGTTTTACCGAGGCGCTTTTTGACAGGCTCAATCATCTGGCGCAAGAGAATAGCATATCCTTTAATTTACTCGTGCTTCAATGCTGCAAATATGCGTTGGATCACGTGGCAACGCCTACACACACGGAATCCAGCATGGAATGCGCAGCGGGAGATTATGTTTACAGGGATAAACCAGACCAGACTGAAAGGAGCGAACAGAATGCATCCCGACACCGGCTTTGACGATGTTTTTGAGATGGTCGCAGCAGAGGAAGGCGTGAGCGTGGAAGCCGTGCGCGCAGAAATCGCACGCGCGATGCAGGACGCCATGAACAGCAGCGACCCGGCGGTTCAGGCGCATTGGCGCAGCATGAAGAAGGCGGGGGAAACGCCCACGCCGGAAGAAATGTTCTGCTACCTGCTCCGGCTTATGGCGGATGCATAAGAAAAAGGGCGCTCCTTGCGAAGCGCCCTTTGTTTGCGGCTTGAAAGCTTATTTGACTTCCACGGTCGCGCCGACTTCCTTGAAGGTGGCAACGATCTTCTCGCACTCTTCCTTGGAGATGCCTTCCTTGAGGGGCTTCGGAGCACCATCGACGAGCTCCTTGGCTTCCTTCAGGCCGAGGCCGGTCAGTTCGCGCACAGCCTTGATGACCTTGATCTTCTCGGAACCGACGTCCTTAAGGATCGCGTCAAACTCGGTCTTTTCTTCCACGGCTTCAGCAGCCTGGGCGGGACCCGCAACGGCCACGGCGGTGGCGGCGGCGGAAACGCCAAATTCTTCTTCAAGGGCCTTAACGAGCTCGGAGAGCTCAAGAACGGTCATCGCCTTAATATCGGCAATCAGTTGCTCTTTATTCATTGTGATATATCCTCCTGTAAGTATTTTTTAAAGTAAGTTGCGTCTGTTGCCGGTTATTCCGCATCGGCAGCGGGAGCGCCTTCGCCCTTTTGCTTTGCGATCTGATCGAGCACGATCGCAAGGCCGGAGATGGGGCTCATCATGCTGCCCAGCAAGCGCGCGAGAAGCACCTCGCGGGAGGGCAGATCGGCCAGAGCGTTCATCGCCGCAGCGTCGGACACAACGCCGTTGATGATGCCGCCCTTCATTTCGCATTTCTTGTACTTCTTGATGGCCTCCTTGAGGATCTTCGCCGGAGCGACCGCATCGTCATACCCGAACGCGAACGCGGAAGGTCCCTTCAGGTAATCGTGGATTTTCTCGTCGATGCCGTCTTCCCGCGCAGCGCGCTCAACGATGGAGTTCTTCAGAACCACATATTCAACGCCAGCTTTGCGCATCTCGGAACGCAGCGCAGTGACTTCCTCAACGGTCAGTCCGCGGTAATCGAACACGACCATGGATTGCGACTTTGCGATCTTTTCTTTGATGTCCGCAACCTGCTGGGCCTTCATTTCAATGATTTTAGCATTTGCCATGGTTTTCACCTCCTTCAAAAATAAATCCCCTGCCGAGAGACAGGGGACGAAAGCACGCAAAAAACTTGCGAAACCTCACCTCGGCGGGATATTAAGCCTTGCGGCACCTGCTGTCTTCGGCATATTCAATTCCGAGGGTTACTTTACCACACCGCGCGCCGCTTGTCAACGGAAAAAACAAGGTTTTTCGCCTTTTTTGCGCGTCGTTCATTCGTTGTCCCCGTGCTCCTGCTTCTGCGGTTCGCCCTTGTCCACGAGCGTGCTTACGATTGCGCAAAGGATGCCGCCGATGGGGAACACCGCCCATGCCGGGTGCCACAGGTTCCAGATAAACCCTAAGGCGAGGAAAATCGCCGTGGCAGAGAGCATGATAACCCCGCAGATGCGGTCCGAAAGCGGCTCTCCGCCCGCATGCGGCTTGTTTTCGCGGTTATAGGCGGCGATGTCATACTTGCTCTTTTGCAGCCCTGCGTAAACGATGAGAGGCGCGCCGATTGTTGCCCCCACAAGCACAGCCGTGCCTGCGGCATATTCCGATACGGCGCTGCCCCAGGCCGCGGCGCCAAGCTTCGCAAGGCCCACGCAGGCGATCACGCCGAGGAGGATCGCGCCAAGGCCAACGCACAGCCGCGCTGCAAAAACACTGTTGGCCCTGCGGCATTCCGCGGCGCTGTAAAGCGCACCCACGCGGGGATGTTCCCTGCGAAAGCTTTCCATGCGGATGCCATAAAGCACAAAGAGCAGCACGGCAACGGTAAGGAACGCGAGGAACACCATGGTCATGATTCCTTCGCCAACGGGCATGCTGAGCGCAACCAGCAGCGTCACGCCCAGGAGAACGAGCGCCACACCGCCCGCAATTGCCCGGGAAAACGCGTTCATGAAGGGTTCGTAATCCGCGTCGTTTTCCGAAGCGGCGGCGTCCGCGCTGCCGCGCACGAGCGTTTCCAGATCGCACCCGAACAGGTCGCACATCTGCAGCAGCTTTTCCATTTCAGGGTAGCTTTGTCCGCTTTCCCACTTGGAAACGGACTGACGCGTTACGCCGAGCGCCTCGGCGAACTGTTCCTGCGTAAGGCCTTTGCGCTTGCGCAGAAACTGGATGTTATCGGAACAGGACATGGTATCAAAACCTCCCAAAATGATTTGCAGCGCTGTTTGATGGCTCTTATTTTACCATTCCAGTCGCGCAACCGGAACCAATTTGATGTTGCGTCTTGGAAAATTTCGCGCAACCGCAACGTTACATGGGAGGGTTTTGGCGTTTTTTCCGCCTTAGCTGTCCATTTTTTCCTTTGGCCCGGAAAGGCTTTCCGCATCGGCCATACGGTATCCCACGCCGATTTCGGCAAGAATGTAGCGCGGCGTATTGTGGTTCTTTTCGATTTTGCGGCGGATGTTTGCGATGTTCACCCGCAGGATCAGGTTGTTGTTGGAGGGGGCGTAGGGCCCCCATACGCTTGATATGATGTAATCATGCGTCAGCACCTTGCCGGGCGTGCGCGCTAAAAGCTCCACGATGCGGTATTCCAGGCGCGTTAAGTGTACCTCCTCCCGGGCGATGTAAACGCGGCTGTTCTGAAAATCCACCGTCAGGTCGCCCACGGTATAGCTCATTTCGGGGGAGGCGGAGCTTGCGGCGATCTTGTCCGCTTGGCGCAGTGCAACGCGGATGCGCGCAAGCAGCTCTGAGGCGCTGAAGGGTTTGTTGATGTAATCGTCTGCGCCCATGTCGAGCGCCTGCACCTTCTCTTTTTCCTGGTTTCGTGCGGACACGATGATGACCGGCCCTTCATACCATTCGCGCAGGCTTGTGAGCACATGTGTGCCGTCAATATCCGGCAGGCCCAAATCCAGCAGCACAACATCCGGCACATGGGATGCGGCGAGCTGCAAGGCGCCCTTGCCGGATGTTGCGGAAAGCACGCGGTAATCGTTGGCCTCAAGCAGGGATTTCAGCACATCTGCGATATATCCGTCATCCTCAACGACCAGGATGGTTCTTTTTTTCATAGCGTTTCCTCCATGGGTAAGGTAAAGGTAAAAATTGCGCCTTTATCCGGGCTGTTCGCGCCGGTAATCTGCCCGCCGTGGGCGCGGATGACGCTGCGGCAGATGGAGAGGCCGATGCCGAGGCCGTGGGAAGATTCCGTATCGGTCCGGTTGATGGGAATAAAGAGGCTGTCGATCATCTCCGGGGAAAGGCCAACGCCGTAATCCCGCACGGTGAAAACCGCGGAATGTTCGCGGGTGGTCACGGTCAGCTCAATGTAATCACAGCCGCCGCTGTATTTCACGGCGTTTTCCACAAGGTTCATCAGCACCTGAATGATGAGCGTTGCATCCATCTGCACAAGAAGCGGTTCCTCCGGCGTGGAAACGTGCAGATGCACATCCGGAAAGCGCTTTGCGCAGCGCGCCACCACTTCGCCGATCACTTCTTCCACAATTTCGGGCGTTTTTTTAAGCGCGCTCATGGGGCCGCTTACCCGGGTGACGGAAAGCAGGTTTTCCACCATGTGGCAAAGCCACTCCGCCTCCTCATGAATGTTTACCAGAAGGTTCTCCCGAACGGCGGGATTGATGCGCTCGCGGGATTGCAGGAGCGTGGAGCATGCGCTCATGATGCCCGTGAGCGGCGAACGGATGTCGTGTGAAATCGCGCGGAGGAAATCCGCGCGCATGCGCTCGCGCTCGGTTTCAATCAGCACCGTCTGCTGCTCGTCCGCAAGGGTCTGCCGCTCAATCGCGCTGGCAGCCTGCGTGATGACCCCGGCGATCTCGTCGCGCATCTTCTGGTCTATCTGTTCCCCATCGGCGAACAAAACGGCAAGCACTGCGAGCACCGTGTCGCCGGATTTGAGCGGAATGTGGAGAAACGGAGAAAACGAGCAGGGCACGAGAAAGCGCCCGGCAGGCTCTCCGGATGCGAACACGGCCTCTGCAGCCGCAAATTCGGAATCGTAGATAATGAGCCCCTCCGGCATGCGGCAGGCGGAAACGATCTTTCCCTCCGCGTTGCGCGAAAAAAGAACGGAGGAGCGGCCGTAAAGCTCGCTGACAGCGCTGAGCACCGTGCTGTAAATGCTGGGAAGTCCGCGCGCGCTGAGCAGGGCGTTGATGGTGGCCTTGTACAAAAGCTGGCGGTCGGACTCAATGGTGGAAAAATACTCCTGTTGCTGAATGTTCGTAATCATGGACATCATCAGCAGCGTGAGCGCTGCCGTGATGAGCAGCAGGAGCGGCGCGTTTGTGAGCGGCGCCGCCACCAAAGCGGGCTCAAGCAGCAGGAACAACAAAACCTGCAGCGCCGCAATGCAGGATGCACCCAAGGTCAGGTACCGTTCCATCGTAAGGGAGGATACGGCATAGGCCGAAACCAACGCCATGAGGATGATAAGGCGCGGTTCGTGGAACAGGGCGAACACAAGATATCCCAACAGCACATTCAGGAAAGCAATGATCGTAACGATGCGCCGGTTCCGGTTCATCAGAATCCATTTTGTCATTCCACGCAGCCAGGCAAACACGATTGAAACACCTCGGGTTCTATTATACATAAAACCACGAAAAAAGGAACCGATGCACGTTAAGAAAAAGTTAGGAAAGGTCTTGCACCCTTGCATGCATGGATAGCGGTGAATATAATTCGAGTATAAAAAGGGAGACCACCTATCTTTCGCGCTATGGGTCTCGAAGCGCGCCTCCCGCATACGGCATGATGATTCTATGCTTTAATGATGGATTTTTATGCCGGGAAAACGCGGGACACCCTACACTACAACTAAAGAAGCCGGCTGAGGAGAGTCGAATATTAATTACTTTAATTTTACAGAAATCCAAAAAACTGTCAGGCGTTTCAGAACGCAAAATGACGAAAAACGGTTGCATTGTTATACTTAAATGAAGTATACTCACGGAAAATTTTTAAAACAGGGGGCGGATGGCCCCTCAAGGTCAAAATAAAAGCCGCACGCCGGTTTTTATAATACTAAACAGGAGGAAAAACATGAAGAGAACAAAACTTCTCGCTATGCTCGTTTGCATCGCAATGGTGCTTGCGTTCGTAGCAGGCTGCCAGGGCACCGATGCTCCGGCGAAGACCGATACTCCCGCAAATCCGAATACGCCCGCAAACCCCGACGCGACGCCTTCCGTCACGCCGCAGGCCAACGTGAGCGACGAAACGGAGCTTACCTATCTGTTCAGCAGTGACGTAACCGACTGGAACTATCTGGTCGCTACCTCCAACACCCCTGCAATGTACATCGACTCTCTCGTTGAGTACGATTACCTTGGCCTCTGCCAGCCCTGCCTTGCGGAAAGCTGGACCCGTTCCGAAGACGGCCTCGTCTGGACCTTCAAGATCCGCGAAGGCGTCAAGTGGATGACCTATGATAAGCAGGAATACGCGGAAGTTACCGCGCAGGACTGGGTCACCTCCGCGCAATACATCCTGGATGCCGCGAACGCTTCCCGCCTTGCGGACATGATGTTCACCATTGCGGGTGCGGAAGAATACTACAGCAAGAGCGTTGCCGGTGAAGAATGCGATTTTTCCACCGTGGGCGTGAAGGCGCTGGATGATTACACCCTTGAGTACACCCTCAAGGCGCCCGTCCCCTACTTCCTCTCTTCCCTTACTTACAAGAACTTCTTCCCTGCGAACGCACAGTTCATCGCGGAGTGCGGCGACATGTTCTCCACCGACCATGAAACCATGCTTTACTGCGGCGAGTTCATCATGAGCAACTATGTCCCGCAGCAGATCATCGAATCTGAGCTGAACCCCACCTACTGGGATATGGCGAACATGCACATCACCAAGATCACCGAGATCTACAACGCGGAAGCCAGCACCGTTGAACCCGAAATGTATCTGCGCGGCGAAGTGAACTCCTGCGATGTTCCCACCGAGCAGCTTGACGAGTGGCTCAACGATCCTGAAAAATACGACATGATCCGCCCCTGCCGCCCGAGCTTCTACGCTTACTACTACATGTTCAATTTCTACCCCAACTTCGACGAGAAGTACGAGCCTGAAAACTGGAAGCTCGCCGTCAACAACGTGAACTTCCGCAAATCCATCCTCCATGCGTTCGACAAGGTCGCCATGGTTGAGGTGGACGATCCGTACAACGCAGAAGCGCACGTACAGAACACCGTGACCCCCGCCGACTTCATCAGCGCGGCCGGTGTGGACTACACGCAGCTTGACGCCATTTCCCAGTTTGCAAACAGCACGACGTATAACACCGATCTTGCCAACGAATACAAGGCAAAGGCCATCGAAGAGCTGACCGCCGCCGGCGCGAAGTTCCCGATCATCATCTACACGCCGTATAACACCGGCTCTACCTATGACACGCAGCGCGTACAGGTGTTTGAACAGATGCTCGAGCGTAACCTCGGCACCGACTACATCGACGTCATCACCGAAGGCTATGCGGATACCGACTATTCCAATAGCACCATGCGTGCAGGCAACTACTGCATCATGCGTTCCACCTGGATGGCCGATTATCTTGATCCGCTGTCCTACACCGACCCGTTCCGCATCGTGCAGAACCGCACGAACTTCATCTACATGGCGGAAGGCTTCTGCAAGGTTTCCGATACCTATGTGGAAGGTTCCTATGAGGGCAAAGACGGCCGGTATTACTATGACATCGTGTACGACAACATGGTAGAAGAAGCCAACAGCGAATATGTTGACCTCAACAAGCGTTACGACCTGTTTGCCGAGTGCGAGAACTGGCTTGTAAACGAAATGTGCATGGTCATCCCGTATATGCGCGGCGGCACGGGCTACATGGGTTCTTCCCTGATGCCGTTTGAATCCCAGTATGCGGCATTCGGCGCATCCTCCGGCCGTTATAAGTATCAGTACATCTACACCGACGGCATCAACACCGAGGAGTACTACGAGGCGTATGAAGCCTGGCAGGAAGAGCGCGCTGCGAAGATCGCGGAGCTTGACGCTGCGGGCAAGGTCTTTGGCGTTGATTATTAATCAGGCAGTTTAACGAATGCATCGCTCTCCGCCCGCGCCGCCGCAAATGCGGCGGCGCGGGCAGTGGGGGGCGGAGCCAGGGCAGAGGCTGCCCAGTTTCGTGCCGGCGGGGGCATGGATTCGCCGGCAGGAAACCGTGTTTTAGGCAGCCTCTTTCAAAAACTGTGTTTGAAGGCCGAAATGCCGTTTGTCCGGCATCCCTTGCGCAAACACAGGCTCTTAAAACAACAAACCCAAAGGTGAGGTGTAAGGATTGGAACTCGTTAAATACATTCTGGGGCGCTTGGGAAGATCGCTCATTTCGCTGTTTCTCGTGCTTGTGATCGTCTTCCTGCTGATGCGCCTCCTGCCTGTGGAAACCTATTACGGCGACCGTACCGACCGCCTGACGGATGAAACCAAGCAGGCAATTCTCAAGGATCTGGGCCTGGATCAGCCGATCCATATCCAGCTATGGAACTATTTAAAAGACCTTGCGCACTTTGATCTCGGCGAATCCATCACCTATTATGCCGGCAAGCCCGTGTGGTCCATCATGGCGCCCAAGATCGGCTATTCGCTCCGCTTCGGCGCGGCATCCCTCGCAATCTCCCTTGTGCTGGGCATCAGCCTCGGCATCCTGATGGTGCGCACCAAAGGCAAGCTGCCGGATGCGCTCGGCAACGCATTTATTCTGTTCATCAATGCCGTTCCTTCCGCAGTGTACTATCTGTTCATCCAATTTGCAGGCACGAAGCTGCTCAACATCGGCATGCTATATAAAGAGGGCGATATTTCCACATGGATCCTGCCCGTGATCTCCATGTCGCTCGGAAGCATTGCTTCCTATGCAATGTGGACGCGCCGCTACATGATGGATCAGATCAATTCGGACTATGTAAAGCTTGCGCGCGCCAAGGGCCTCACGGATAAGCAGATCATGGTCAAGCACGTGCTGCGCAATGCGTTTGCGCCCATGGCGCAGAATCTCCCATCCTCCATTATTTTCACGATTTCAGGCTCCCTTTACATCGAGTCGCTGTATTCCATCCCCGGCACGGGCGGCCTTTTGGTGAAAGCGATTCAGGCGCAGGACAACCCGCTTGTGCAGATGCTCGTCATGTTCTATGCCGTGCTGAGCGTGGTGGGCATGCTGTTGGGCGACCTCGCCATGATGGCATGTGATCCCCGCATCACATTCACAAAGAAAGGAGGCAGCCGGTAATGTCAAACGTAATGAAGAAAATGAACAACATGAGCGATGAAGAGCTCTTTCGGTTCATAGAGTTCGACAGTTCGCGCGCCGAATCCACGGCCTATTCCGGCTATTCCTACTGGAAGAGCACCTTCAAGGTGTTCATGAGCAAACGCTCTACGCGCCTCATCCTGTATTTCCTGATTGCGATCCTGCTCTTCACGTTCGTTCAGCCGTACCTTCCCGGCCAGAAGAGCCCAACGGAGATTTTCATCAACCCGGAAACCGGCCGCCAATACCGCAGCCTGCAGCCAAACTCCGAATTCTGGTTCGGCACGAACACCATCGGTCAGGACCTTTGGTCCCGCATTTGGAGCGGCACGCGCACCACGATGCTCATCGCGGTCATCGCCGTTGCAAGCAGCACCATCATCGGCATTATCATCGGTGCCATCTGGGGCTATGTGCGTGTGCTTGACCGGCTGTTCACCGAAATTTACAATGTCATCAACAACGTTCCGACAACGGTTCTGCGCATGCTCATCACCTACATCATGAAACCGAGCGTGGGCACGCTGATCTTTGCGATGTGCCTCACAAACTGGGTGGGCATGGCGAAGTGGATCCGCAACCTCATCATTATCATCCGTGACCGCGAGTACAACCTGGCGTCCCGCTGCCTCGGCACGCCGACGCGCCGCGTGATCGTGAAGAACCTGCTGCCGCAGATCGTATCCGTCGTAATGCTGGACATCGCGCTGTCCATCCCGGGCGTAATCGGCTCGGAAGTGTTCCTGACCTACATCGGCCTGGGCCTGCCGGTTGAAACCCCGTCTCTGGGCAACCTGATCGACGAAGGCCGCCGCGTGATGATGAACCTTTCGCAGACATATCAGCTCGTGTTCCCGGCAATCGTCGTTGCGGCGATCACGGTTTCCTTCTATGCGCTGGGCAATAAGTTTGCGGATGCATCCGACCCGCGCAACCACGTTTAAGGAGGGCATGACACATGGAACAGAAAAACAGGAATGAAAATGAAGTCATCCTTTCGGTAAAAGACCTGGTGGTGAAGTTCTCCCTGCGCGGGCAGGAGCTCACGGCGCTGCGCGGCGTATCCATGGAGCTTTACAAAGGCGAAAGCCTTGCCATCGTTGGGGAATCCGGCTCAGGCAAATCCGTGTTCTGCAAGTCCTTTATCGGCATGCTGGACAAAAACGGCTGGGTGGAATCCGGTGAAATCTGGTATAACGGCACGGATATCGCCAAATACAAAAAGGATGAGGATTGGATCAAGATCCGCGGCAAGGAAATCGCCATCGTATTCCAGGATCCAATGACCTCTCTGAACCCGCTGCAGACCGTGGGCACGCAGATCCGCGAAGCGTTGGAGCTGCACCAAGGGCTTAAGGGCGTTGCGGCACAGGAAAAGGCCATCGAGATCCTGAGCGACGTCGGCATTCTGGAGCCGGAGAAGCGCGTGAAGGATTATCCGCACCAGTTCTCCGGCGGCATGCGCCAACGCGTGGTCATCGCCATCGCCATCGCCTGCAACCCCAAAATCCTCATCTGCGACGAGCCGACCACCGCGCTTGATGTGACCATTCAGGCGCAGATTCTGGAGCTGCTCAAGCAGCTTCAGCACAAATATAACCTGACCATCATTTACATCACCCATGACCTTGGCGTGGTGGCGAACGTTGCGGACCGCGTGGCTGTTATGTATGCGGGCGACATCGTGGAGATCGGCACCTGCGAAGAAGTGTTTGAAACGCCGAAGCATCCATATACCTGGGCGCTGCTTTCCTCCCTGCCGCAGCTCGGCATCAAAGGCGAGCCGCTTTACTCCATCGAGGGCACGCCGCCGAACCTTTTTACGGAGATCCGCGGCGATGCGTTTGCCCCGCGCAACCGCTATGCTATGCAGATCGACCTTTTGGAGCGCCCGCCGTATTTCGAGGTTTCGCCAACGCATAAGGCGCGCACCTGGCTGCTTGACCCGCGCGCACCCAAGGTGGAACCGCCCAACACCTCCATTGCCAAAGCGATGGAGTCCCATCAGAAGCATGCGGCTGCCAACACGAAAAAGATTTCCGACGAAAAGCTTGTGGAAGTCAAGGACCTTGTTGTGCAGTTCGGCTCAAACCGCAATCCGTTTGTGGCGGTCAAGGGCGTGAGCTTTGATATTTACAAGGGCGAAACGTTCGGCCTTGTGGGCGAGTCCGGCTCGGGCAAGACCACCATTGGCCGTGCGATCATCCGCATCAATCCTGCTGCGCGGGGCGAGATCCGCTTTAAGGGCGAGCGCATCAGCGGCAAGATTCAGAAGGAGCTGGATCATAAGATTACCCAGCAGATCCAAATGATTTTCCAGGATCCGATGGCATCGCTCAACGAGCGTGCGAAAGTGGATTACATTGTTTCCGAAGGTTTGATGAACATCCATCCGGAAATGAGCAAGGAGGAGCGTGACAAGCGTGTTGCACAGGCGCTGCGCGACGTGGGCCTCCTGCCCGAGTTCGCAAGCCGCTTCCCGCATGAGTTTTCCGGCGGACAGCGCCAGCGCATCGGCGTGGCGCGCAGCCTCATCATGGAGCCGGAGTTCATCATTGCGGACGAGCCGATCTCGGCGCTGGATGTCTCCATCCGTGCGCAGGTTCTGAACCTGCTTTCCGCAATGCAGCAGCAGCGCGGCCTTACGTATCTGTTTATTTCGCACGACCTTTCGGTGATGCGCTTTATCGCGGATCGCATCGCCGTCATCCACAAGGGCGTAATCGTTGAACTTGCGGATACCGAGGAACTGTTTGCGTACCCGCTGCATCCATATACCCGCGCGCTGCTTTCGGCCATCCCGCAGCCCGACCCGAAGAGCGAGAAGCACAAGGTGCTTGAAGTGTACGATCCCTCCATCCACAACTATACCGTGGATAAGCCGAGTTGGGTCGAGATCCGCCCGAAGCATTACATCACCTGCAACAAGCATGAGCTTGAACAATACCAGGAAACGCTTGCGCGTGCGGGCAAAGAAGGCTGATCCGGACATTCGTCGTCTTTTCTACTCATTCCTGCGAAAACGCCCGGGATTTCCCGGGCGCTTTCGCGCGCAGTTGACAGCATCAGCGCAAACCCGTATAATTACTGCGTCTTCCAAAACGATAAAAGGGAGTAGTTTGCGCGGCTTGGCCGGACGGCCGCCGCGTTGTGCGGCATCGTCATTCCGATCTTTGATCCGGGCCGCATAGGGGGCGCTTGCCCTGGAACAAGACTTTTATCATGGCGTTGCCATGGTAAAAGCCTTTCTTTTTGAAAAACATATGGAAAAGGAGCTTGCCGCCCAAATGAAACTGTTCGCCCTCATCCTTTTTGTTCTGACCTATGCGCTGATGATCGCGCTGCCGAAGCACCGCCCCTGGGTTGCGCTTACGAGCGCGGCGGTGTTCCTTGTAAGCGGAATCGTCCCGCTTGCCTCGCTCAGGGAAGCCATTGATTTTAACGTTCTCCTGATGCTTGCAGGCACAATGGGAACCGTGTCGCTTTTCATCCAATCCCAAATGCCCAACCGAATGGCGGAGATGATCCTTAAAAAAACGCCGAACGTGATGTGGGTTGCCGTGGCAATGTCGCTGTTTGCAGGCGTGGTTTCCGCCTTTGTGGACAATGTTGCCACAGTGCTGATGATCGCGCCGGTTGGCCTTGCGATTGCAAAAAAGCTCGGCATTTCCCCGGTGGCAATGCTCATCTCCATCGCCGTTTCCTCCAACCTGCAGGGCGCGGCTACGCTTGTTGGCGACACAACCTCCATCATGCTTGGCGGGTATGCGGGCATGGACTTCCTGGATTTCTTTTTTATGGATGGAAAGGCCAGCATCTTTTTTGCGGTGGAGCTTGGCGCGCTTGCGACGGTGCCGGTGATCATGTTCCTGTTCCGTAAGCACAGGGAACCGGTAAACGCAGCCGTTGAAACTGCGGTGACGGATTACTTTCCCACATTCCTGCTGCTTGCAAACATTGTGCTTCTGATTACCGCGTCCTTTATCCCCGGCAAGCCCGCGCCGACGAACGGCTTCATCTGCACCGGGCTGTTCCTTGTGGGCGCTGTGCAATCCCTCATCCGCGGCCGCGGCGACCGCACCGGCGCAAAAACCGCGCTGCTTGAGATTGACTATCAAACGCTTTGCCTGCTTGCCGGCCTGTTCGTTGTGATTGCCGGCATCACGAATGCGGGTATCATCGATGAGATCAGCAACTTCTTTGTGAAGCTCGGCGGCAACAACCTGTTCCTGCTCTATACGGTTATCGTCTGGGGGTCCGTGCTGATTTCGGCCTTTGTGGATAACATCCCGTATGTCGCAACCATGCTGCCGGTGGTGAGCGGCATTGCGCTTTCCATGAATTGCCCGCCCACCGTGCTTTATTTCGGCTTGCTCACCGGCGCGACGCTTGGCGGCAACCTTACGCCCATCGGCGCATCCGCGAACATTGCCGCCATCGGCATTCTGCGCAAGGAGGGATACGAGGTCAGCACGGGCGACTTCATGCGCATCGGCATTCCCTTCACGCTTGTTGCCGTCAGCACAGGGTATCTGTTCTGCTGGCTTGTCTGGCACTGAACCCGTTTTTTCGGATACAGAAGGAGCTGCTGCAGAGGGGTTTAATTCTGCGACAGCTCCTTTGATTTTCACAGCGTTTGCTTTTCGTTGAGATATGGCAATCCCCTGAAAGGCTGTGCTGATACGACAATCCCCCGCCAGCGGCTGCGCCGCTGGCACCCCCTTTCATAAAGGGGGATTTTGGGGAAGCTGTAACCAAAAGGCTCCTTTTTAAAATGAGCTGTCCGCGCAGCGGACTGAGGATTGTTCTTACTCCCGCAAAGGTGCGCCGCGTTGCCGCGGGCTTCCGCCTTGCTGCATCCCGCACTGCGCTCGCCCGGCTCCGCCCCTCAGCCGCCGATGTCCTCCGTGGCCACGACGTTCACGCCCGTGCCCAAAACGTTTTCAAGGATCACGTCCCCAATCCGCACAGGGGGAGCGACTGCAACCGCGCCGAGCGCGGCAAGGCAATCAAACACAAGGCGCTTTTCAATGGGCGCCTCCGTCTTGACCGAAAGCGGGCGTTCCATGCCCACGACGCGCACAAGCGCGGTTACCATGCGTTTTGGGTTCGTCAACTCCTCGCGCGCATAGCGTGCGCCCACGGCGCAGCCATTGCCCGTAACCTCCGTTACTTCCGTGCCGTTGAACTCCGCCGTAAGGCGGCAGCCCATCGGGCAGCCGATGCAGGTCAGTTCCCGTTTCATGCGCCCACCTCCTCGACGGATACCGTAAGTTCGCCTTCGCTTTCGCAGAAAGCATCCTGCTTCACCGTGATCTCCGCCATCTCGCCGGGCGCAAGAATGCGCGCCCGCTTTACGGCAAGCTGCTTTCCGCCGCGGAAAACAGCAATGCGTGCGTTTCGGTACACCGCACGCGGGCGGAACATAAACGTTACATCCGCCTCTGGGCGTTTGGAGAGCACCTCCGGCACAAGCGCGGAAACGCCGTTTCCGGCGATGAGGGGAATGCGTTCGCCCGCGGTCTTTTCGCCGCTGAGGAAGCGCGCCGCCATTTCACCGGCCCGCGCGGCCTCCGCTGAAACAAAATCCACAAGGTCGTGCACATGCAGCACGTTGCCGCAGGAAAAGATGCCGGGTACGTTCGTTGCAAGCGTTTCATCCACCACGGGGCCGCCTGTGGCGGGGGAGAGCGCCACGCCCGCCATTGCGGAAAGCTCGTTTTCCGGAATGAGGCCCACCGAAAGCAGTAGCGTGTCGCATGCAATCTCCTGCTCCGTGCCGGGGATGGGCCGCTTCTTTCCGTCCACCTCGGCGATGGTTACGCCCGTGAGCCGCTCCCGGCCGTGGATATCCACAACGGTGTGGTTGAACAGGAGCGGGATGCCGTAATCGTCCAGGCATTGCACGATGTTGCGCTTCAGGCCGGAGGAATAGGGCATGATCTCAACGCAGGCGAGCACCTTTGCGCCGGAGAACGTCATGCGCCGCGCCATAATGAGCCCGATGTCGCCGGAGCCTAAAATCACGACCCGCTTTCCGGGCATGCGGCCTTCAAGGTTCACAAGCTTCTGCGCCGTGCCTGCGGTGAAAATGCCTGCGCAGCGCCAGCCGGGCGTGCCGAGCGCGCCGCGGGGGCGCTCCCTGCACCCCATAGCGAGGATGACCGCGCCCGCCTCCACGGCCACGATCCCCTCCGTGCGGCTCACGTAAACCGCCCTGCGCTCCGGAGAAAGGGAGATGACCATCGCCCCGCATTCATAGGGGATGCCGAGCTCCTGCACGCGGGCGATGTAGCGCGCGGCATATTCCGGGCCGGTCAGTTCCTCCTGAAATGTGTGCAGGCCGAAGCCGTTGTGGATGCATTGGCGGAGGATGCCGCCAAGCGCATCCTCGCGCTCCAGAATCAGAAGGTTGGTTACGCCCGCTTCGCGCGCGGCGCAGGCTGCGGCAAGCCCCGCCGGGCCGCCGCCGATGATGAGAAGGTCAACGCGTTTTGTTTTCATGTTCATTCACCTGCCTTGCCGGAAAACAGATTGGATTCAAGATACCGGCTTTCCCCGCCGCACTTGGTGATGGAAAGCGGGGATGCGGCCAGCTCTTCTGCCAGCAGTTCCAGCGTGCGGGGCAGGCAGAAGCCTGCCTGGCAGCGGCCCATGCCCGCGCGCGTGCGCCGCTTTATGCCATCCACCGTGCGCGCGCCAACCGGCCTGCGGATGGAAGCGCGGATTTCCGCTTCGGTCACAAGCTCGCACCGGCAGACGATCTTTGCATACTCCGGATCCCGGGCGATGATCTCCGCGCGCTCCGCGTCCGTCATATCCCGGAATTTCGGGATGCCGGGGCGGATGGGGTCAAAGGCCGGGTTTGGCGCGGTGCCGAGGCGTTCTGCGACCGACTGTGCAAGGAATTCGCCCAGCGCGGGCGCGGCGGAAAGGCCGGGGGATTCCACGCCGAGCGCATTGAAGAACAGCGGTGCGTCCGCGGGTTCGCCCAGAATGAAATCATCCGTTTCCGCATGGGCGCGCACGCCCGCATAGGTTGTGATAAACGCGCGCGCCGGCAGTCCCGGCCAGGAGAGCTTTGCGCGGCTGAGCACGCGAGCAAGCCCTTCGGCCGTGGTGCGCGTGTCGTCCTTGTCCGGGATATCATCCGCCGTGGGGCCGATGAGGATGGTGCCATCCACCGTGGGGGCGATCAGTACGCCCTTGCCCATGGCTGTGGGGAGCTGGAAGATGGTGGAATGAAACGCGTCCCGGTAGGCCTTATCCACAATGTAGTATTCCCCGCGCCGTGCGGTGATGCTGTGCTTTTCTTCAGAAACCATGTTGTTGAGTTCCGCCGAATGCACGCCCGCGCAGTTCACGACCGCACGCGAAGCGAACTCGCCCGCCGGGGAGGACACCAAGAAGGTGCCGTCCGCATTGCGCGAAACAGCCGTCACCGGTGCATCCCGGAAAAAAGTTACGCCGTTTTGCGCAGCGTTTTCCGCATAGGCAATGGTCAGCTCATACGGGCAGACGATGCCGCCCGAGGGCACATCGAGCGCCGCCTGCGCCGCAGGGTTCAGGTTTGGCTCGCGCGCAAGCAGCGCTTCCCGCCCAAGGATGGAAAGCCCCTTCACGCCGTTCGCTTCACCGCGCTGCTTGAGCGCGAGAAGCGCCGGAATGCCGCTCTCTTCAAACGAAACAACAAGTGAACCGTTGCGCGAAAACGGCACGGAAAGCTCCTCTGCGATGCGTTCAAACATCGCATTGCCGCGCACGTTGAACTTCGCCTTGTTGGATCCGGGCGCGGCGTCGTATCCCCCATGGACGATCGCCGTGTTGGCCTTGCTTTGACCGTTGCAGATATCCTCGGTTTTTTCCAGCAGCGCAACGGAAAGGCTGTAGCGCGCAAGCTCGCGCGCCGTGGCGCAGCCGACCACGCCGCCGCCGATGAGGATCACGTCATAAAGCATAGAATCTATCTCCACCTTTTTGAAAAATTGACCGGTTGGCGGCGCCGCCTTGCAGGGCAACCCCCCGTCAGGGATGCGCTGATACGGCAATCCTCCGTCAGCACCTTCGGTGCTGCCATCTCCTTTACGAAAGGAGGCTTACGGGACGCTGCAACCCTAAAGGCTCCTTTTTGAAAGGAGCTGTCCGCGCAAGCGGACTGAGAATTGTTCTTACCTCAGCCGGGGCGGCAGCACGCAATCCCTTTACTCCCTGGCCCAGCCCATCGTGGAACGCACGGCTCTCTGCCAACCGGCAAGGCGCGCTTTGCGCTCCGATTCCGGAAGCGCGGGCGCGAAGCAGTGCTCCATGCGGCGCGCCTGCCTGAGCGCGGTGCGGCTTTCCCAGAAGCCCACGGCAAGGCCCGCAAGGCAGGCCGCGCCGAAGGCGGTCGTTTCCACGCAGGCGGGGCGGCACACGGGCACGCCGATCATATCCGCCTGGAACTGCATTAGAAAATCGTTTGCGGAGGCGCCGCCATCCACGTTGAGCGCCGAAAGGCGGATGCCGGAATCCTCCTGCATGGCGGAAAGCACCTCCTCGGTTTGGTACGCAAGGGATTCAAGCGTTGCGCGCACGATGTGATCCCGGTTTACACCGCGTGTCAGGCCCACGATCGCACCCCGGGCATAAGCATCCCAATGCGGCGCGCCGAGGCCCACAAACGCGGGCACGACATAGCAGCCGGAGGTATTCGGAACGCGGCGTGCGCAGTCCTCCGATTCCGCGGCGCTTCGGATGAGCCTAAGCTCATCCCGCAACCACTGGATCGCGGCACCCGCAACGAAGATCGACCCTTCAAGCGCATAATCCACGCGGCCTTCCATGCCCCAGGCGATGGTCGTCACAAGGCCGTTGCGGGAGGTGATGGGCGTGTTCCCGGTGTTCATCAAAAGGAAACAGCCCGTGCCGTAGGTGTTTTTCGCTTCGCCCGGCGCAAAGCAGGTTTGCCCGAACAGCGCCGCCTGCTGGTCGCCCGCCGCGCCTGCGATGGGGATGGGCGCGCCGAAAAGCGCGGCATCCGTTTCGCCGTAAACGCAGCTTGAGGGCTTTACCTCCGGCAGCATGCAGGCGGGAATATCCAGAATGGAGAGGATTTCCGCGTCCCACTGCAGCGTGTGGATGTTGTAAAGCAGCGTGCGCGAAGCGTTGGAATAATCCGTTACATGCGCGCGGCCGCCGGTCAGGTTCCAGATGAGCCATGTGTCGATCGTGCCGAACAGCAGCTCGCCCGCCTCGGCGCACGCCCGTGCGCCGGGCACGTTCTCAAGCACCCAATGAAGCTTTGTGGCGGAAAAATATGCATCCAGCAAAAGCCCGGTCTTTTCCCGGAACAGCGGTTCAAGCCCTTTTGCGCGGAGCACATCGCAGGATTCCGCCGTGCGCCTGCATTGCCAGACGATTGCAGGGCAGATGGGCGCGCCGGTTTTTTTATCCCAAACGACGACCGTTTCCCGCTGGTTTGTGATGCCGATGGCCGCGATGTCCTCCGCTGCGGCGCCCGCCTTTTCAAGCGCTTCGCGCGCCACCCGAAGCTGTACGGAAAGGATCTCCTGCGCATCGTGCTCTACCCAGCCGGGCTTGGGGTAATGCTGGGTAAATTCCCGCTGCGCGACCTGCACGAGCGTCTGCTCCCGGTCGAACAGGATGGCGCGGCTTGAAGTGGTGCCCTGATCCAGAGCAAGGATATAGCGTTTCATTTGGCGTGGTTCCCCTTTCCGTTTTCGGTTGATTTCAGAAAAAAGAAAAACGGGCAGGAAGCGCCGTTGCCGCGCATCCGTGTTCCCGTCTCAAATACTCCTGGAACAAATCTTCACTTGTTGGATTTATTATAGAATTTCCGCAGCGCGGTTGTCAACAGGGAATGGGCTTGACTTTGCGCACGCGCCGGGGTAGTCTAAATAAAAAACAGGCGGGAGAGCGGCCATGCGCAACGCCATTGCGGAAAAACTGAACGAAAACCCGGTGATCGCGGCGGTTGCGGAGCCGGAGCGGCTGCCCGCCGCCCTTGCAAGCGATTGCGGCGTTGTGTTCCTGCTTTCGGGGGACATCCTCAGCATCGGCGCGCTGGTGGATGCGGTGAAGAACGCGGGCAAGGCCGCGATGGTGCATCTCGAACTCATCGAAGGCCTTTCCGGCAAGGAGATCGCCGTGGACGCCATCCATGCCCTGACCCGTGCGGACGGCATCATTTCCACCCGTGCAGCGCAGATCAAGCGCGCGCGCCAGCTTGGGCTTGCCACCATCCAGCGCGGCTTCCTTCTGGATTCCCGTTCCGTCCGCAGTTTGCAGGCACAGGCCGCGCAGGGGAAGCCGGATTATGTTGAGATCCTGCCCGGCGTGATCCCGCGCGTGATCGCAGAGCTTGCGCACGGCATGAACACGCCCCTCATCGCGGGCGGGCTCATCAAAACAAAGGAAGAGGTCGTCGCGGCGCTCGGCGCGGGGGCGGTAGCCGTTTCCACCACGGCGGAGAGCGTTTGGGCCCTTTAAATCCCCCGGATGATCGAATCCATTTCCTCGCGCGAATGTGCATGCCGCGCCTTTTGAACCAGCGCATCCCGTGCGGCCGGGGACAACCGCATGAAGCGTTCCATTGCTTCCATATCCTGTGAAAGGGACATCAAAAAACCGATTGGCACTTCTGAACTCATAAAACCTCCGTGTATCCTCCAAAAGCTGATAGGGGAAGTATGTGCAGTTTGTCCGCGCGGCATGCCTCAGGGTTCCGTCTGCTCCGGCTCAATCGAGCCATGTTCTTTTTCAAAAGCCCCAATTGCATCGCGAATGTAAATCAGAAGCTGGCGATTTGCCGAGCGCCCTTCATATTTGCACACATAGCGAAACTTCCGGAGCATTTCTTCATCAATTCGCAGCGATAGATGTTTGTATTCTTTCATATAAACCACCCATAATGAATTTATTATGGGTTCATTTTAGAGAAGGTATGTGATACTATGTAAATGTGAACCCGTTTTGGGTTCATTATATTTCTTATCTGAGGAGGAAGCAAATGAACGAAGCGTTTGCGGAACTGCTTGCCATGGTAGCAAAGGAGCACGGCGTTACAGCCGAGGAGGTTTACCGGGACATTGAAATCGCAATCGAAGATGCAATGCAGAGCACCGACCCGGAAGCGCAGCGCATGTGGGCAGAAATGCCCCGCAAAGGGAAAAACCGACGCCGGAGGAGTTCATTGCATACATGAGCCGCCGGGTGGAGGGAATGCAATAACGCCTGAAGGGGCTGAGCTGTGCCCATGGGATTGTCGTATCAGCGCGGGAATAAGGCAATCCTCAGTCCGCTGCAGCGAAGTAAGCGGCGCGAGTGGGAATAAGAACAATTCTCAGTCGCCTGCGGCGACAGCTCCTTTGCCAAAGGAGCCTTTTGGCTTACAGCGTCCCCCAAAAGCCCCCTTTTGAAAGGGGGTGGCAGCGGCGCAGCCGCTGACGGGGGATTGTCGTATCAGCGCATCTTTTAGGGGGATTACCATATCAGCGCGACCCTGCCGTGGGATTGCCGCATCAAAGCGGGCATGGAGTAATGGATTAAATGAAGAACCTTCTGCGCATTTCCTCCTTGAACTGCACGCGCCTGTTCAGCACGAGCGAAACGAGGGCTAGGATCAGGCATGGCGCGAGCACGAAAAGCGACCAATACAGCACGGGGCTGCGCCCGGTATACAGGCTCACAGTAAGGTCGATTGCGGCGCATAAAAGACCTGCCGCGGCAAGAAGCCCCGCAAGGCGCACGAATTTGGCGCGGCATTTGCGGAACAAAAGCAGCGCTGCGGCAAGCGCCGCTGCGGCGCTCAGCGTAAGCGGCAGAGCGAGCGGCAGGAACCAATCCCCCGCGGAATGGGCCGCAATTGCATAAAGAAACAGCAGCGTTACGGCACAGTCAAGCGCAAGGCAGAGCCAGGGATGGGGCTTTTCCGCAGCAAACGGAACAAGCACGTAAACATACGCCATCGCCGTTGCCCCGATCACATAGGCCGACCAGGTGATCGCCCCCGCGCCGAGCACATCGCAGATCAGGCAAACGATGGGCGGAATCAGCAGCATCAGCGTTGCCATCACGGTGAAAAAGCGGCGCGCAGCCCTGCGCTCCAGCAATTCCACCTTGCTTGGGAAGGGGCGTGCGGCCGGGTCGGGCACACTCCGTTCATTCGGATTGATGATCTCTGTGCCGCAAAGCGGGCAGCGCTTCAGGCTTGCCTCCAGCTCTACGCCGCAGTTCACACAATAAGACATCGTATTTCACCTCTGGTTGCTTTCAATTTGAACCGGCACGCCAAGCTTGACGAGCCGCGTAAAAAATTCGCGCTCCAGGTCGCTTTCGCGGATCGTGCGCGTGATGTTGATATACATCGTTCCGTCATAGGAGAGCGTGCCGATGGCTACGGGGTTGCGCGAAAGCGGGCCGAGCATGAATTCCATCCGCGTCACAAACAGCGCCATTTCCGCCGGGAGGGATGCATTGCCAAGGTTGGAAAAGCAGGTGGCGGTTTTTTTGTCGCCCGTCATGTAAAATGCGGCGCGCATCGCAAGGTCCTTCAGGAACAGGGGGGCAACGCGCAGCACGGCGTTCTGCTCGGAGCGCACGTTTGTGGTGAACTTTGCGCCCAGCACCTTTGGCGTAAGCTCCATGCCCATCTGGTGCATGACGATGGAAAGCACTTCATCCAGCGTATAAACGCCGTAGCTTGGTTCGATGCCGGGGTTCACGTAATTGGCGAAATTGCGCAGCGTCCGCGTGGGGAAAAAACGCCGGAGGTTCACCGGAACGCAGATCTTCACGGGCTTTAAGCGCTTCGCACCGCGCGGCGTGTTGCGCAGTGGGTGCTTCCGCCGCTGGATCGCGTCAAAGGCCAGGATCAGCACGGCCGTAAGATACACCGTGAGGCTCACGCCCTTTTCCTCCGCGCGCGCCTTAAGGGCGTCGACCGGGATCACTCCCGTCGTCACGTGGATAAAGCCGTCCCGCTCCCGCGTGCCGCTGAGGTGGAAGGAATCCGCTTCGCTGCGGCTGCGGGTCACGTTCCCGGCGCAGGCAAGAAAGCCGTCCTCCATTTCCCCGGGGTCGGGCGGGTCGTCGCAATCGAGCACATCGCCCCCGCGCGGGATGGAAATGCCATAACGCAGCGTCAGGTATTCTGCAACAAGCGTTTTTAAGAAGCAAAGGCCGCCCGTGCCGTCTGTGAGCACATGGAAGATTTCCACCGCGATGCGGTTTCCGTAATACCTGACGCGAAACGCATAGCCCCGGCTATCCTTCGCGCGCATGGGCAGGCAGGGATTGCGTACGTCCTCCTCCACGATGGGCGGCGCATCGTTGTGCTCAAGATAATACCAGAACATGCCGCGCCGCATGCGCACGGCAAACCACGGGAAGCGCGTGAGCGTGCGCGCAAGCGCCGCGCGGAGCACCTCCGGGTCAACGGGTTCCACGAGCGTGGCCGAAAGGCGGAACATGGCCATCCAGTCGCGCCGCATGGAAGCGGGATAAATCTTTGCGGCATTGTCCAGCCGCATCCAGCTTTGTTCGGCTTTGCTCATTCTTCTTCATCATCCCCGGCGGCGGGCGGGAGATCGCGCACCGCAAGGTTGTCCTTCAAAAATTCCACGATGCGGCGCAGCGCTTCTCGTGCCTCGCGCACGCCGTAAAGCACGTAAACATGCCACATGCCCTTTGCCGTGTGCAGTTCGCATGGCACGCCCGCGCGTTTAAGCGCGTGCGCCATGGCCACAGCGTCGTCCAGCAAAAGCTCGGCTTCCCCGGCGAACAGAAGCGTGGGCGGAAAGCCGGAAACATCCCCAAACAGCGGGGAAACAAGCGGGTTCTTCAAATCATCCGCCGCATACATGCGCGCATAGGAGGCAAGCATATCGTATCGCAGTGAAGGGTCGTTCCTCCGGTTGGCGCGGCAGGAGGCGCCGGAAAGCGTGAGATCCGTCCAAGGGGAAATGCCCACGATGGCGCGCGGCACGGAAAGTCCGAGTTGCTTGAGCTTATGCGTGAGCGCAAAGCAAAGGCCGCCCCCGGCGGATTCGCCGCAGAGCACGATTTCACCCGGCGTAAGGCCGCTGTCGAGCAGATGACGGTACGCGGTATAAGCGTCCTCCACAGCCGCAGGGAAGGGATGCTCCGGCGCAAGGCGGTACGCTGCAGAGAACACACGGCAGCCCGTTGCTGCAGCAAGGACGCTTCCAAACCCAACGGCGTATTCGATGTTCCCCGCGGTGTACCCGCCGCCGTGCAGGTAAAGGATCGCGCCGCCTTCCGGGTCATAGCCCTGCGGCAGAATCCAGGCCGCCTGAAACTCGCGGAATGCATGCGGCACAAACTCCACCCGTGCGCCTACGGCGCGCGCGCCGAGCCGCCCGAGCTTATCCTGCGCAGCGCGGGCGAACGGGATGCCGCCCTTGCGCATCAAAAACGCCGAGAGCCTGAGGTTCATGCGGAGCCATACGTTTGCAATACCGGCCATGGGTCCTCCTTGGGGAGTATTTGTGGTAAGGGAGAAAGGTGCTGACGGAGGATTGCCATAAACCGCGACCTTTGCGGGAACAAGGACAATCCTCAGTCCGCTTCGCGGACAGCTCCTTTTAAAAAGGAGCCTTTTGGGTTTCGGCTTCCCCAAAGCCTCCTTTCTGAAAGGAGGTGGCAGCGGCGTGAGCCGCTGACGGAGGATTGCCGCAAACCGCAGCCTTTGCGGGAATAAGAACAATCCTCAGCCGCCTGCGGCGACAGCTCCTTTCAAAAGGAGCCTTTTTGCTGCAGCTTCCCCAAAGCCCCCTTTAGAAAGGGGGGGTGGCAGCACCGAAGCCGCTGACGGGGGATTGCCCGTATCAGCACAGCCTTCGCGTGAATAAGGACAATCCTCAGCCCGCTTGCGCGGGCGGCGCACACTATTCCCTTTTTTTCATTCCCCATGCGGCGGTGGCGAGCGCCGCCATAATCAGCAGCACGGAAAATTCGGGCATCCACTCCACAAGCGTGGGCGGCACAGGGGCACGCAGCTTTGCAAGATCCTCCACAAAAATGTGGTAAAGGAGCGGCAGCGTGAATACAAGGCCGAGCGGTACGCGCGTTTTCAGCAGCCCGAACGCCGTTGCCGCATACAGAGAAAACACAAGTGTATACAGGATGCAGCAGAGCACCGTGTGAATCCGGGAGGGGAAGGAGAGCGCCTTCAGTACAAAAAACAGGCAGCCGAGCCCCACGGGAATTGTGCAGAGGCGCAGCGCGCCGCGCAAAATGAACGCAGCAAGCAGCGCACAGGAAAGAAACGGCACCACAAGATGCACAATTAGCGTGTAGGCATCCGCTGCCGTGCCGCGGGAAATGCAAAACCAAACAAGGCGCACTGCCGCGGACGCAAGCACCAACCCTGCACAGGCGCGCGCGGGCGCGCCCTTGGGGTCAATGGAAAACAAGGCGCTACGCATCGGAATCCTCTAAGCGCAAAAAACGCGGCCGCGGCCCTTCCGCCGTGTTGACCTGTTCTGCCCACATTGCGGCGGGGCGCGCCCACAAGCCGCTGCTTCCGTAAAGCGCGCGGTAAACCACCATGGGGGCAAGCGTTTCGGAATGGAGCGCAAGCCCCAGGCACTCATATTCTCCGTCTTTAAAGTGGCGGTAGCGCCCCGGCTGTGCAGCCGGGGATTCAATCGAAAAGCGCCAGCCGCAGCCCGTGCGCGCAAGGTCGAGAAACAGGGCCGCAAGCGGGGCGAACAGCGCTTCGGGCATGGCTTCGGGCGAGGTAAGGATAACTTCCGTACCCTCTCTCTGCTCCGTCAGGCAGTCCCAAAGCGCATCGAGATTACGCCCATAATGCGCGGGCAGCGAAAACGCCGCCGCAAGCGCATCGTGCAGTTCTGCGCGCGAACCCATCCGCGCGCCGTCAAGGATTGTTTTGCTCATGCGCCGCTCCTATTCGTAGATTGCCGTAAAGCTTTCGTAGTGATCGAACGTGCAGTAGATCAGGCCGTCGCTGGAATAAAGCACGCGGTCTGCGCCGCGGTAGCCGCCTTCGTAATTCACATCGCATTCATACCAGGTGCGGCCGTCTGCATTTGGAAGCAGCCCTTCCCGGTTGCCGAAACGGTCCCCGCCGATGCTCATGCCCGGCGCCACATCCCACAGATTTCCTTTTGCGCTGTCCCATCCCAGCTCCTTCGCTTCGTTTTTGGTGATGAAGTTCGGCGGCAGTTCGCCGTAGGCGCGGAGATAATCCGCAACATCGTAGGGGGCGGTATAGGCTTCACCGTAAATTACGGAAGACGCGGGGGCGGTTTCCTCCGGCCTCTGTTCCGGCGCGGCTGTTTCCGCCGGCGGGGGAGTCTCTGCCGGCGCTTCAGGTTGTGCCGGCGCTTCGGTCTCCTCCGGCAGGTTTTCTACAACGGCGGTAAGCAGATCAAGCGCATCCTCCTCCGTGCAGCCCACAAGAGGAACGGCAAGGCCCGCTGCGAGCAGGAGCGCCAGCAGAAAGGAAAATGCCTTATGCAGATGTTTTTTTATCATAATGGTTTGTCCTGCGGTTCAGCGGGCGAACGGGCCGCCGGGCGCGTTCATGTCGCGGCGGATCTGTTGCGATATGAACAGAATTGCAACGAGATCCGTAACGCCGCTATACACAAGGCCGGCGCCGATGAGGATCATCACCGTGGTCGCCACTTTAAAGGGGTTGATGAGCATCAGCACGCCGAACACAAGGCCGATGAGGGAGAGCACGAGCACAGAGACCCATCCGCCCCAGCCGGCGCGCTTGAGCTCAAAGGCATGGCAGAGCTTGATGAAGCTTGAAACCACGATTGCCGCGCCGAGGATAACCGGCAAAAGCGCCGCGATGCCTTCCGCCTCAAGCAGGAGCACGCAGGCGATGGCGAGCATCAAAAGCCCAAGCAGCAGCTCTGCGGGAAAAAAGGAAAGCAGGCGGCTGCGGAAGTACAGCACAAGGAAGCGCATGCCGGCGATGATGAACACGCCGACGAGAATATAGCAAACAAGCTTGGCAGAAACGGCGGGGAACAGGAGGAACAGCAGGCCGAGCACGATGCACAGCACCGCGCTTGTAATGGCGCACATTTTTGCGTCCTTCAGAAAGTTCATGGTTGATGCCTCCGATCGATCGTTTTATCTGTGCCTCCGCGTGCGAAGGCGCAACGTACCAGAATGAATTATACATATAGAATACATCATTTTGCAGGGAAAGAAAAGCTGTGCGGCGCTCACAACATGTGATAGAATTGAAAACAAATCGGTGAGAACCAATGTGAACGGAGGAGGATTCGGCGATATGGATTCATCTGGGTTTTTCATCGGCCTGATCGGGGCGCTCGTGCTCTCAGCGGCGCTCGCCCTCTGCACGGCGCTTCTGGCTGTGCGCTTTCATAAGCGGAGGAAGCGTGGCGCCATGGCGGCTACAATAGCGCTCGGCTCCGTGCTGTTCCTTGCGGCGGTTTATTACACGCTCGTGTTTATCCTTATAGGAGGGGTCGCCTGATATGCAATACGAAGGGCGCATTTTTCGTCCGCCGAGTGAGGCGGACAGCCTGATCCTGCAATCCACCGTCGGCTGCAGCCAGAACGGCTGCGCGTTTTGCAGTATGTATAAGGAAAAGAAGTTCCACATCCGCCCCCTCGCGGACGTTTGTGCGGATGTGGATGAGATCGCAGCAGGGCCGTGGGCGCACGCCTTTTCCCGCGTGTTTTTGGCCGATGGCGACGCGCTTATGCGAAAGACGGAGGAGCAGCTTGCGATTTTTTCCCATATTTATGCGCGCCTGCCCCGCTGCGGCCGCATCACCTGTTATGCTTCGCCCGCAAGCATCAGAGCGAAAACACAGGACGAATTGGAAGCGCTTGCGGCGGGCGGGCTCAACATGGTCTATATGGGCCTTGAATCGGGGAGCGACGCAGTGCTTTCCCGCATGAACAAGGGCGCGACAGCGGCGGAAATCATCCTTGCGGGCCAGCGCGTGCGTGCTGCGGGCCTGCGCCTTTCGGTGACGGCCATCATCGGCCTCGGCGGCGCGGAGGGATCAGAGGAGCATGCGAAAAAAACCGGCGAAGCCCTTTCCGCAATGCAGCCGGAGTACATCGGCCTCTTGACGCTCATGCTCGAAGGGGAGGAGCCGCTGTATTCGGACTACCGTGCGGGGCGCTTTGCGCCGCCGGATCAGGCCGGGCTTTTGCGGGAGCTTCGCACGCTCATCGCCCATACGGACAGCGAGGGCAGCGTACTGCGTGCGAACCACGCCTCCAATTACCTGAACCTGCGCGGCACGCTGAACGCGGACAAACCGCGCCTTATTGCAGAACTTGATGCAGCGCTTGCAGGCCGCCGGGCGCTTAAGTCCGAGTGGATGCGCGGGCTGTGAGCGGCCCGAATGCCGTTTCGCTGCGGCCCCCCCGGCCAAAGCGATATTAAATTTCATGCATATTTTGCAAGCTTTGCAGAATATGTACGCGCGCGAAAAGGATGCGCAGGCTGCCGGGCCATAAATATTTCTTGGATGCGGCAAAATGACATGCAATCTGCGCGCCCGAAACCCCGCGCAGTGGAGGTTTGTCAAACATGTTAGACGGTATAGCAACGAAGGAAAAGGTTGAGAGAGCAATACTGTAAAGGGCGCATAGGACGGTTATTGGAGGCTCTTCGATGCACAGCGAGCTGAGCATCGAAGTCGGCAAGCGAGTAGAAACGATGGGAGTCGTAGAAGCGACGCTGATCCTCACGGTGGCTGCGCTATACTTTGCCATTGTGACGGGGCGTATAGGGACGAATCAGCTTGTGCCGAA
>DCKB01000071.1 GCA_002320595.1 Christensenella sp. UBA1685
CTATACGCCCCGTCACAATGGCAAAGTAGAGCGCAGCCACCGTGAGGATCCGCGTCGCTTCTACGACTCCCATCGTTTCTACTCGCTTGCCGACTTCGATGCTCAGCTCGCTGTGCATCGAAGAGCCTCCAATAACCGTCCTATGCGCCCTTTACAGTATTGCTCTCCCAACCTTTTCCTTCGTTGCTATACCGTCCAACATGTTTGACAAACCTACAAAGTCAATTTTAGTTCCCGCAGCCATTCGATGAAGCGCTGTGCGTATCGACAAGAATGCGAATCCTTTGCAACTTTTTCCGGGATTGGTTGTTTAAACGTGCAAAACACTTTATAATAAGATTGTTTATTAATCAGTTCCCGCGTGGTCGGGCAGGAAGGATCGCCATGAACCAACATAAAATCGCCATTTTAACCGATTCCGGCACGGATGTGCCAGAGGAATTTTCCAAAGCACACGGCATTTTTACACTGCCGCTGTCCATACAATTTTCCGATGGGCTTTACCTCGATGGCGTGTCCATCACGCCGGAGGAGGTTTACAATCGCCTTCCTCGCGAAATCCCCAAAACCTCCCTGCCTTCGGCCGAAGCGATTCTTTATACGCTTCAGGAGATCAGGGAATCCGGAGTCGAAACGCTCTTTATCATCACTATTTCAAGTGCCCTCAGCGGCACATTCAACTTAATGCGTCTCACCTCGCATGACGTTCCGGAACTGGATTGCCGCCTGATTGACACAAAGAATATCGGTATCGGCGCGGGCTTTACCGTAATGCGTGCCGCCGAGATGATCGATGCGGGGGCTTCTGCAGATGAGATCGAAGCTGCGCTCTGCTGCCTTGTGAAAAGCACCAAAGTATTCTTCTGCCTGCCCACGTTGGAATACCTTGCAAAAGGCGGCCGCATCGGCCGCGTCACGGCAACGGTAGGATCGCTTCTGGATGTGCGCCCCATCATCTCCTGCAACGAGGAGGGCGTATATTACACCGTACAGAAAGCGCGCGGAGCGGTTCGCGCCTTGGCTGCTGCGCTGCAAAATGCGGCCGACTATGCCAAGGGGCATGCCTACCATCTTGCAATTGCACATGGAGGCGTTCCGGAGCTTGCTGCGCACGTGGAGGCCCAGCTTGCCGGGCTGATTCACTCCGCACGCTCTTACGTTCGCACGCAGGTAAGCCCTGCGCTTGGCGTGCATACCGGCCCCGGGCTGATCGGTATCGGCGTTCAGCGCCTTGTCTGAGCAACAAAGAAAGGAACGAGCGGCACAAATGAAAAAGCATAAATGGATCCGCAAGGCTATGGCGCGGCGCTTCATCGTTGCTGTGCTTTTGATCGTTCAGCTTGCGCTTCTGCTCCTATTCATCGCTTCGAGCACAGCCGCATCCAAATGGATTCCCTTCTTTCTTTCTGCAATCAGCATCTGTGTCGGCATCCATGTAATCAATGAGCGCGGCAAACCCGGCTTCAAAATGACTTGGTTGTTTACAGTGCTGATTTTCCCCGTATTTGGCGGCTTGCTTTATTTGCTTGCCACGCGTCAGGCAAGCGGCGCCTATGTCCGCAGGCGCCTTTGCAAGGCACGGGCCGAGGCTACAGGGCGTTTTGAAAAGGATGCGCAGCTTCTCTCAGCAGCGGCGCACGCCTATCCTGCCTGCGCCACGCAGCAACGTTATTTGCAGTCTTTTGCCGGGTTTCCGATCTATCAAAACACCGCTGCCGTTTACTATCCCTCCGGGGAAAGCTTTTACGACGCACTTCTTGCAGACTTGCAACAGGCGGAACGCTATATTTTCCTTGAATTCTTCATCATTGAAGAAGGCGTCATGTGGAACTCCATTTTGGAAGTGCTCCGCAAGAAGGCGGAAGCAGGACTCGATGTGCGCCTGATGTTTGACGACATGGGCTGTTTTCTCACGCTCCCGAAAGAATATCCCAAATATCTTGAATCCATGGGAATCAAGTGCCAGGTGTTCAGCCCTTTTACGCCGGTGCTTTCCGTGCTGCAAAACAACCGGGATCACCGGAAGATCGCTTCCATTGACGGTAAGGTGGCTTTCACCGGCGGCGCAAACCTGGCCGATGAATACATCAATGCATACGACAAGCATGGCCGTTGGCGCGATGCTGCAATTCGCCTTTCCGGCGATGCAGCCTGGAGCCTTACGCTTGTTTTCCTTGAACTTTGGCGCTTCGCCTCCGGCTCCGATGAGGACTGCTTTGCCTATCGCCCCGCTCCATCCCCTTTTTCACCTTCTTATGAAGCGGGGACCTTCGTGCAGCCCTATGCGGACAATCCCCTGGACAATGAAAATGTGAGTGAACATGTTTATATGCAGATCATCCAAAACGCGCGGGATTATGTATATATCAGCACGCCATACCTTATCATTGATGATACGATGATCTCTGCCTTGACCCTCGCTGCCAAAAGCGGTGTGGACGTGCGCATTCTAACGCCGCAGCGCTGGGATAAACGTCTTGTGCATATTACAACGCGTTCCTATTACCGGGAGCTTATCAAAGCGGGCGTAAAGATTTACGAATACAAGGACGGCTTCAATCACGCAAAAACCTTTGTTTCCGATGATCGCGTAGCGACGGTCGGCACGGTGAACCTCGATTACCGCAGCCTGTACCTGCATTATGAATGCGGCGTTGCCGTCTATGGCGGCAGCGTGGTTGCCGCTGCGCGAGACGACTTTCTCCGCGTGCTTTCCGAATGCGTTCGCATTACGCCGCAGTCCTGTGCCGTAAGCACACCCAAGCGGCTTTTTCAGGACATACTGCGCATCTTTGCGCCGCTCATGTAAATGTAAGTGAAGGCGCCTGTTTTTTAGGTTTGTCAAACATGTTGGACGGTATAGCAACGAAGGAAAAGGTTGGGAGAGCAATACTGTAAAGGGCGCATAGGACGGTTATTGGAGGCTCTTCGATGCACAGCGAGCTGAGCATCGAAGTCGGCAAGCGAGTAGAAACGATGGGAGTCGTAGAAGCGACGCTG
>DCKB01000026.1:0-1891 GCA_002320595.1 Christensenella sp. UBA1685
CTTCGGCTTCCCGAAGCCTTTTTTATTGCGTGCATTTCCATTGATAAGCGTTTGACAAATAGCGTATGGATATGATACGATTTATACTGTTTCAATGTATCAATCTATGGAATCTCATGCAATGCTTTTCTCCGGCGGGAGCCGGAAATCATATCAAGAAAGGGTTTTGAAAGATGGTAACTCTCAAAATCGACGGAAGAACGGTTCAGGCGGAGGCCGGGATGACGGTGCTTGAAGCATCTCTGAAAGAGGGCATCAAGATTCCGACGCTGTGCAACCTCAAGGACATCAACAACATCGGTGCGTGCCGGATGTGCCTTGTCGAAGATGCCAAATCCGGAAAATTGCAGGCTTCCTGCGTGTTGCCCGTATCCGAAGGGCTTGAAATCAAGACCGCTTCCCCGAAGGTGCTCGAAGCGCGCCGTGCCGTGCTGGAGCTGATCCTTTCCGACCATGACAGAAGCTGCCTCACCTGCAAACGCAACCAGACCTGCGAACTGCAGGCGCTTGCGAATGAGATGAACGTGACCGAAATTGAATTCCAGGGCACGCACATCGTAAAGACCATTGACGAATTGTCCCCAAGCGTAGTGCGGGATAACAATAAATGCATCCTCTGCCGCCGCTGCGTGGCCGCTTGCGCAAAAACGCAGGGCGTATGCGCAATCGGCGTGCAGAACCGCGGCTTTAAGAGCGAAATCGGTTCTGAATTCGGCAAGAGCCTTGGCGAAGTGGCATGCATCAACTGCGGACAGTGTATCGCGGCCTGCCCGACAGGAGCCTTGACCGAAAAGGACGCGACCAAGGAGGTTTGGGCTGCGCTTAACGACCCGAAGAAGTTTGTCGTCTTCCAGCCTGCGCCTGCAGTGCGCGTTGCCATCGGTGAGGAATTCGGCATGCCCATCGGCACCCGCTGCACGGGCAAGCTTGCGGCCGCCATGCGCCGCCTGGGTGCGGATCGGGTGTTCGATGTGGACTTTGGTGCGGATCTTACCATCATGGAAGAGGGAACGGAGCTTTTGCAGCGCATCCAGAACGGAGGCGTGCTGCCGATGATCACCTCCTGCAGCCCCGGTTGGATCAAGTTCTGCGAGCATTTCTACCCGGAGTTCATTCCGAACCTTTCCACCTGCAAGAGCCCGAACCAGATGCAGGGCGCGGTTACAAAAACATATTTTGCGGAAAAGAACGGCCTCGACCCGCGGGATATTTTCGTTGTTTCCGTCATGCCCTGCACTGCGAAGAAGTTTGAAATTCAGCGCCCCGAAATGGGCCGCGACGGTTACCGCGATGTGGATGCGAACCTTACGACGCGCGAGCTTGCACGCATGATCCGTCAGGCGGGCATCGACTTTGTGCATCTGCCGGATGAGGAATTCGACGATGTGCTCGGCGAATCCACGGGCGCTGCGGTGATCTTCGGCGTAACGGGAGGCGTAATGGAAGCGGCGCTTCGCACCGTGGCGGACATCCTCACCAAGCAGGATCTCAAGGAGATCGAATATCAGGATGTGCGTGGCCTTACAGGCATCAAAGAAGCTACCGTATCCGTTGCCGGGATAGATATCAAGGTCGCTGTAGCACACGGCACAGCCAACGCCGCGAAACTGCTCGACGCCATTAAAGCGGGAGAAAAGACCTATCATTTCATTGAAATCATGGGTTGCCCCGGCGGCTGTGTAACGGGCGGAGGCCAGCCGATCGTTGATGCGCGGACGCGGTATTTCATCGACCCGAAGGCTGTGCGCGCCGCGGCAACCTACGATGAGGATGAGGCGATGACCATCCGCAAATCCCATGAGAACCCGGCCATCAAGAAGATTTACGAGGAGTTCCTCGGCGAACCCTGCGGCCACAAGAGCCACGAGCTGCTCCACACGCATTATGTGGA
>DCKB01000026.1:1903-2610 GCA_002320595.1 Christensenella sp. UBA1685
GAAATAAGCAAAAAGAGCGAAATAAAAAGAGGGGCGTGAGCCCCTCTTTTACTTCGCTGCAAACCAGGTCCGCTTCTGGAAGTCGTACCGGTAAAACACGATGGTGGTGGGCTGGCCGTAATACACCACGGCGCTTTCACGATATTTTTCAAATCCCGCATTGCTCCAACACCCTGCGGGAGGCATGGTTGTCCTCCGGGCAGATGCCGCGCAACTGCTTTACAGATAATTGAGCCGTGATTGTTGGCAAAAAAGCTCGCACAGCCTCGGTGGCATAGTTATGTCCGCGAAATTTTTCGGCAACATGATATTCGATCTCCCAGGCTTCCCCGCCCCAATCTTCGAGCGGGCATAACGCTACGTGGCCGATGCAGGATCCGCCTTTTTGGAATACCGGGCAGGATTGCATTCCCGTACCGGCGCGGCGGTTGGCCATCCATTCCGCGATGGCAGTTTGCGCTGCATCAACTGTTTCAAACACCTCATCGGGCAGGAAAAGCCGGTTGCCCTCATTCTGCGAAAGACGGCAAAGCGTCCCTGCTAATTCAGGCATCCATTCACCGATGCGCAGGCGCTCAGTTTCAATGCTTATCCGTTCCATGCAGATGACTCCTTTTTCTTAGTGTAGCAGACCTGGCGGTCACGGCGCAAGCCCTCTGCGAGATGAGAAACGCTCGGAAAGTGTAGGATTACAATACATCTTGGAC
>DCKB01000055.1 GCA_002320595.1 Christensenella sp. UBA1685
CAGTTCAACTGGTGGTTTTGATTTATGCCATGTTGAAGCCTGCATTTATTTTGAGAACTGTCACGAAAAATAAGTAATTAAGGTTAAGAGTGCCAATATGAACATCCCAAACGCCATTAAATCTCTAAAATCAAATTCCATATGTTCTACCTCCCAAATTTTATTACCCTTACAACAAGATATATTTGCTCTTGCACTTGTATTCTGTTATAATTAATAATGTCAGTGTAAACTGTGGATTGAAATATTGTAAGGGTTATTAAAGTATGATGTCGTTAATGCGGCATCTACTTTTATAAGCATTTTATCTTTGTGAATGGGAGGTAAAAATGAAAAGAATATTGCGGTTTATTGGAACTTTTCTTGTGATTGCATTATTACTTATAGCAGGCTATGCTTCGTACCTTTTTGTGACCTATGACCGCATTGCGGATATGCAGGAGCTTTCAATTATTCAACCGCAGGATATAACAGAATCTGCGCCAGCATCCTTGCAGCTTGGGGAGGAATATAGTGCCGCTACTTATAATATTGGCTTCGGAGCCTACACGCCGGAATACAGCTTCTTTATGGATGGCGGGAAATCCTCCTGGGCGGCCAGCAAAGAGAGCGTACTGAATACCGTGGAGGGCGCCTCCAGCCTGATCGCCGCTCTCGATCCGGACTTTGCTTTGATTCAGGAAATAGACTTGGATGCAACGCGGAGCTACCATATAGATCAATATGAGCTTTTGCGCAAAGCTCTGCCGGACTATTATTCAACGTTTGCGGTCAATTATGATTCAGCATTTCTTGCTTACCCTTTCACGGAGCCGCACGGAAAAAGCAAATCAGGCCTTGCGCTCTTTTCACGTTTCCCCATTGCGGGAAGCATGCGCCGGAGCTTCCCGATTTCCACCTCAATCACAAAATTTTTTGATCTTGACCGCTGCTACAGCGTTTCCCGCTTTCCGGTAGAAAACGGGAAAGAGCTTGTGATCCTCACGCTCCATATGTCTGCCTATGGCAATTCGGATGAAATCCGTGAAGGGCAGATTCTTATGCTTTGCGAGGACATGGAACGGGAATATTCCGCCGGCAACTATGTGATTTGTGGCGGAGACTTCAACCACGACTTAAAAGCGCTTGCGGATGACAACATGGAACGGGAGTCTTGGGCATATCCATTTCCGCGGGAAAAACTTCCGGAGCATTTTGAGTTTTGCATCGATATGCTGTGTGGTGAGGAGCGCGCGCAACTATGGAATAGCGCCAGAAATGCGGACATGGAATATGTGCCTGATCTAACCTATACCGTCACGCTTGATGGGTTCATTATTTCTGATAATATAAAGTGCACCGCATATGAGAACATAAACACAGGCTACTGCTATTCGGATCACGATCCCGTGCTCCTGCGGTTCCAGCTCTTGGACTAATTTAATCGATCGATTTAAAAGAAAGGTAGGTATTTCAATGCTTTTTCTTTGTTATCCCAAATGCAGCACCTGCCAGAGAGCACAACGCTGGTTGGATGGCCACGGTATTTCCTATGATCTGCGCGATATCAAACTTGAACGTCCTACGCTTGACGAACTCAAAACCTGGTATGCAAAAAGCGGCCTTCCGCTCAAGCGTTTCTTTAATACCAGCGGCCTGATCTACAAAAACATGCAGTTGAAAGAGCGCTTGCCTGAGATGGTGGAAGGAGAACAGCTTATGCTTCTGTCTTCGGACGGCATGCTCGTGAAGCGTCCGATTTTAATTGGGGATGGGTTCGTGCTTGTTGGTTTCAAAGAAAGCGAATGGGCAGCAGAGCTTGGGATTTAGGGAATTCTATGTTCCATAGGGTGACAGGAGTTCATGCGGCAGTTACCCTGAAGCCATAAACTGTTGAAATTGGAGGCTTCATATGGATCCCAGAAAGATAGGCGCCTTCATCGCAGCTTGCCGCAAGGAGAAGGGATACACCCAAGGCGCCCTTGCATCTCTGCTTGGCGTTACCGACAAAGCGGTGTCTCGATGGGAAACCGGGCGAGGTTTGCCCGACATTACGATGTTGCCCTGCCTCAGTACTGCCCTTGATGTGTCGGTGAGCGAGCTTCTTGCCGGGGCGCGGATTGAAAAAGAAAATGTTCCGCAAGCTGCCGAGCAGCTGCTCGTCAATGCACTTTCGGAAAAGCGGCGCATCGTGCGCGGAGTCGTAAGCAGCTGCATTGCACTGTTGGTTGTTCTTTTGCTTGCATTGTTCTTCTCTTACGGCCCGGCCGTGTTTCAGCGCGGTAACCCTTTGCCGTATCTCAGGGCAATGGCAACGCTGAATCGTAAGCAGCCGTTTGCGGAAGTGCCGCAGCGAAGCGGCGGATATATTTCCCTGCTGGGCGAAGCAGCCGAAGCAGCCGTTCTTACACATATCGAAGCTGAATATGACGCCATTGCATGCGATCAGCACGGAAGAGCGTTTGTTTTCCAACAGGGAGAAACGCGCTTTTATGTTATGACAGAGGTATACTGGGGACGTTTCCGGGTCTGGGTAATCCCACCGACCCCTACGTCAGAGGCTGCAGATACGGAAGAATAGCACGATAGGCCTCCGCAAGCGCACTGAACGGCATCGCGCAATTTGCCGGGCTTGGGGAGGGGAGGCAAATGCATCCGCTTCCGCAAAGACGCGTATAAAATTTTGCCGCAACGCTACCGGTTGTAAATACGGCGCGGATGTCCGCTGCTGCGAAGATCGGCGTGAAATCGTTCGCAACCGGGTCACGAATGCTGCTGTCCGCAGCACCCGTGATTTTACACGATGCAAGCACATCCCAAAGGGCGATACCTCTTCGCAGGAGCATTGCCCTTTTTTCTTCTATTGAACTTGGCAACGGCTCTTGCAGAACGGTGGAGAGCACATGCCAGAAGCGGTTTTGCGGATGGCCATAATAAAACCCCTGCGCACGTGATTTGGGCGAGGGAAAGGTGCCAAGGATCAGGATGCGCGAATTGGCATCATATATGGGGAGGAGTGTGTGATAGATCGTTTCCATGAAGCAAAGTATAACATACAAGCTTCGAAATATGCAAAAGAAAGAAGTATGGCGGAATCGAATATGGCATGATATAATCGAACATGATTTATTGCGGATGGAGAAGATTTTAATGAAGCACAGAATCACAGCCGTAGACATGGATTCGATCGCAGAGGAGCTTGGCGTAGAGCCGGGCTGGTCGCTTGTATCCGTTGACGGAGAAACTGTGCTCGATGTGATTGATTATGAACAGCTGACAACGAAGGAAACATTGGAGCTTTGCTTTGAAACATCAGATGGTGAAAGCGTTTATGCTGACGTAGAAAAGGAGCTCTATGAGCCGCTCGGCTTAAACTTTGAAAGTGGATTGATGAGCCCAATTAAAAGCTGTAAGAACCACTGCGTGTTTTGTTTCATTGACCAAATGCCCAAGGGAGTGCGCAGCACCCTGCATGTTAAGGATGACGATTGGCGGCTATCCCTCATCATGGGGAACTATGTAACGCTCACGAACATTGATGATGCAGAGTTTACGCGCATCCTGAAACGCCGCGTCAGCCCTCTTTATATTTCCGTACATGCTACGGATGGGGAAGTGCGCAAGGCCATGATGCGCAATCCCACAGCCGTGCGCCTTATGGAGCGCTTGGGCAGGCTTAAGCGGGAGGGCATGCAGTTTCACGCGCAGATTGTGCTTTGCCCAGGACTGAACGATGGGGAAATCCTTACGAATACGCTCTGCGATCTTTTTTCGCTCGCGCCTGCCGCACAGTCCGTGGCAGTCGTTCCCGTTGGCCTTACAAAGCACAGGGATGGACTGACGCCGCTTCGGACGCTGACGCGTGAAGAAGCGCAGGAAGCAATTTCCCGCGTGGAAGCGTGCAATGCGCATGCATTGCAGGAGACGGGGCAAGGCTTTGCCTATGCTTCGGATGAAATGTACTGCATTGCGGGTCTTCCGCTCCCCCCGTATGAGGATTATCAGGAATTCCCACAAATTGAAAACGGTGTTGGGCTTCTGCGCAAGTTTGAAGCCGAATTTAAAGAAGCGCTTGCGGAAAAGGCTCCACTTAAAAATCCGGTAACAGTGGATGCTGCAACAGGCGCTTCCGCATTTCCGTTTTTGCAGCCGTTGTTTGCCATGCTTGCACCCTATGGCATCCGGATTGTGCTGCATCGCATTGAAAATGATTATTTCGGCCATAGTGTGACTGTAAGTGGCCTCATGACAGCGGGCGATCTTGCTGCGCAGCTCAGGGGGAAGCTCGCAAGCGGGATGCTTCTTTTGCCGGACGACACTTTGCGTGAGCGCGAAGATGTTTTCCTTGATGGAGAGCATTTGGAAGGGCTTCAAAACCGGCTTTCTGTGCGGATCGTGCCGCTTTGCGCAAGCGACGGCACGCTGTTCATTGAGGAATTGTTTGATACATTAAAAAACTGGAAATAAAACGAGGTATACAGGGATATGGCAAAACCTTTGGTTGCGGTTGTGGGCCGGCCCAACGTGGGAAAATCCACACTTTTTAACAAGGTTGTCGGAAAGCGGATCGCCATTGTGGAAGATACGCCCGGCGTTACACGGGATCGAATCTATGGTGACGCGACATGGCTTGAGTATAACTTTGCTTTGGTGGATACCGGGGGAATCGAGCCCGCGCGCGATGACGTTATCAGCGTGCAGATGCGCCGGCAGGCAGAGCTTGCAATCGAAACGGCGGATGTCATCGTTTTTCTTGTGGATGGGCGGGAAGGCATTACGGCGGCAGATGCGGAGGTTGCAGAAATGCTTCGCCGGTCTCGCAAGCCGGTCGTGCTCGGCGTGAATAAGGTGGATCACATTAAGTATGCGGATTCGGTCTACGATTTTTACGAGCTCGGTATTGGCGCGCCCGTTGCACTTTCTGCAGAGCAGGGGCTCGGCATTGGCGACCTGTTGGATGAAGTTGTTTCTTATTTTGAAAAGAACCCGGAGGATGAGCATCCGGAAGTGACGAACATTGCGGTAGTAGGGAAACCAAATGTTGGAAAATCCAGCTTGGTAAACGCGCTGCTCGGCCAGGAGCGCACGATTGTAAGCGATATCGCGGGAACAACGCGAGACGCAATAGACACGCCTTTCACCTATGGCGGGCGAGATTATATGCTTGTTGATACGGCGGGTATCCGGCGGAAGCGTGCGATTGAAGATGAAAGCATTGAGCGCTACAGCGTAATCCGCTCGCTCGGTGCGATTCGCCGCGCAGACGTGGTGCTGATTGTGATTGATGCGGCAGAAGGCTTAAGCGAGCAGGATGTGCGCATCGCAGGCTATGTACACGAAGAAGGAAAGGCTTCGGTTTTAATCGTAAACAAGTGGGATCTTATCGAAAAGGATACACACACGATGAACGAATTTAAAAAGAAGCTTTCGGCCGACCTGGCGTTTATGGATTATGTGCCAATGCTTTTTATTTCCGCCTTAAGCGGCCAACGCGTCGGCAAGGTGATGCAACAGGCGGATTTCGCATATGCGCAGAACTGTTTGCGCGTTTCTACCGGCACGCTCAATGACATCGTTTCCGAAGCTGTAATGGTTACGGAACCGCCTTCGGATAAGGGCCGCCGCCTGAAAATCTACTATGCAACACAGGTATCGGTTAAGCCGCCCACGTTCGTCCTGTTTGTGAATGAGCCGGAGCTGATGCATTTTTCCTATAAACGATACATGGAAAATTATATCCGCAAGTCCTTTGGGCTAACGGCAACCCCCATCCGGCTTCTCGTGCGCCAGCGCACGAAAAATGCACCGCTCTGATTCAAAATTAAAAGGCGCCATTCAAATTGCCCTCCTTCCATATGGAAAGAGGGCATGTTTCTTTTCCGCGGCACATATACTTCACTAGTCGATTTATAACAGTGGGGAGGACACCTGAATGGACAGGACTGAATTATACCGCGATATCGCGGAACGAACGAATGGAGATATCTATATTGGTGTGGTCGGCCCCGTCCGGACGGGAAAATCGACCTTTATCAAACGTTTCATGGATCTTCTCGTGTTGCCGGGGATGGAGGATCCGCATGCGAAGGAACGCCTGACAGATGAGCTGCCGCAAAGCGCTGCAGGACGGACCATTATGACAACGCAGCCAAAGTTCGTCCCGAACGAGGCTGCGCAACTGAAAATCAGCGACACGACATCTATCCGGGTCCGAATGGTAGATTGCGTTGGCTATATGGTTCCGGGTGCGGTTGGACACATTGAAAACGACATGCCGCGCATGGTGCGCACGCCTTGGCATGATCATGACATTCCCTTTGAAGAAGCTGCGGAAATCGGCACGCGAAAGGTCATCACCGAGCATTCTACCATCGGTGTTGTTCTGACGACGGACGGCAGCATCACCCAGATTGGCCGCGAGGATTACGTGGAGGCAGAGGAACGGGTTATCCGTGAGCTGAAAGAGCAGGGAAAACCCTTCGTAATCGTCCTGAACAGCACACACCCCAACAATGCAGAAACGCTTGCGCTTGCCATGGCCATGCAGGAAAAATACGACGCTACCGTGCGGGCCGCAGATGTAATGCAAATGTCATCTGCAGAGTTTTATGATCTCATGGAACTCGTGCTGATGGAGTTCCCGATCCGTATGGTACATGTGGCACTTCCGGAATGGATCAGCGCACTCGATCTTCAGCACTGGCTGGTTCAGCGTATCATGGAACCGGTTTATGCAGCGTCAGAACAACTCTCACGCATGCGAGATTACGGGAAACTCACAGAGTCACTTTCCGGCATAGAAGGTTTTGAAAGCCCTCTGGTAAAACGGGTCGCACTTGGAAGCGGGGAAATTGAAGTTGACCTCAGGCCGGAGAGCAGCCTGTTTTATACGGTGCTTGGCGAGGCCTGCGGTTATGAAATTCGGGATGACGCGCATCTAATCGCTTCAATAAAAGAATTCGTTGCAGCGAAGCGGGAGTACGACAGACTGCGCGGCGCACTCGATGCAGCTTACAGAACGGGCTACGGCATGGTTCCGCCTGCCATGGATGAGATGTCGCTTGATGAGCCGGAGATCATGCAGCATGGCAGCCGCTTCGGCGTGCGGCTGCATGCGAAAGCAACCGGGCTGCATATGATTCGTGTTGATATTGAGTCCGAAGTTTCGCCTCTTGTCGGAACGGAAGATCAGGCAGAAGAGTTCCTTGCCTACTTGATGGAAGCAGCCAAACGAGATTCCGCCGGAATTTGGAATACGAATATCTTTGGTAAACCGCTCTATGACCTTGTTAAAGAAGGTATGACGGGCAAAGTAAACCGTCTGCCGGACGAGGTACAGCAGCGGCTTCAGGAAACGCTGCAACGCATGGTAAACGAAGGCTGCAATGGGCTGATCTGCATTTTGTTATAGAATGCACGTATGAGCAAGATACATGGCCAACCGTCAATGATGTTTACCATGCATCTTGCTTGCTTTATTTCGATATCCCGGTCAAAAAACATATCGCTGCAAGCACTTGACAAATACACGCCGGAATGCTACTATATTCAAGGTTCGAGAAAATCGAACCGCGCGTAGTCTTTCTGGGTGTGGCGCAGTTTGGTAGCGTGCTTGAATGGGGTTCAAGAGGCCGGAAGTTCGAATCTTCTCACCCAGACCAAAAACATAAAGCAGGATGCTAAGCATCCTGCTTTTATGTTTAAACCGTTTGTAAACACTTTTTTCGGCCGGTTGCTTTTTCTTTTCTGTAAGGTTACCATAAGAAGGAATTGAGGGAGGGGCTTGATTTTGGGATTTGCGTTTTCGTTTTTTACAGGTTCCGCGGAGCTCATGTTTGTCGCTGCAATCATTGCAGCGGCGGTGTACCTTCCTGTTTTTTTGCTACAAAGGAGGCGGAATAAAAATCTGCCCATTTTGCGGCATGCCGCAAACTACGCCTTATGCGGCTATTTACTTCTTCTGGTGTATGCGGTTTTTCTTTATGGAATAAACTATATAAACTATTTGAGTGGATATGATGAGGCGGCCGCCCGGCGTTTAAACCTGCGCCCGCTCACGGAACTGTTCTCCGCCATGTTTGAAGAAGCCGGCATCCTTGGTTCGCAGGTTACGCTCAATGTACTGCTTTTTGTGCCGCTTGGGTTTCTGCTGCCACTGGTATTTCCCAACAAACTCAACCGATTTTGGAAAGTTGCGCTTTGCGCATTGTGCACAACGTTCAGCATCGAAGCAATTCAATATTTTATCGGACGATCGGCTGATATTGATGATATACTCGCTAACACTTTTGGCGGAATGTTGGGATTTTGTCTTTTGTGCCTCTGCGACAGCATCTTTTCCCGGCGTGTTTGGTGGAAAAAACTTTGTGCAGCTCAAATTCCTCGCGCTAAATGGCGTACTGTCTGCACCGGCTTGGCGCTTTTGCTTTCCATTGGCATCCCTCTGGCGATCGATATTGCAAGCACACATTCCAGGTACGGTCTTTTGCGCTATGCAACCAGCAAAATTCCGGAAAACGCAATCCTGAACATCCCACTTTCCGATAAGGCGGGGGAGGTGCCCCTATGCTCCTATGCAGGCGATTATTTGCAGACGCTTAGAAGTGTACTCGCGGTGCTTGAAATCAAACCAGAAACCGAGGAGGCACTTCAGGCGCACGTCTGGGGAGGCGCGTCGTACATTGACCAATCAGTCCACATCAGCATCCAGAAACAGGGAAATTGGTGTGTGCGTTGGCGTAAATACGATTCGGATGAAGTGGACGCAGCTGCCGAAACGCCATCCGCACATGCGTTGCCGGGGAGGGGAAAGGAATTGAGCAATTCCGAAAGACTTTCGCTTACAGGTGGCTTTTTTGAGCCTTTTCTGCTTTCCGGCGAAAGCCTTGCGCCGGAAAACGCTTCCTTTATTCAGGATGACGAAGCACAGCAAGTGACAGCTACTGTTCCCGTAAACACGGAAGATGGAATTGCCGCATGCGATGCACCTGATGCATCTGTTAGCGCAATCTTTCGCGGAGAAGACATGATAGAACTTTCCTTTAACGTGGTACGTTTGAAAAAACTGGAAGAAACGGTCGAAATCATTTCAGAACAGGATGCATATGATTTTGCCAAGCAGTATGGGAACCTGCAGGTTGGCGGTGGGCGCTGGAGCGCGGATGGCGCCGTCTTGAATGCGGTAAGCTTGAACTATGACGATTCAACTTATGGAGCGAACCTTTTCCGTGCCGATGTTCCTATGATCCCATATTATGTGTTTTCAGGAACGTATCGGGCAGAAACCGGAGAAGTGCGTTCGTGGAGTGTCAGGGTGGACGCACTCCTGCGTTAGCCTGAAACTTGGTGCGGATTTCAAAATGGTAACGGGCAGAAGGCCGAGTTCCCAACTTATTACTATTCGTTAAACACAAGTTTAACGAATAGTATAACATGTTTTAAACCTTTTGTGATGCTTGATGGGCTTTAATTGCTCCGGTAGCCAGCTGATCGCAGCGGTTGTTATATTGATTGTCGCTGTGGCCTTTCACTTTTATCCAAGTAATCATATGCGTTTTTGTGTGGCGCAGCAATGCCTCCCAAAGCGCGCGGTTTTCCACCGGCTTTTTTGAGGCGGTCTGCCAACCATTGCGCATCCAATTGTAGATCCATCGCTCATTGAACGCGCGGCAAAGGTACGCGCTGTCCGTGTAAAGCGCAACCTCGCATGGCTCTTTTAAAGCATCCAGCGCCTGGATCGCGGCGGTAAGCTCCATGCGGTTGTTGGTTGTTTCCGGTTCATAGCCGGAAAGCTCTTTGCTGTTTTCCCTGTACATCAGGATTGCACCCCAGCCGCCCGGGCCGGGGTTTCCAGAACAAGCGCCATCGGTATATATCGTTATTTTTTTCACATTAAGCTTTTCCTTTCAAAAAATGCCCAATTTGTGCTGAAATTATACCATATGTGTTGGCGTTTCGCCACCGGCTATACAATTTGTTTGGATTTTCTGAGAAAAGTTGTTGACAAGTGAAACAAAATACGGTATATTACTAAGCGTCGCCAAAAGCGAAATGCGAACGGGGTGTAGCGCAGTTCGGTAGCGCACGTGCTTTGGGAGCATGGGGCCGGGGGTTCAAATCCCTTCACCCCGACCATATTTATGGCCCCTTGGTCAAGCGGTTAAGACACCGCNNCACCGCCCTTTCACGGCGGTAACAGGAGTTCGAGTCTCCTAGGGGTCACCACTTCCCTGTTCTTTGTTCGGGAAACGCTGTTTGTGGGCCTTTAGCTCAGTTGGTCAGAGCGGTCGGCTCATAACCGATTGGTCCGGGGTTCAAGTCCCTGAAGGCCCACCAATCGTTCGAACAACGGCAATGATGGTGAACGCGGCCCGGTAGTTCAGCTGGTTAGAATGCCAGCCTGTCACGCTGGAGGTCAGGGGTTCGAGCCCCCTCCGGGTCGCCAAATTTTCGCCTCGGTAGCTCAGTTGGTAGAGCAAGGGACTGAAAATCCCTGTGTCGGTGGTTCAAGTCCACTCTGAGGCACCAATGTGCAGTGTTTGCTGGTGTAGCTCAATTGGCAGAGCAGCTGATTTGTAATCAGCAGGTTGCGGGTTCGAGTCCCATCACCAGCTCCATTGAAAAATAAATACTTGCCGTGGATGGGTTCCCGAGCGGCCAAAGGGAGCAGACTGTAAATCTGCCGTCACAGACTTCGATGGTTCGAATCCATCCCCATCCACCAAATTTCGCGGGAATGGCGGAATTGGCAGACGCGCACGGTTCAGGTCCGTGTGAGGGCGACTTCATGCAGGTTCAAGTCCTGTTTCCCGCACCAAATAGCGTGGTATTAGAGCATTTGATATGCCGGAAGACCACGCTATTTTTCTATGTTCATTTCAGATGGTTAAGCAGAAACTTTGCCGAAGAAAAAGCGTTAATGATGCTTACGGGCGGTCCGATTGCCAGCCTGATCTGGCCAGCAGCGCTGCTTGTCATCCATAAGTTCGTTTACGCCAGTGAAATCATTACGTTCATGTTTTGCTGCAGTTTTCCTCAGTTCGTTCTCACCACAATTCCAATGCGCTATCCGGCTTGCCTGTTTGATATTTCAGTCAGCGATGGGATGCAAATCCTGCGCATACTGAAAAAAGCGAGTAAGATTATACGTTCGAAGGAAAAGCTCCGAAAAGGCATATTGCCATTCGGAGCCTTCACGCTGGAAAACTATCTTATCTTTTGATCCGCATTGCACGCATGGCGTTTAAGACTGCAATCACCATGACGCCAACGTCAGCAAAGATTGCAGTCCACATGCTTGCATCACCTGTGGCGCCAAGAATGAGACAGACCAGCTTCACGGCAAGCGCAAAAATAATGTTCTGCCGCACAATTTTCAGCGTATTCGCCGAAATCTTCATGGCGAGCGCAATTTTACATGGGTTGTCATCCATCAGCACCACATCCGCAGCTTCAATTGCCGCATCTGATCCCAAAGCTCCCATAGCAATCCCAATGTCCGCGCGGGACAGCACCGGGGCATCATTGATACCATCGCCCACAAAAGCCAATTTTTCTCGCTGCCCCTTTTCAGCAAGCAATACTTCCACTTCATTGACCTTGTCTACCGGAAGCAACTCACTGTGCGTTCTGTCAATACCGATCTCCCCTGCTACTCTTTCGGCGGTTTGTTTGGTGTCTCCCGTAAGCATCACAGTTTGCTTTATGCCGAGTTTTTTGAGCTCGGCTATCGCAGCCTTTGAGGAATCCTTTACCATGTCGGAAATCGTGATGCAGCCTGCGTATTTGCCGTCAACACAAGCATAAACCGCTGTCCCTTCATCATTATGTTCTTCTGAAATCGCAACGCCTGCTTTTTTCATCAGCTTTTCATTTCCGGCATATACGCTATGTCCATCGACGATTGCTTGAACCCCATGCCCGGCAGTCTCTTCAATCCCATTGACCCTGTCAAGGTCAATTTTGTCGCCATAGGCTTTTTTCAGGCTCAGGCTGATCGGATGGCTTGATGCGCTTTCCGCATAGGCACAATAGTGCAACAATTCTTCACCGGAAAACCCGGCAGCCGGATGAATTCCATTTACCTCAAATACGCCTTTTGTCAGCGTGCCCGTTTTGTCAAACACAACATATTTCGTATCGGCAAGGGTTTCAAGGTAATTGGAACCCTTAACCAAAATTCCGTTTTTGGATGCACAACCAATTCCCGCAAAAAAGCTGAGTGGGATGGAGACCACAAGTGCACAGGGGCAGCTGATTACAAGAAAAGTAAGCGCACGCACAACCCATATCTGCCAATCAGGCGTAAGCCCCATCAACAAGCGCGCCACAGGTGGCAGTATTGCAAGTGCAAGTGCGCTGTAGCATACGGCAGGCGTATAATATTTTGCAAACTTCGTAATGAAGTTCTCAGAACGCGATTTTTTCATACTTGAGTTTTCAACCAGGTCTAGGATCTTGGAAACGGTCGAATCCCCAAATTCCTTCGTAGTCCGTACCCGGATCGCGCCGGACATATTGATGCATCCGCTAATCACCTCATCTCCGGTTTTCGCATCTTTGGGGACGCTCTCTCCGGTCAAAGCGCTCGTGTTAAGCGTGGTACTGCCTTCCGCAATCACGCCGTCAATCGGAATCTTTTCACCAGGGTTCACAAAAATTTCGGTGCCAACCTCCACATCTTCCGGGTCAACCTTTTCAATTTTTCCATTTATGATGATGTTCGCATAATCCGGCCGGATATCCATAAGGGCGGCAATATTTTTGCGGCTTTTTCCAACGGCAACGCTTTGGAACAGCTCCCCGATCTGATAGAACAGCATAACAGCAACGCTTTCTTTAAAATCGCCAAGCAGCATTGCGCCGACCGTTGCCACCGCCATCAAAAAATTCTCGTCAAACATCTGTCGGTTTAAAATACCTCTGGCTGCCTTTTTCAGGATATCGTATCCAATAATCAGATACGGGATAAGATATAGCGCTGTTTGAACATACAGGTTGGTTTCAATGCTGGCACAGAAGATCGCAACCGCGACAAGAAGAATCATAGCTGCAATAATTCTGTAAAGCACCTGCTTTTGTTTTGCTGTCATCTTACTAAAACCGTCCCTCCACAATGAACTGAAATCACGTTGTTGCTTCCGTGTTACAAAAGGATCGTGCAATCTCCTTCAACTTTTTTGCAGCTCCGTAAAGCTTCCTGCATTACGGAATTAGCATTTACGCCATCCTGAAATTCAACCCTCAGTTTCAGCGTCATAAAGCTAAGGACGGCATCCTTAACGCCCGGCGTTGCCTTCACAGCTTCCTCCATTTTTGCGGCACAGTTTGCACAATCCACTTCCACATCATAGATTTTTCTCATTTTCTTTCCTCCTACTCCCCCGTCTCCTAACCTTTTATTCCTCCACGTGCTCCATGCCCATGCTGAGCATAGTCCTCACGTGATCGTCATCCAACATATAAAAGATGATTTTGCCCTCCCGCCGGAACTTAACCAGCTTCGCATCTTTAAGAATTTTAAGCTGATGGCTTACGGCAGACTGGCTGATGTTAACAAGCTGAGCTAAATCTCCAACACAAAGATCGCTTTCAAAAAGCGCATAAAGAATTTTGATCCGCGTAGAATCTCCAAATACTTTAAACAGTTCAGCCAGCTCATAAAGATATTCATCTGCGGGCTGACGCTCCAGCACGCGTTTTACAACATCCTCATGCGCAGCCAAAAAATCGCCTGTTCCTTCTGGAGATATCGCTTTGGTTTTGCTTTCCATAATCAGGCCCTCCTTTTCATATAAACATATTATCAATTGTTCATATATGATTATATTCAAGTATATCTATTTGTCAACCCTGAAGTACAAAAATCTCACCCCTCATCGCAATGCTGAATTACAAAATCTTATGCTTCCACGATCCACAAAAATTTGCTATAATTACATTGCTTGCTATTTATTTTGCAGAAAGGCTGCAAACCATTTTGCGGCTTTTCTTTGGAGGTATACATTATGCGGTTTTATGTTTCAGGCGGTCCGGAAAATGCGCAACGCGTTGCGGAAATCAACGAAGCGCTTGCACACAATGGACATATCATCACAGCGCCCTCTGTGATGGCGGGAACCGGTTATGATGCTTTGTTTGAAGCCGCATATAAGAAGGTTTTTTCTGTGACCGATGCGGATTTCGTTCTACTGCTTCTGCCCGGAAGCTATGAGACCCATGTTGAGCTTGGGCTGGCGCTTGCGAGCAGAAACAATAAGCGCATTGTGCTATGGTCGGAAACAGGCAATGAATATGCGGATGGAGCAGCCGCATGTGCTTTTTATCACCATACAGCCGTGGAGCGGCGCAGCGGTTCCTTTGAGGAATTGCTTGAAATGCTGCTCTCCTTATGAGCGATGCTGTCCCCCCTCCTGTAATTTTGCACTCCTTTTCTTTCACCTAGCCAATGCTTCATGCTCTGCCATGATGGTGATTTTTAGATTTTGGGTGTTGGGTTCACTGGCTCTTTAAATACGGTACCTACCCGCTATAAATTATGGAAAAGCATCAAAAAGGCGTGGAATTCATTTCTTACTTCCACGCCCAACGTTGTTTTACACCGTATCAGCGTTTTCCAAAGACCGCCATTTTTTCAACACGATCAAAGGCCTCCGCCAGCTTATCTACACCGACAGTGCATGCCATGCGAAGATATCCCTCCCCGCATTTTCCAAAGGAATTTCCCGGAATCGTAAGAACATGTGCCTCACGCAGGATTACGTCTGCTGCTTGTGCAGAAGTTAAGCCCGTCGCTTTGATGCTTGGAAACACATAAAATGTTCCCTTTGGGGGGTAAAGTACAGACATGTTGCGGATCCCATTAATGCGTTCAGCGGCATAGTAAACGCGGCGGCGGTATTCTTCAATGAGTGCCGGCTGGATTGCCTTACGGTTACGCAACGCAAAGATTGCGCCGCGCTGTGAAATGGAAGGCGCCGTAAAGACAACGTTTTCGTTAATGGTACGGATCGTATCCACAATTTCCGGATCCGCAACAATGTTCCCGAGGCGCCATCCCGTCATCGTAAAGTTCTTGGAGAAACTATTGATGGTGATGGTATGCTCCCGCATCCCGGGAAGGCTTGCAAAAGGCACAAACGGAGTTTGGAAGCTGAACGCCGTGTAAATATCATCCGCCACTACGACAAGGTCGTGCTCTTTCACGATCTCCGCAATTTTTTGCATGGTCTCAAGCGATAAGCAACTCCCCGTCGGATTGCTCGGCGAATTAAGAATCAACGCTTTGGTTTTTGGGGTAATCGCAGCAACGAGCCGCTCGATGTTGATCTGGAAGTCCTCTTCCTCATAAGTAGGCAATTCACGCGCGAAAGCTGCACTTGCTGAATATATGGCGTGAATAACGGAGCCTGAATCAAAACCTCATCGCCGTCGTTCAGAATCGCTTCCATGATCAGATGCATCGCAATGCACCCGCTCGTGGTAACAAAGATTTCCTCGTCCGAAACCTTCATTCCATATTCTTCGTCATAGAACTTTGCAATCTCTGCGCGCAGTTCGGGATCGCCGCGCACGTCCGTATATTTCGTGTAGCCGCGCTTGGCGTCTGCAAACGCCGCATCAATAATCCGTTCATCCGTGATCAGATCCGGGTCGCCGAGACAAAGGTTAATCAAATCATCGAAGCTATGCGTTAGATCCATTGCTTTCCCCATCGGCGTTGCAATGTCCTTGCAATAGCGCTTCGATAAAAAACGATTCTTCATGTATCCTCCAAAACGTGGAATTGCTGCGCTGCTTTTATTCAGACAGTACCGTTTGCAGTGCAGCCACAGTATGTTCCACATCCTTGCGTGACACGCCATGGTTTGTTACAAAACGGAACTCTCCCCCTTCATATCCGCCAATCAATACTCCATGCTCCCGCATGCGTTCCGGCAAGGCCTCCAAAAAGGGAAGTTCCCGGTCGATCTTGCAAAAGACCATATTGATTTCTACGCTGTCGAGATCAAGCGTAATTCCGGGGACATTCTGCAGCAGCGATGCCATATAGCGGGCGTTTTCATGATCAACGTGCAGACGCTCCGGCATTTTTTCAAGTGCAAGCAGCCCTGCTGCCGCAAGGATACCGTTTTGCCGCATACCGCCGCCCAGCATCTTGCGGTACCGCCTTGCGCGCTCTACCATCTCTCGGCTTCCTGCAAACACAGCCCCGACGGGAGCGCAGAGGCCCTTGGAAAGGCAGCAGGTCAACGTGTCGGTGTACTGCGTCAATTCCTTTACATCCACGCCAAGCGCAACCGCTGCATTAAATATGCGTGCACCGTCGAGATGCACGGGGATGCCATGCGCATGCGCAAGCGTATAGATTTCCCGCATAGTGTCCAGCGGAACAACGCGGCCGTTTGCAAGTGCGTTTTCCATGCAGACGAGCGCTGTACGAGGCTCATGGATATCGTCAGGCCGAATCGCCGCTTCAATACGTGCCGGGACGGGCAACCCGTTTTCATAAGGGATCTGACGGATGTTCGCGCCGGAAAGCACCGCTGCCGCACCGACCTCATGCATTACGATATGGCATTCCGCACCTGCGATCACCTCGTCACCGCGCCGGGTGTTGCACATCAGCGCAAGCTGGTTTCCCATCGTTCCGGAAGTAATAAACAACGCAGCTTCAAAGCCGAGGAGCTCGGCTGCACGTGCCTCCAAACGGTTGGTGGTCGGGTCATCCTGATATACATCATCTCCGACCTCTGCACTTGCCATCGCAGCACGCATCTCCAATGTTGGCTTCGTTACCGTATCGCTCCTCATATCAATCCAGTCCATTGCGTTTCTCCTCTCTGTCTCCATTCGACATCCTTTTATTGTGAATGGTAACGCGTTATAAAGGCTTCGTCAATACAAATTTCTTGTTTTAGAGGTTTTATGATATAATTAAAATGAAAAGAAAGGTGGTATTTATGGCATCAAACTATGCGGGCGGACAATATAAAGAGTATACAGCAATGCTGCGGCAGCGCATGAGTGAGCTTCCTTCTTTCTGTGCCGAGTTTTTCCGGGGAATTGAGAACGAAACCCTTGTGCGCACGCGCTGCGCTTATGCAGGCGATCTCAGGAACTTCTTCCGTTTTGTTACAACAGAGCTCCCGGCGTTTCAGGGGCGCGAGGTCAAATCCCTTACGCTTTCCGATCTCGATGCAATCAGTGCGACTGAAATTGAAATGTACCTTGCGCATGTTTCTTATTATACCGCTGAGGACAACCGTGAAGTTGTGAACCAGGACCGCGCAAAGGCGCGAAAGCTCTCAACGATCCGTTCTTTTTATAAGTATTTTTGTAAAAAAGAGAAGCTGAAAAACAACCCGCCTTCGCTTGTTGACCTGCCCACCATCCGCGAAAAAGCCATTATCCGCCTGGAACCAAACGAGGTTGCCATTTTGCTCGATGTCGTACAAAGCGGGGATGGATTAACCGAAAAGCAAAAAAAGTACCATGTGCGCACGCAAAAGCGGGATCTTGCAATCCTGACGCTCTTCCTCGGGACCGGCATCCGCATCAGTGAACTCGTTGGTATCGATATGGACGACATCAACTTTTCTGCAAACGAATTTTCGATTATTCGCAAAGGCGGGAATCAGGATATTCTTGTATTTGGGGACGAAGCACGCGCCGCACTTTTGGATTATATGCTTGAACGCGAACACATCATTGCGGAAGAAGGACATGAAGAAGCTTTGTTCCTTTCCCTTCAGCGAAAACGGATTACTGTGCGTGCGGTAGAAAACCTGGTTGAGAAATATGCCGCGATTGCGGTTCCGCTTAAAAAAATATCGCCCCATAAGCTTCGCAGCACTTATGGGACGACCCTTTATCGGGAAACGGGCGATATTTACCTTGTAGCGGATGTGCTCGGACATAAAGATGTGAACACAACGCGCAAGCATTACGCCGCTGCCTCCGAAGACCGCAGGCGGCTCGCAGCAAAAGTTGTAAAGCTACGCGAAGATTAATGAACGGCTCTTATTCCTCCGAATCATCCGGATCAATATCAAACGCAAGGAGCATATCACGGCTACGTGCTTTCTCGCGTTCCGCTTCAGCAGCACGTTCTTCCTCTTCCAATGCACGCAGCTTCTCTTCCCACTCCGCAAGCAGTGCAGGATCGATATTGGGGCGCTCCAGCGGTTCGTTGAGTACGTTTATATCATCCAGCACATAATCTTCCGATAAAAGCTCGAATTCTGCAAGAACGGTATTAAATTCCCTCCCCGGTTCGTCAATACACCGGCAGCAGTTATCGCAAAGCTTTCCAGGTTCCAAATCGCAGTAATCATTTTCGGGAACGCGTTTGGTCATATCATTCACCTCACCCTGAAGTATCAGAACAAAAGTTTGATTTTGCGAGCATAGTATGCTATACTCTGCCTAAGATTATACCACAATTGGGCTGCCATAGGAGAGTATCATGCCGAAACTTGGGAAAACTCAAAAAGCTGTTTATGAATTTATTTGTATTTATATCGAAGAAAACTTCATTCCGCCTACCGTGCGTGAAATCGGAGCAGCCGTAGGCTTAAAATCCACCTCCACAGTTCACATGCATTTGCAAAACCTTGCGGCAAAAGGCCTCATCATCCTAACCCCTTCCAAGCAACGTTCCATTACGCTCCCCAAAAGCGCTGCACCTGCTTCTGCAATGTCCGGCATGAGCATACCGCTTGTGGGCAGTGTAGCAGCCGGACAGCCGATTCTTGCGGAAGAAAACATCCAGGATTATCTTTCCGTCCCCGAGTCATTTTTGCGTGGCCGTAGGCCCGGCGAGGTATTTGCACTGAATGTCCAAGGGGAAAGCATGATTGAAATCGGGATTCGGGATGGCGATACACTGATTGTGGATAAGGAAACAGAGGTTTTTGAAGGAGACATCATCATAGCGCGCGTGAGTGGTGAAACAGCAACTGTGAAGCGGCTTTACTTCGAAAAAGAGGAAAAAATCAGGCTCCAGCCTGAAAACCAAAGCATGGAGCCAATCATAGTGGACGCTTCGGATGTTGCCATCGACGGCAAGGTAGTTGGCCTTATCCGCAAATATTGAGCTTCCAAAGCGCATCCAGCGCTAGCATGACGCCGAGCCTGCCGTGCGCATAGGTCAGCCCGCCCTGTACATATGCCGTGTAGGGCTTTTTAATTGGTGCATCCGCAGAAAGTTCGATAGAGGATCCCTGTACAAACGCACCTGCCGCCATAATAACCTGGCTTGTATAGCCAGGCATATCCCATGGCTCTGGCACAACAAAGCTATCCACCGGCGATGCGGCCTGAATGCTCCGGCAAAAGGCAATCAGAGCCTCCGCAGTGCTGAACCGCAATGACTGAACAATGTCCGATCGTTCCGCATCGCTGGACGGAAGCGTTTCCATGCCACATGCTTCAAAGGCCCGGGCAAAAAGCGCTGCTGTTTTTAAACTCTGCGCGGTAATATGCGGGGCCAGAAACAGGCCCTGGTAAAACGGTGCATAGCTGCCGGCATAGGAACCAACTTCACGCCCCATACCGGGTACCGTAAGGCGCTCGGCAATGCGTTCAATGCAAGCATGCGTTCCCGCGATGTATCCGCCTGTCGGTGCAATTCCGCCACCTGGGTTCTTTATGAGTGATCCAATCTCAACATCTGCGCCAAATGCAGCCGGTTCAGACGTGCGCGTAAACTCTCCATAACAGTTGTCCACAACAATGATGCAATCCGGCTTTGCCTTTCGCACCGCATCAAATGCAGTTGCAAGGTCCGTTTCCGGCAGCAACGCATTGCGCCATGAATAGCCGCGCGAACGCTGGAAGTAAACCACGGAAGCTTGGGTTTGCAAAAGCGTGGAAACTACAGCCTCCACATTGATGCATCCCGTTTCCGTGAGCGGAACCTCCTTATATGAAATCCCCATACGCCTGAGGGATCCATACGCGTCTCCGGAAATCCCGATCGCCTTTTCCAACGTGTCATACGGCCGGCCGGTTGCGGAAAGCATACAGTCTCCCGGCTCAAGCAGCCCGGCAAGCGCAGTAAAGATCGCATGCGTGCCTGAGGTGAACTGCGGGCGCACAAGTGCGTCCTCCGCATCAAGCGCATAGGCAAACACACGATCCAGCGTATCGCGGCCGATGTCATCATACCCGTATCCTGTCGTGGGAGTAAAATGATGAAGCGCAATTTTTTCTCGCTGCAACGCATGTAGTACCTTCGCCTGATTGCTGTACTCTGTTGCTTCTATGCGCGCAAAAACCGGAATAAGATTTTCTTCGGCTGCCTTTACAAACGCCTGCGCGCGCTCCGAAATGGAAAACGCCGCATAAGGAGGGTTTTTCTGATTTTGGTTCATTTCTGTTCTTCCTTTGCTTCTTTCTTCAAACCGCCCGGCTCAATAACGATTGCCCGTTCCGGAGTGATCGTAGAGATTGCATGCTTGTATAGCAGCATCTGCTTTCCGCCGGCTTCGGCTAAAATTGCATAGCTGTCAAAACCTATAATCAGAAGATGATTAAGCTGGTATCCGTTGACTACATGCACAGTGACCGGGACTTTTTCTTTTCTGAGACAGTTTAAAAACGTATCCTGCAACCCACCAAAGGGCTTCATGCTATTATCGGCAGCCATGTTATTCCTCCCCGTCTTCCTGCAGAAATTGTGCCGCGATTGCCGCTCCAAGCGCTGAAGTATCGGCATACGCGGCTGCATCATACCAGCGGATGCGCGAATCCCGTTTAAACCATGTAATCTGCCGCTTTGCAAAGCGCCGCGTCTCCCGCTTAATTGCTTCAACCGCTTCCGAAAGCGTAATTGTTCCGCTCAAAAAGGAGAGCAGCTGTTTATAGCCAAGGCCTTGCAGCGCGGGAAGTTCGGGAGAATATCCCTTTTCAAGCAGCGCCTTTACCTCGTCCAGCAGCCCCTGCTCCATCATGCGGTCTACGCGCTGCTCGATCCGCGCGTACAAAACCTCGCGCGGCATTGTAAGCCCGGCGATGCGCACCGTGTAGGGAAGCTTTGACGCATCAAGCGCTAAAAAGCCTTCTCCGTTTTCAGAAATAGGCCTTCCGGTAAGCTCAAATACCTCAAGCGCGCGGATAACGCGTTTTTTATCATTTGGATGCAGGCGTGCGGCCGAAGCAGGGTCGACTTCCTGCAGCCGTTTATGGGCGGCACCGGGCTGCTCCGCCTCGAGGGACACGTATTTTTCACGAATCGTCGGATCCGCAGGTGCCCCCGTAAAGCTGAGCGGATATGTCAAAGCATTTACGTACAGACCTGTTCCCCCAACGACGAGCGGACGTTTCTCGCGCGCGGCAATGTCGACAATGCACGCATCTGCCATCTCTCGAAAGCGGGCAACGCTGAACTTCGGCTCATCCGGTGCAACAACGCTGAGCATGTGGTGCGGTATTCCCGTGCGTTCCTCCATGGAAGGTTTTGCGGAACCAATATCCATGCCACGGTAAACCTGAATGGAATCCGCAGAAATTACTTCCGCGTCGATGCGCTTTGCGACCTCAATCGACGCCGCAGTTTTTCCGCTGGCTGTTGGGCCAACAATGAAATAGAGCTTCTGCTTTTCCCGCATATGCTTAAAGTACCCTCTTAAAAAGCTTTTCAAAATCTATCTTGGCCATTTTTACCATAACTGGGCGGCCATGGGGGCAGGTAAGCGGCGTACCTGCCGTTTCATATTCTCGCAAAAGCGCCTCAATCTCAACGCGGTCAAGCGTCTCCCCCGCTTTTACCGCATGTTTGCATGCCGCCTGAATCAGCGCGGCACGCTTCAGTTCAACGGTAGAAAGACGGTTGCGACGGTCGAGCAGGGCAATTGCCTCATGCAGAAAAGCGGCTGCTTGCGGCTCACCAATTAAATATGGTACGGCACGTACGCTCACAGTCAGCATCCCAAATTCCTCGATGTCGAAGCCAAGCTCGGCAAATTGCGGCAGATTTTCCATTAAAGTCTCAAATTCAAGCGGTAAAAGCTTGATAACGGCCGGGATCAGCAATATTTGGGATTGTGCTGCGACACCCTTTTCAGCAAATCGCTCATACAGTCTGCGCTCATGCGCAGCATGTTGGTCAATTAAGAAAGCGGCTTCATGCTGCTGAACAATCCAATAACAATCAAATACCTGGCCAATAATGCGGTATGAACCGCAGGCAAGCCTGAACTGTTCGTTCCGTTCCGCAAGAGGCGCAGGCCGTTTATCGTGTTCCTGCGCTTGCTCAGTTTTGGGTGCAGAAAGCGCTTCCGGTATGGAGGATGAGCTCTTTTGCCATGGCGTAAATTGCCGCTCCGGAATCTTGACCTGTGAGGCTACGGTAACTGATTCAGGCTCTCGAAGTATGGGGGGCTGAGCAGGCTTCTTGGATGCGTCAAACGGAGAAGATGACGCTTGCGCAACGCATTCCTCTTTTGAATCAGGCGCATATGCCGTAATGGATGGTATCGTCTCCCTATCCTGTGCTTTGCGCGCATATTCAGCCGATCGACTGAATTCTGTCTGCGGCCAACCTCCACCCGCCGTGCGCGGAATTGGCATGGACACAGGATCTCCCAAAGCCTGCCTTGCAGCGATCGTGGCCGCACGCATAACGCGCTCTTCATTTTTAAAGCGTACATCCAGCTTGTTGGGATGCACGTTTACATCGATCTCATTCGGTGAGATCGCAAGGTTAAGCACGGCAAATGGGAATTTTCCAACCATCAGGCGCATATCATAAGCGCGCTGGAGCGCAAAGGAGAGTTTTTGCGATTTAATATAGCGCGCATTGATAAAAAAGCTCTGTGCGTTCCGATTGCTTCGCGCCGCCTGTTCCGTTGCGATAAAGCCGGAAAGGCGCACATATCCGTCATCATAAAACAGCTCACGCAAATGCGGAAGCATATCTGCACCGTATACACAGTAGATTGCATCCTGCAGATTTGTGTCTCCCGCACTTTGAAACACGGTTTTGCCGTTTTGCACAAGTTTAAAGGCAACGTCGGCGCGCGCCATCAGCATGCGGGAAATGTAATCGCTGATGTAAGCGGATTCAGCCCGTGCGCTTTTCATGAATTTCAAGCGTGCAGGAACATTAAAAAACAGGTTCTCCACCTCAATTGCCGTACCCTGCGGAGTGCCTATGGTGCGATTTTCTTTTACTTCGCCGCCGCTGATGCGAAGGAGCGTTCCCGCTTCTTCCTCTGCCGTGCAGGTTTTAAGCGTTACATGCGAAACGGCGGCGATGGAAGCAAGCGCTTCACCGCGGAAGCCAAGCGTCTCGATATGAGAAAGGTCGTCCGCAGTGCTGATTTTGCTTGTTGCATGCCTGAGGAACGCGGTTTCCACATCCTCAGCCGGAATACCGCAACCGTTGTCTGTTACGCGAATGGATTCGAGTCCCCCGCCTTTTGTTTCGATGGTGATGGCGGAGGCGCCTGCATCAAGTGCATTCTCAACGAGCTCCTTTACAACGGAAGCCGGCCGCTCAACCACCTCTCCTGCCGCGATTTGATTTGCCGTAAGCTGGCTTAATACTTTAATCCGTTTCATGTTTACCTCAATTTTGCCCTCATATGCAAATCATAGAGCGTGTTGAGCGCTTCAAGCGGCGTGAGCGAATCTACGTTCATCTGTTTAAGCGACTCCACAATGTCATCAGGTGCAGGCGAGCCGAATAGCGTAAGCTGCTGCGCATCATCCGTTGCAGAACGAAACTCGTCCAAAAGGCCATGGTTAATGTCCGCCGCTTCAAGCTGATGCAGCAACTCCTTCGCACGCGCAATCACATCGTCTGGAAGGCCGGCCAGCCGTGCAACCTGCACGCCAAAACTTTTGTCCGCACCGCCACGAACGATGCGGCGCAGAAAAATGATATCGTCTCCAACCTCTTTTACGGAAATACGGTAATTCTTGATCCCTGCAAGCTTGCCTTCCAACTCTGTCAATTCATGATAATGCGTAGCGAAGAGGGTTTTAGCGCCGCATTTTGATGGATCCGCTATGTGCTCCAGCACAGCCCATGCAATAGAGAGGCCATCAAACGTGCTTGTTCCCCGGCCGATCTCGTCAAGAATCAAGAGACTGTTTGCCGTGGCGTTATTGAGGATGTTGGAAACCTCGCTCATTTCCACCATAAACGTGCTTTGTCCGGAAGCTAAGTTGTCCGATGCACCCACACGGGTGAAGATGCGATCTGTCACCGTGATTGCCGCCTTTTTTGCAGGCACAAAGGAACCCACATGCGCCATCAGCACAATGAGCGCCACCTGGCGCATGTATGTGCTTTTCCCCGCCATGTTAGGGCCTGTCAATATCAAAAGGCGGTTCTCTTTTGCATCCAACAGCGTATTGTTGGGAACAAAGCCGTCTTTTAAAGAGCGCTCTACCACAGGGTGCCGTCCATCCACAATATTTATCGCGCCCTTCTTTTGGATATGCGGGCGGCAATAATCGTTTTCAAACGCAACTTGTGCAAGGGAACGGTAGACGTCCAGCTCCGCAATGAGCTTTGCATCTTTCTGCAAACGTTCAATGCAGCCCGCCAACGTCTCTCGCAGCTCAATGAAAAGCCGGTATTCCAAAGAGACAAGCTTTTCTTCAGCGCCCACAATTGTTTCTTCCAGCTCCTTAAGCTCCGGCGTAATATAGCGCTCCGAATTTGCAAGCGTCTGCTTGCGCTGATACGTGTAGGGCACAAGGTTTTGGTAAGATTTTGTTACATCGATATAATATCCAAATACGCGGTTATAGCCAATTTTTAGGTTCTTTATGCCCGTAGCCGCTCGTTCATCAGCCTCCATTTTTGCAATCCAGCTTTTCCCGTTGCGTGCAGCTTCGCGCAGAGAATCTACTTCAGCATTAAAGCCATCCCGGATAACCCCCCCTTCCTTCACACTCAGCGGAGGGTTTTCAACAATCGCTGCATTGAGCAGCGCAGCAATATCATCCATAGGGTCAAGGTTAGCAGCAATGCGCCGGAATTCGGGTGCTTCGAGCGCAGTGACCGCCTCAAGTACTTCAGGCAGGTGGCTAAGGGAAGCGCGCAGGGCATCGCAGTCACGGGCATGAACCGTGCCATATGCGATGCGGCTGCAGAGCCGTTCAATATCATAGATTGAATTGAGCGCGCTGCGCAGCGTCTCCCGCGCATGCTGTTTTTTGAAAAGCTCCTCCACTGCGTCCAAGCGCGCGTTGATATCGTCCATATTTTGCAGAGGTTGTTCCAGCCAAGCGCGCAAAAAGCGTGCTCCCATCGCCGTTGCGGTTTTATCCAGCAGATACAGGAGCGTGCTCTTTTTGCTGCCTTCAAAACGCAACGGCTGTGTGAGCTCCAGATTACGGCGTGTGGACGCATCCAGCCCCATGTAAAGCGTGCGGCGCAGCACGCTGATCTTTCGAATATGCGCAAGCGAATTTTTCTGTGTTTCCTCAAGGTAATTCAGCAGGGCGCCTGCCGCAGAAATCGCAGAACAAAGTTTTTCGCAGCCGAATCCGGCAAGGCTTGCAACGCCAAAGTGCGTGCAAAGGCGCATGTTTGCCTGCTCCTGTTCAAAAGCCCAGCCAGCGTAGCATTCAAGAAAACTCGTTGCCTGCAGGCGTTTCACAAGCGTTTCCTGCAAAAAAAGCGCATCGTTTGCGATGATTTCGGTGGGTTGGATGCGCGCCAACTCATCCATAAGCTCAGTTGCCCATTTCTCAGAATTGAACTCCATCACGACAAAGTCGCCCGTGGAAACATCGCAATAGGCAAGGCCCAAAGTGTTCGCACAAAGGAACAAAGAGGCTATGTAATTGTTCTTGCGCTCGTTGAGCATGCTTTCCTCAATCACAGTGCCGGGCGTAAACACGCGCACAACATCGCGTTCCACCAGCCCTTTTGCAAGTGCCGGGTCAGTCAACTGCTCGCAAACAGCCACCTTGTAACCCTTTTCAATCAGGCGGCTAATATAAGAATCCACTGCATGATATGGTACGCCACACATTGGGGCACGCTCCTCGAGCCCGCAATCACGCCCGGTGAGTACGATGTCAAGTTCGCGCGCCGCAGTCAGCGCATCCTCAAAAAACATTTCATAAAAATCGCCCAAACGGAAAAACAAAAGGCAATCGCTGTATTTTTCCTTAAGCGTCAGGTATTGCTGCATCATGGGCGTCAGGCTTGCCGGCATTGGCGCATTTTCCTCCCGTTCAATTGTCCGCACAAAACAAATTCCGGCGCATGCCGGGCAAATCGTTTAATGCTTGCAGCCGCCGCAGCCGCCGCAATCGCCACCGCATGCTCCTGTAGGCTCATCGCTGAAGTCAGCGCCGATGCAAGCCGCAATCACACGGTTCACGCGCTGCATCAGGGCTTCAAAAGCATGCTGCGCATCCAGCATCTCCACAAACGGCCCGGACTCCATCAGTTCGGTTTGAATGTCATCAATTTCATTGGAAAGCGTGGAGAGGTCAATTCGATTATCCAAATCTTCTCCCTCAGCCAGCAGGTCAGCAATCATCCTCTGCTTTTCCTGAAGCAGGTTAATCGTATTGGCTAAAGTCTCGTTTTTCTCTATGGCAGCGCGCGCCTGAAGCATGCGCCTGAATTCTTGGGATTCGCTCAGTGCAATACCAAGCTCTCTTGCTTTTTCAATCACCATTTGGTTTTTCCGCCCTTCTCTCATTCATTCCACAGGTTCGCCAATCAGCGAATTGTTCTGTATTCCCGTAATCCTGACATGGCGCATTGACCCAATGAGTCCCGCGTCACCGGGGAAATATACCATTTTAAAATTTGTGAGTTTTCCATATGCCATGGGTGCTTTCTCCCGCCGGTCGCAACCTTCGACAAGTACCGTGCCCTCTTGGCCGATGTATTTCTGGTTTCCCACCTTAAGCTGCTCTGCACTGCATGCATTCAGGCGAAGCAAGCGATCTTTTTTGACCTCTTCGGGGACTTGGTTCTCCATCTCCGCAGCGCGCGTCCCAAGGCGCGGCGAATACATGAAGGTATATGCGGCTGAAAAACCGACCTGCCGCACAAGGGCAAGGGTTTCCTCAAAATCCTCCTCTGTTTCGCCGGGAAAGCCTACAATAATGTCTGTTGTGAGCTCCACACCATCTACTGCCGCTCGGATATCTTCTACGAGGCCGAGATATTTTTCGCGTGTATAGCGGCGGTTCATTTCGGAAAGAATGCGATTGCTGCCGGACTGGACCGGCAGGTGAATGTGATTGCAGACCTTGGGCAGGGTTGCCATCGCCTCGATCAACCGGGGAGAAAGATCCTTGGGGTGCGATGTCATAAAGCGGATGCGTTCAATGCCCTCCACAGTGCTCACGCGGCGAAGAAGCTCTGGAAAATCCACCCCGTCATCCGCATAGGCATAGGAGTTAACGTTCTGTCCAAGCAGCGTAATTTCCCGGAAACCACGCTCCGCAAGTGAACGTACCTCAGCAACAATGTTTTCCGGCGCACGGGAGCGTTCCCTGCCGCGTACATACGGCACAATACAGTACGAGCAAAAGTTGTTGCATCCGTACATAATCGTAACAAACGTGGAAAAACTGCCGCCGCGCACCACGGGCAGCCCTTCGACAATCTCGCCGTCACTTTCACGTACAGAAAACACACGTTCACCTGCCAGTGTGCGGGACAGCAACAATGGGAAATGATGCAACTCATGCGTTCCGAACACAAGATCCACAAACGGAAAACGCTTAAAAAGCCGCTCGGCAACTTCCCGCTGTTGCATCATACAGCCGCATACGCCAATCAAGAGACCCGGTTCGTTCTCCTTCCGCTTTTTAAGCGCTCCAATGTTGCCGAACACGCGCTTTTCAGCATGTTCACGCACACAACATGTGTTGAACAGCAGCAGGGTCGCTTCTTCCTTTGAAGGCGCAGGGGAAAACCCGCATGTTTGCAGCATGCCGGAAAGCTTCTCGGCATCATGATCGTTCATCTGGCAGCCGTAAGATTCGATATAGTATTGAAAGCCGCGTCCTTCCAGCTCCTTCATCAAGCTGGCTGAAGCCTCAAGGCTTTTCTGCAGCTCTTCCGGCGGAACTTCAACAGTTTTTCTCATTCGTTTACCTCATAAGCATATTTACACTAATGCTATTATAACTTTAATGGGTGCAATCCGCAACAAAAGAAAGGATCATACTTTCTCCCCCTCCTGCTGCCGCCGCTTTATTTCGCCGTCTTCTGCACCTGGAGTCTTTATAGCATGCCTCCTTTGCAGGTTCCGCTTTAAAACGTTGCACCAATACAAAACTTGCAGCATAGAAATGATTGACAGACAACAATGCTGAATGCTATAATACGTTCGTTGAGCCAAAGGGGCATGATGTAATGGTAACATAGCGGTCTCCAAAACCGTTCTTGAGAGTTCGAATCTTTCTGCCCCTGCCAAGAAGAAAATCCCCTGATTTCGATCTAAAAATCAGGGGATTTTTGCATCCGTAGGATAAAAGCGGACATATGCAGATATAATTCCACTACAGAGCGGCTGCTTTTCTGCATGAACTCCATGCGATCAGCTAATTCAGAAGGCCGCATTCCTTTCTCAATAAAACCGAGCGATGTAATCGCGCAGATTGTCATATGCGATGTGCCGCACCTCCGCCTCCGAAAGGCCCTCGTGCAAAAGTGCATCGAGCAGCCTTGGTACATCGCCCCAGTTCTTTAAATCTCTAGGATATTCGCTCATGCCGTCAAAATCCGAACCGAGCGCCACATGCTCCAAGCCGCCCACTTCAGCTACATGCAGAATATGCCTCACGATGTCCGCAATACTGGCTTCTCCTTTCCGGCAGAGCTGTGGTGGATAGTAGTTCACACAGACAACACCGCCACTTTCCGCAATGGCGCGGATATGTTCATCCGAAAGCGACCGTTTATGCGGGCAGACTGCGCGCGCATTGGTATGAGAAGAGAACGCCGGATGCTTCACGATGGACAGTACGTCGTCGATGCCTGCATCGCTCAGGTGCGCCACATCCACCGCCATACCGATGCGATCCATCTCGTAAACAATTTCACGCCCAAGCTTTGTGAGCCCGCGGTTCAAGCGGCTCATTGCGGGGTGGGCCAATTCATTTGTAGCATTCCAGGTCAAAGTCATAGCGCGCACGCCCAGACGGTAAAACAGGCGCAGGTTTTCTTCACGCCCCATCAAAGCCTCTCCGCCTTCGAGGGTGAGCACTGCTGCAATCTTTCCGCTTTCCGGCGTAAACTCCCGCGAGAACGGCGTAAGGCCCGCATCCTTACATTCCTCCAGCATGCGGTAATACGCATCGATCAGCCACATGCATTGCTGCAGGCCGGAGGCTCGCATGTCCGGGTCGATCCATGCCGCAAAGAATTGGATAGCAGCACCGCCCCGGCGCAAATACGGCAGGCTGACAGCCTGCCGGGGCGCTGTTGTTTTCAGCTTAAAATGATCATAGAGCATGTAATATAAAAAATCGCAATGCGCATCCGCAACTGGAATCAAGTGTTCCACATTTCCTCCCACTTAAAAATCAAGGATATGCAGCCAAGCATATCCTTGATTTTTATAATACATTATTTTGCAAATTCCACGGCGCGCGTTTCGCGGATTACGTTCACCTTGATCTGTCCCGGATATTCGAGCTCTGTCTCAATGCGCTTAACGATTTCCTTGGCCATGATGATGGTATCGGCATCGTTCACGTTCTCCGGTTTTACAACAATACGCACCTCGCGGCCCGCCTGAATCGCATAGGACTTATCTACGCCCTCAAAAGAGTTCGCAATTTCTTCCAGCTTTTCAAGGCGCTTAATGTAATTTTCAAGCGTCTCGCGGCGCGCACCCGGCCGCGCGGCGGAAATTGCATCTGCGGCCTGAACGAGTACAGCCTCTACCGTCGCCGGCTCCACGTCGCCATGATGTGCCATAATCGCGTTTACGACCTGATTGTTTTCACGATATTTTTTAGCAAGATCAGCGCCAATCTGCACATGTGGTCCTTCAACCTCATGATCGATTGCCTTGCCAATATCATGTAAGAGGCCAGCGCGCTTTGCAAGGCTAACGTTTGCACCGATCTCGGCCGCCATGATGCCTGCAAGGTGAGAAACCTCAATGGAATGCTTCAGTACATTCTGGCCATAGCTGGTACGATAGCGCAGGCGGCCAAGTACTTTCACAAGCTCATGGTGCAATCCGTGAATGCCGGTTTCAAAAATTGCCTGTTCCCCTGCCTCGCGAATCTGTACATCAACTTCCTTGCGCGCCTTTTCCACCATTTCTTCAATGCGTGCAGGATGGATTCGGCCATCCATGATGAGCTTTTCAAGCGCGATGCGCGCTACTTCGCGGCGAACAGGGTCAAACCCCGAAAGGATGACAGCCTCGGGCGTATCGTCGATAATGAGATCGACACCGGTTGCGGTCTCAAGTGTACGGATGTTGCGACCCTCACGCCCAATGATGCGGCCTTTCATTTCATCGTTTGGAAGCGGAACAACGGAAACTGTAGTTTCCGCCACATGATCGGCAGCGCAGCGCTGAATGGCCATGGAAACGATGTTGCGTGCACGCTTATCCGCTTCTTCCTTGGTCTTTGCTTCAATATCGCGGATCATCAGCGCCGCTTCGTGGCGGGCATCGCGCTCCACATTGCTCAGAAGGATTTCCCTTGCCTCGTCCATCGACATTCCGGAAATCGTTTCAAGCTCCTTAAGCTGGCGGTCATGCAAATCCTGAATGGAAGCTTCGAGATCCTCAACCTCTTTCTGCTTCCTGTTCAGCGCCTCTTCCCGTTGTTCAACGCCGTCAATTTTCTTATCCAGTGTTTCCTCGCGTTGAACCAGTCTGCGCTCAGCGCGCTGCAATTCGTTGCGCCGGTCGCGGTTTTCCTTTTCGTTTTCGCTCTTGATTCGGTAAACCTCTTCCTTTGCTTCCAAAATGGTCTCTTTTTTTATGCTTTCTGCGCGTTTCTGCGCATCATCGATCATTTGCTTGACGGCGTCCTCCGCCTTTGCAACCTTGGCTTCCGCGATATTTCGACGATAGCAGTATCCGCCAAAACCGCCCGCAGCCAAACAAGCCACCCCAACTGCAATGGGGATTATAATGTCGTTCACAGACAAACAAGCACCTCCAAGTGTATATAAAATGCCGAGTATCTCACTACTCAGTATGCATGGACACAATTCCATAAACCGCAAAATCTATGAAATTACACACCGACATAATTACTCACAGTTATTTTAACCCCTTTGAAAATAAAAGTCAAGGATACGGGAGGCTGTATCCTTGACTGTAGGATTACAATACATC
>DCKB01000056.1:0-33519 GCA_002320595.1 Christensenella sp. UBA1685
CCAACATGTTTGACAATCCTACACGGTGCCCGAAAAGTCGAGCCGCCGCGCTATGTTTCGCGGGAGCCCATCCATTCAAAACATGTTGCCCGGATTGATTTCAATATCGCTCATGCCCACATGCCTCTGCGCATCATGAAATGCGTAAGCGGCGCGGATTGCGGCAGCCGTGTGCTTCGTGCGGGCAAGCTTTGCCAGCACCTGATAGCGATACTGCCCTTCCCTGCGCTTCACAGGCGCGGGCGCCGCCTCCAAAAACAGCAATTCCTGCGGATTTGCGCCGGCGCCGGCAAGTGCCGTTTCAATCGCCTGCCGGAGCCCTGCAGCGCAGCGCTCCGCATCGGCCGCCAAAGGTTCCTCCACAGGCCCCGAAAGCACAATGCGCAAGAACAGCGCGTACGGCGGAAACAGTGCAGCGCGGCGCATAGCGATCTCATATGCATAAAAGCCGGGATAATCATGGCGCGCAGCAAACCCAATGACGGGATGCTCCGGCGTATATGTCTGCACGATGACGTGCCCGGGCTTGTCCGCCCGTCCCGCGCGGCCCGCAACCTGCGTCAAAAGCTGGAAGGTGCGTTCCCCGCTCCGGTAATCGGGGATGTGCAGCATGGAATCCGCAGCGATTACGCCGACAAGCGTTACGTTTGGGATATCGAGCCCCTTTGCAATCATCTGTGTGCCGATGAGCACCTGCGCTTCCGCGCGCATGAACCGGCTGAGCAGTTCCTGATGCGCGTTCTTCGTGCGCGTGGTGTCAAGATCCATCCGCACGGCGGACGTACCCGGAAAATATGCTGCAAGCTGCTCCTCGACCTGCTGCGTTCCCACGCCGAAGTATTTAAGGTAAGGCTTCCCGCAGTCCGGACATACACTTGGGATGCACGCCATGCGGCCGCAATAATGGCATTTCATCACGCCTTCCAGCTTATGGTAAGTCATAGAAACGTCGCAATCCGGGCATTTCATCACATAGCCGCAGCCGCGGCAGCAAACAAATGTGGAATAGCCGCGCCGGTTCATAAACAGGATCGCCTGCTCCCCAGCTTTGAGGCACTGGCCGAGGGCGCTGTGCAGCGGGGCGCTGAAAATGCTGTTGTTTCCGGAAAGAAATTCGCTGCGCAAATCGACGATCTGCACTTCCGGCATAGGCTGGCGGTTGATGCGCTCGGGCAGCGTCAGCAATTGATATGCGCCGCTCAGGCCGCGCTTATAGGTTGCTACGGACGGCGTTGCGCTGCCGAGCACAAGCACCGCGCCGTTGAGCTTCGCGCGCTTTGCAGCGACCTCCGCCGCGCCATACCGCGGGGCTGTTTCGGAGTGGTAGGACGGCTCATGTTCTTCATCCACAATGATGAGCTTCAAGCCCGTAAGCGGTGCAAATACAGCGCTGCGTGCCCCGATGACAACATCCACTTTACCGAGGCGGATCCGGCGCCATTCGTCATATCGCTCTCCCGGGGAAAGCCGGCTGTGCAGCACCGCTACACGCATGCCGAAGCGGCTGCGGAACCGTTCCATAGCCTGCGGGGTCAGAGAAATTTCCGGCACAAGTACAATGGCCTTTCCACCTTCTGCGATCACATGCGCAATGGACTGCATGTAGACCTCCGTCTTTCCGCTGCCCGTCACGCCATACAGAAGGCAAGTGCCCGCTCCCCGCTTTACGCATGCAACAATTCCGTCAAACGCCGCCTGCTGCGCCGGAGTAAGCGGCAGAGGTTCGCCCGGCGGCGCAGCCTCCGCCGCGCGGAACGGATCGCGGAAGGTTTCCTGCCCTTCCTCCTGCAAAACGCCCTTTTTCAAAAGCGCTGCGATTGCGCCGGCTGCGCCTGGAATAAACGCGCAAATGTCCGCTGTGCTCATATATGTACCCGTTTGTCCAAGCAGGTCGATGACCTCCGCCTGCTTCGGCGCACGGGAAACGCCCGCCTTTGTGAGTAGCGCGGCCTTTTCCGCATCCGCATCCGCACCCGGCCGCAAGCGGACGGTACGCACCGTCTTTTCCTTCACACGGCCCCCCCGCATCTGCGCCGGAATCAAAAGGCGCAGCGCGTCCACAAGGAGGCAATGGTATGCCTCTGCCATCCAGTGCGCAAGCGCGATCTGCTCTTCCGTTAGGGCCGGATAGGGTTCCATTGTACGCAAAACCGGCTTAAGCGCAAGCCAATCCACATCCGTTTCCGTTGAAAGCGCAAGCACAAACCCTTCCGTTTTTCGGTTTCCCGCGCCGAACGGCACCACCACCCGGTGCCCGGCCTGCACGGCAAGCCCTTCGGGTATTTCATAGGTGAACAGCCTGTCCACATTTGCATGGGCTATGTCGATGATGACGCGCGCGTACATGCCGTTCCACCCTCTTTCCATAAATCTTCAATTTATTATAGCATATCCCCAAACATCGCAAAAGGGCGAATACCCAGCCCTCAGGCTGTCGAAAAAGTCCGGGATCGTCAAGGGCCGCAGCCCTTGACTTGCAATCCGGCTTCGGCGACCGGTGCGCCGAAACGGATGAAAACCCTTCGGTTTTCGTACTTTGCGGCTTTTGCCGCCCGGGAGCGTCAGCGAGAGGCAAAAGCCGAGAAAACTCGAAAAAGTGGCTGAAAGCCACTTTTTCGGCACGCAGAAAGGGCGGATGCCCCGCCCTTTCGTTCAGCAAAGTTGTACTTATCGTCCCAAAATCCGCTCCCACTTGTCCGCAAGCGCCCGGAGGTCTTCTTCCAGAATCTCGGCGCGCAACGCAGCAGAAGCATCCGTCTTCCAATCCGTGCCATTTAACAGGGCGCTGATGCGCTCAAGCTCAGCACGCATATGCTCCGCATAGTGCGCTTCCGCAAGCTCTTCCGCAGGGACGGGCGCAGATACCGTTTCCGATGCTTTTGCGACCTCGCCCGGAAGCAGTGTGAATTCCTCCAGAAGGCCCGGTACTTCGACATGATATCCAAGTGAGCGCACAGCATTTGAAAAGCTGTCCAGCACCTCTGCCTCACCATGCACAAAGAAGGTGCAGACCGGCTTGTTTCCAATGCCTTCAATCCATTCAATCAGTTCGTCGCGCCCCGCATGGCCGGAAAACCCTTCAATGCGTTCGATCGTCGCGTTCACACGCACATCTTCACCGAAGAGGCGCACCTTCTTCGCACCGTCCAGCAACATGCGGCCGAGCGTACCTTCCGCTTGATATCCGGCAAAGATAACCGTAGAATCCGCGCGATACAGGTTGTGCTTCAGATGGTGGCGGATGCGCCCTGCATCGCACATGCCGGAAGATGAGATGATGATGTTGCATCCCGTCTGTGCATTGATGAGCTTGCTTTCATCTGCGGTAACCGCAACGCGCAGGGTCGGGAAATCAAACGGGGAGCCGGATTTCGCCATTTCACGTGCTTCTTCGTCGTAGTATCCTTCCGCACATTTTTCATAAATCTTCGTTGCGTTGATGCCGAGCGGGCTGTCGATATATACCGGCACGTTTTCAAGCCCGGGCACGGAATTTTTCATCAAAAGGCGCTTGATGTAATAAAGGAGTTCCTGCGTTCTGCCAACGGCAAAGGACGGGATCACAATGTTTCCGCCGCGTGCAATACCCATTTTGAGCACGGAGATCAAGTGCGCTTCCTTCGCCTCTACAGTGGATTCTTCATGGTTGCGGTCGCCATAGGTGCCTTCAATCACAAGGTAATCCGCGCCCTTGACTTGCTGCGGGTCGCAAATGATCGGGCGTTCTTCGCGGCCGATATCGCCGGAAAAAACGAGTTTGGTTGTTTTTCCGTTTTCTTCCACCCAAATTTCGATGGCAGACGACCCCAGCAAATGTCCGATGTCATTGAAACGTGCCGTTATACCTGAAACGACTGAAACTGTCCTTCCATAAGAAGTAGGTGAAAACTGTTTGAGTGCGTTTTGCGCATCCTGCACTGTATAAAGCGGTTCAGCCGGCGCTTTGCCTGCGCGCAGATTTTTGCGCGTTTGGTATTCCGCCTCCTGTTCCTGAATATGGCCGCTATCCGGCAGCATAATGCCGGACAGCTGCGCTGTGGCGTCCGTTGCGATAATACTGCCCTTGAATCCCTGTTTTACAAGCAGCGGGATGAGGCCGGAATGGTCAATGTGCGCGTGCGTTAAAAGCACCGCGTCGATTTCCGCCGGATTGAATGGAAATTTATCTTCCCCCAATTCCGTCTTCTTATCGGCGCCCTGACGCATGCCGCAATCCACCAACACGTTTTTTCCGTTGGCAGAAATCATATGGCAGGAACCCGTTACGCTGCGCGCTGCGCCGCAAAACCGTATTTTCATAGCAATATTTCCCTTTCCCATTCTTAAATTCAATTATATGCCGTTCCGCAAAATTGAACAAGGTATGAAAATGGATATGCGCTTGCAAAATTGTTAATTCTGTGTAAATCAGCGCAGCCCCTTTTATTTTTTGCGGAATATCGAATGAAAACGCGTGCCTCAGCACGCGTTTTCGTTTTATTTATCTTTTCCGCAGCATTTTTTGTATTTCTTTCCGCTGCCGCAGGGGCAGGGATCGTTACGGCCGACGGTTTCCTGCTTCACGAACACTTTGGATGCGCGGAATTCCTTGGTGATCTCATGGCGCTTTTCCTCGGACAGCACATCATCCCACTCCTTCAGGTGATAAAGCCAATCCGCCTTTGCATCCAGCATGTTGAAATAAAGCTTTTCAAAATCAACATCCAGAGAAATAACGGTGCTGCTTTCCAGGCTTTCAAGATCAATCTCCTGTTTAAGGCTCGTATTGATACCATCCAGGAAGCCGATGAAGGTGACCTCGTCCATGCCGAAAGTTTCCGCAAGCCCGCTGAGCTCGCCCGAGTACATCTCTGCATGGTTTGCAAGGATTTTTTTATAATTTTCGGTTTCGAGCGCAAAGTAATCGTTCCAGAACTTTTCCTGCTCATGTGGTGCGCGCTGTGCATCGGCGGCTTGTCTCCACTCAGAATAAAGGCTCATATGTTTCTCTCCCCCATGATTGGGCGGGCGGCAAACGCCGCCCGCCGCAATGATTTCTGCTTTTCTTATGGTAATGGATTTACAGCGCCGCGTCAAGATATTCCTTGACCTTCAGGATAAATCCTTCGGTAGAAAGCACCGTCTTGTTCTCCATATCGGCGAGAAGCGCAAGATCCTTGGTCATAAAGCCATCCGAAATGCACTTGAGGGACGCCTGCTCAAGCTTTTCGCCGAAAGCGACAAGCTCGGGGATGCTGTCCATTTCGCCGCGCTTTTTGAGCGCGCCAGTCCATGCGAACAGGGTTGCCATGGAGTTGGTGGAAGTCGTTTCCCCCTCAAGGTGCTTGTAATAATGGCGCGTCACAGTGCCGTGCGCCGCTTCGTATTCATAGTTGCCGTCGGGCGAAACAAGTACGCTCGTCATCATGGCGAGAGAGCCGAACGCGGTGGCGACCATGTCGCTCATCACATCGCCGTCATAGTTTTTGCAGGCCCAGATAAAGCCGCCCTCAGAGCGGATCACGCGCGCAACCGCATCGTCGATCAGGGTATAGAAATACGTGATGCCGGCTTCCTCGAACTTGGCCTTGTATTCCGCATCATAGATCTCCTGGAAGATGTCTTTGAAAGTGTGGTCATACTTCTTGGAGATGGTGTCCTTTGCAGAGAACCAGAGGTCCTGCTTGGTGGCAAGCGCGAAGTTAAAGCAGGCGCGTGCGAAGCTCTGGATGGAATCGTCCTTGTTGTAGGTACCCATCAAAACGCCGGGGCACTTGAAGTCAAAGACCGTCTCATGGAAGATTTCCTTGCCTTGTGCATCCTTAAAGAGGATTTCGGCAGTTCCGGGGCCCGGAACGCGGTATTCCGTGCACTTGTAAATGTCGCCGTATGCATGACGCGCGATGGTGATGGGCTTAACCCAGCTGCGTACGGAGGGCTTCAGGCAGGGCAGCGTGATGGGCGTACGGAACACGGTGCCATCCAGAATCGCACGGATGGTGCCGTTGGGACTCTTATACATTTTTTTGAGGTTATACTCGGTCATGCGCTGCGCATTGGGGGTAATCGTTGCGCACTTCACGCCCACGCCGTACTTCTTCACAGCCTCAGCCGCCTGCACAGTGATCTGGTCGTCGGTCTCATCGCGGGAGGGGAGGCCCAGATCGTAGTATTCGGTCTTAAGGTCGATATACGGGGTCAGAAGATGATCTTTAATCATCTTCCAGATGATGCGGGTCATTTCGTCTCCGTCCATCTCCACGAGGGGGGTACGCATCTGAATCTTGCTCATTGCTGCTCTCCTTTGTTTACTTCTTAATTGTTTTTGTGCCGTTCATCATCTTCGTCAGAATCTCGGAATCATATGCAAAAGTGGATTCGTTTTTCTGCACCAGTGCTTCGTGCGCATATTCAACGAGTTGATCCACGAGTTGCCGGAAAGATATTCCCATCGGCTCAAAAAGGTAAAACGCAAACGAGCCCGGAATGGTGTTGATCTCGCAAACGTAGAGCGCGCCGGTTTCCGGGTCGATCATGTAATCGACGCGTACAACGCCTTTGCATTCCAACATCTGAAAGATTTGGACGGTATAAGCCTGAATCTTTTGGGTTTGCTCCTCGGAAATCGGCGCGGGGATCTTACGGCCGAGGCTTTCCATTCCCTTGCCGGCGCCGCGCAGATACTTTTGATCGAAGCTCAGGAATTCCTCCCAGGAAACGGGCTGCTCGCACAGAGAAGGCGTGGCCTTTCCGCCAAAGCCAATGCAGGCGCAGTTGATTTCCACCGGCCTGTTCAAGCCCTTTTCGATCAGGATACGCCTGTCGTACGCGCAGGCGACCTCCATTGCCTGTTCAAAAGAGGCTCTGTCCACCGCCCGGCTGATGCCGATGGAAGAGCCGAGGTTAGCCGGTTTTACGTACAGCGGGTAGCCGAGCGCTTCCGCGCGTGCGGTCACAGCGGAAGGATTTTCCTTCCATTCGCTGCGATAGCAATATGTGCTTTCAAGCACCGGTAAACCCATGCTTTTAAACACAGCCTTCATGATGATCTTATCCATGCCCACGGCAGAGCCCGTCACACCGCAGCTCGAATACGGAATGTTTGCAAGCTCCAGCAGCCCCTGTATGGTGCCATCCTCGCCGTGCATGCCGTGCAGCGCCAAAATTGCGCAGTCCACATCGGCCACCTTTTGTGCCTTTGCACCAAACAGGCCGCCCTGCCCGAGCGTATAAAGTCCGTTCATCCCCGGCACGGGCGGCAGCACCACACGGGTGATCCCCTTCCCATCCGGGTTGAAGTTTTTGTAAGTTTCCACCCTGCGCAGGGGTTCGCCGGTGAACCATTCTCCCCTTCGGGAAACATAAACGGGAAACGCATTGTATTTGCTCTTATCGGCATTCTCCAGAATTTGCAGACCGGAGATGATCGAAACATCATGCTCCGCAGCACGGCTGCCAAAGACTACGGCAAGATTCAGCATCGCTTTCTCCTCCCTTTTCATTCACGATAGTTATCCGGCAGATCGTTTTCAAACAGCACCACACAGCCCGGCTCCGTGTAAGCGGGGAGCTTTTCCGTCGCCTCTGCGAGGGAAGCTGCCCGCACAAGGCATGCTTCCGGGAACCCGGCCTGCCGGAGCCCTTCGCAGATCGGATCCGCATGCGCCTTGCCGATCACAATTGCAATGTCAGCACACTTCGCCATGTGGCAGCCGAATGCGCGGTTGAGTTCCGCCTCCTCCGCTCCCAGTTCCACCATGCCAGGCGTCACGCAGATGCGCCTGCCGGGAAAGGATGCAAGTACGTTGAGCGCTTCGCGCGAACCCACGGGATTTGCGTTGAAGGCATCATCGATCACCGTCACCGCACCCGGGATGAGCTGCAGCCGGTGCTCTACCGGCTCCACCTTTGCAATGCCCGCGGCGATTTCGGAAAGCGTCAGCCCAAGGCGGTACGCACAAGCCGCAGCGCCCGTAAGGTTCACAATGTTGTGCCGCCCAAGAAGCTTTGTCCGGCAGCGCACGCTTTCGCCCTCTGCCGTTTTCAGCGTAAACGCGCTGCCTTGCGGCCCGACTTCCGTTTCACATGCGCAAAGGTAAAGCCCTTCCTCTGCCGTGCCGAAAAGGTACTTTTCCTTCAGCGTGCAGCTTTCGTACATTGCGCGGCAATTCTCATCATCCCCGTTGAAGAAACAGCAGCCGTCCGGCATGAGGCTTTCCATCAGTTCGCCCTTTGTTGCGATCACGCCTTCAAGAGAGCCGAAGGTTTCAAGATGCTGTTTGCCGATGGCCGTGATGATGCCGAATTTCGGCTGCACGAGGCGGCAAAGCTCGCGGATATCGCCGCGGTAACGCGCACCCATTTCCGCGATGAAGACCTCGTGCTCCGCGAGAAGCTGCTCGCGAATGACTCTGGTTACGCCCATTGGCGTATTGAAGCTGCCCGGCGTATAGAGCACATTGTGTTTTTCGGAAAGGATTGTGCCGAGCGCATACTTGGTTCCGGTTTTGCCAAAGCTCCCTGTGACCGCAACTTTCGTAACATCCGCACGCGCAGCGAGTTTTCTCTTCGCATCGTTGAAGTACCAGCGTTTGACCGCCGCCTCAACGGGATACGTAATCCCATACGCGAGAAAAACGAACAGCGGCAGCAGCATGCCGGGCAGGTAGCGCAGGAAATTCGGCAACAGGAACACTCCCCAGGACATGATCCCCCCCATTACCGCCCGCATAAAGAGCGATGCCGTAAACACAAAAGCAAGCGCGAATTCCACTGCAAGCAGGCGTTTCACGCGCCCTGTAAACGCGAGGGGCTTAATCTGCTTGCGGCGTTTGTAGCCGAAATAAAGCGTAAGCAGCAGAAGGAGATATGCTGCATCTCCCGCCGCATAACAGATCCGTGCAAGCAAGCGGCTTGTATCATAAAGCATTACATAGCTGCACCGCAGCAACAACGCTACTGCGCCCACAAGCAGATACGGCACAACGTCCGACATAAAGTGGCGGCCGAGCCATTTCAGGTACATTCTTCCCTGATAGCTTTCCAACTGCAGCATATGCACAAGCGGCAGCGAAGCAAGAACAACCGCTGCGGCAGCCGCCGTGTAATATATATAATAAGAAAACACCGTCCAGTTCAAACCATCACCTCAGGCAAAAAATGCCTTCATCACTGCGCAAAACTGCGCGTATTTGTCCACATAGGAGAAGTGGCCTGCGCCTTCAAGCACAGCAAGCCCCGCTTTGGGGATGCGCTTCTCCATCACCTGCGCACGCGCAAGCGGCGTGGCAGTATCCTGATCGCCCCAAACGAGCAGCGTTTCGTTCTGAATATGGTCAAGCCGCTCCGTCAGATCAAGGTTCACAACGCGGGAAAGCGTCGCGCGCATCAAATCGCTTTTTAACGCACGGTAGTCGGCGCTTCCGGCATTCTTCTGTTTTTCGCTCAAATGGAGCAGAGCGTCGATCCACCTTACCTTTGCAAGGCGCTTGCCAAGTTTATAGGAATACGTGCGCACATAGTAGCCAAGCGTGCGCGGAGGGCGGATGCCTGCCGCATCCACCAGCACGAGCCGGTGGAACAGCCTGGGATCCTCCGAAGCAAGCAGGATCGTAACCCGGCCTCCGAAGGAGTGGCAGATGAGGTCGCATCCGCGCAGCCCCACGGTTTCAATGAACTTGCGCGTAAGCGCCGCATATTCCGGCACCCCCCAAGGCTCCGGCGGCTCAGGCGTTTGCCCAAAGCCCGGAAAATCCATGGCCACAGCCTCATAGCCGAGTCCGCTCATGCAGTTCATGATGGGGCGCACCGCCTCGATGTCCGCACCCCATCCGTGCAGAACCAGCACGGGGCGGCCCTGCCCCACGCGTTCATAATGAATGTTTATGCCTTCTATTTCACAAAACAACGCGTTTTCGCTCCGTTCCTTATTTCTTTTTCAGGCTTCGGAACTTTTCCACGTAGCCTTCCTTGTTGCTCTGCCGCGCACGCGCAAAAGCCATTGCGCCGGCAGGCACATCATGCGTGATGGTGGAACCCGCGGCCGTATAAGCGCCGTCGCCAACCGTTACAGGCGCGACCAGATTCGTCTGGCAGCCGAGGAACACGTTGTCGCCCACGGTGGTGCGGTGCTTAGCATAGCCGTCGTAATTCACAAACACACACCCGCACCCCACGTTTACGCCGCTTCCAACGTCCGCATCCCCGATGTAGGAAAGATGCGGCAGCTTCGTTCCTTCGCCCACGCTGGAGTTTTTCACCTCAACAAAGTCGCCGATCTTGCAGCCGTCCGCAATGCGTGTATTCGGTCGGAGGTTCACAAACGGCCCCGCCGTAACGCGGTTCCCAAGCTCTGCCTCGTTGGCGACAACATAGGTAAGCGTGCATTCGTTTCCAACGCGCGTATCGTTGATCTGGCAGCCGCTCTTAATGACACATCCTTCGCCGATAACCGTCCTGCCCGTGAGCACAACGTTCGGCCAAAGTACGGTATCCCGGCCAATCTCCACATCCGCGCCAAGCGTCACGGAATTCGGGTCGAGCATCGTGACGCCGTTTTCAAGGTGCTTGTCGCGGAGCCGCTCCTGCGCTTCCGCTTCGCATGCGGCAAGCATGGCCCTGTTCGTCACCGGGAAATAATGTGCAACGCCTGTATGCAGGCTTTCGACCAGCGCCGGGGTAATGCGGCAGCTTTCCACACCCTGCAGGAAGCAATCCGCAAGACTTGCCTCCTTGCCGCTGCGCATAAGCCCCGCGCGCCAAACATTGCCGGGTGCGCAGAAAAGGTCACATAGAATCGGTCCTTCCGCCCCGACATCACCCGTTTCGTCTTCATTAAGGATGGCAAGTGCGGCGGCTCCGCTGTTCTCCGCTTCTTCCGCCAGCTGTTCGCAGAGTTCTGCGCTGATCAGAGGATAGCTTCCGGATATTACTAAAACCAGCCCATTGCCCGCCGCTTCAAGCGCGCTGCGCGCGGCGCGCAGTGCGTCCGCCTCGCCAAGGGCCTCCTGCTGCACAGCGGTTCGGGCGCGCGCGCGCACATGTGCCGCAATCATCTGCTGCGAACCGTCCACAATCACAGGAGGCGTTTCCACGCATCCCTCAAACGCCGCAAGCATCCAATCGATCATCGGCCGCCCGGCAATCTCATGCAGGGCGGTCGGCTTCGCAGAGTGCATCTGCGGATCGCACCCGGCCACAAGTAGAATGGCTGTCGCTGCTTTCATTGCATTCCTTTCCCCGCACGGATGCCCGAAGCATCGCCTCGCGGTTCATGTTTTTTATTGTAAGTTTTTCCGCTCTCCCCTGTCAAGGAAAGTGGGAGCTGCATACACGTATATTTTCGCGCTGCCGTTTATTCCGTAGAGCCAAAACCGTTTCAGGCGTTTTCCGGCTCCTCTGCGGGGAGCTCGGCCGCGCAGTGCGGGCAGCGGGTGGCCTTCTCGTTGATCTCCTCAAAGCAATACGGGCAGAGCCGCGGCTTTTTCTCCTCAGCAGGCTCCGCAGCTTTGTTTTTCTCGGACAGTGCGCGCAGGCGGTTGATTCCCTTCACCATCAGGAAAATGCAGAAAGCCATAATAAGGAAGTCCAGCACGGTTGTAATAAATGAGCCATATGCGAAGCATGCGGCGCCCGCCTCCTGTGCCGCCGCAAGCGTCGGATAGGAAGCTCCATCGAGCGCAATGAAAAGGCTTGTGAAATCCAATCCACCGGTAAGCAGACTGACAAGCGGCATAAACAAATCGTTCACAGCCGAGGTCACAATCTTTCCGAACGCCCCGCCGATCATTACGCCGACCGCCATATCAACCACATTTCCCTTAAATGCAAATTCTTTGAATTCCTTGAGCATGCCTTTTCCCTCCATATAATACATGTTTATTCTATGATACTATACCACCATGCGCGGCCGGAAACAAGGAATGCACAGAAAGTTCATTTGCTTCCCACGCTGCAAACCGTTATAATAATTTAACAGAATGTTTTCCCTTGGAGGAACCGGGTTTGTTTACGCTGGAAACGCTGATCCTGTTTATTGTGTTCGCCATTGCCGCGGCCGCAACGCTGTCCGTTCAGAAGCGGCAAGGCGTTCCGATGCCACGCCTTTTGTGCATCGGTTTGTTTTTTCTTGCGCTGTTCGGCGCATATCTTTTAAAGCGAAGCAACACCACGCCCACCGTAAGCGCCCCCATTCCGCTTTACAAACTGTTTGCCATTGATGAATATGGTTACAAAGGCGTATTTAACGATCTGCTTGCCTATGCTCTGCCCTTCCTGGCAGCCGGCATTTTTCTTGCGCCCGCTTTTCCCAAATGCGGCTTGTTCTCCGCGCTGTTCACCGGCGTGCTTTCCGCTGTGTTTTTAAACCTGTATCCCTTGTTTAACGATGCCCCCTTCATCGCGGATGAATACCTGTTTGCCGGCTTAGGCTGCATGGCGGGCTATAGCGTATATGCCATTCTTGCCGCCTTGCTCAAAAGGTTCCGTTTTCCGGAGCAGTTTGGGTTGGTGCGGCCATCCAAGCGCGCAAATTTTGCCGCGTTTTTATATGTGGCTGTGCTTTATTTCGGCATCGCCTTCGTGATGATTCTCGACCACGGCAAAACCTATGCTCCAATCCAGTTTTTTGAAAGCGAAACGCCCCTTCCGAAAGCGATGACGCTCGACTGCACACTTGATGCATCGGGCGCAAAGGTCAAGCTTTACGGTCCCAGCACGCAATCCATCTATGAACGTGCATACGCGATTGCGCTCGCGCTTGGCATTGAAGCCCCGTTTGTCGTGAACGACAGTGTATACACTGCTGAAACCGAAACTGCCCGCCTCACCATCACAGAAAGCGGAAGCTGGACCTATGACCTGCTTTCCGAACCTGCAGCCGACCGCCTCCCCACAGAAGTGGATGCAATTCGCGCGGTTTTTGATCTGTTTGAACGCAAAACCCTTCTCACCGTATCGCTTGATTCCGTGACGGACATCGTTCCCCGCCACGATGCAAGCAACAGCCCCGTCGGGTACGACATTTACCTTTCCACAGCGATCGACGGCAAACCCATCATCGGCTCCTCCACGCTGGTGGTATCCGTGCGGGCAGACAGCACAATCACCAAGATCCGCCGGTATGATGGCGATGTGATTTCCATCGCCGAAAAACAGATTATTTCCCAACAGCGCGCTTATGAAAAGCTGCAAAGCGGGGATTGTGCCTATACCCTTTTCACGCCCGCCGTTTCCGCGACAATCGATAACTGCTACCTTGCCTACATGGCAAACAGTTCCCAGGGGTATTATCTTCCGGTTTGGGTTTTCTCCTGCACCGCCACACTGGAGGACGGCACCACGGCAGCCTTTGATATTTATGTTGAAGCGATGCGATAAAGGGCTTGTTGTCTGCAAATGGCAAACAGCAAACCCTTCTTATGTGCTCATATTGCTGGCTTTTCTAAGCTCCTCTTGCGCTTGAGCGCGCTCCTTGTTTGTTTCCGTCACCTTACGCCGTTGTGGTCGATATCAACAGAAAGGATGCAATGGTATGCGGGATTCAGGCGCGCCGCTTCATCCGCAACGCGCTGCTTGAGTTCCGCAATCGCCTCCGGCTTCATCCCCGGCTGAACTACAATGTCGAACAGCAGGTTGGTGCGGTTTTCCCCGCGTACCATGCGGAAATCGTGGAAACGCAGCGTTTTGTCGATCCCCATAAGAATCTGCCCCATTTCCTCCCGCGTTTGGTTAAGCACAGCGTTGTCCACCTCGATGGGGTCAAGGTGCAGCGTAAGGAGGATGCCCATCTGTGCGCCGATCTCCCGCTCCGCGGCATCAATCGTTTCATGGATTGCCATCAGGTCGCAATCCGAACGCACTTCAGCATGTGCGCTTGCAATGAGTTTGCCGGGGCCGTAGCTGTGCATCATAATGTCGTGGATGCCGATAATCCCATCGTAAGAAAGGATTTTGTCCGTAAGCTCTGTAACCGTTTTCGGGTCGGGCGCTTCGCCCATCAGCGGGCTGATGGTATCCCGCAAAATCGAAACACCGGAGTACAGCACAAACCCCGCTACGACCACGCCGATATAGCCGTCGATGTTCACACCCTTGAAATAGCCGATGATGCTGGAAAGCAGGATTGCACCGGTGCTGATGACATCGGATATGCTGTCGCTCGTGGCAGCGCTCATGGTGGAAGATTCGATACGGCGGCCGATATTTGCGGTGAACCGGCTCATCCAAAGCTTAACGAGGATGGACGATACAAGCACAGCAATCATCGCCACACTGAATTCTACCGGTTCAGGCGCAATGATCTTCTGGATCGATTCGCGTCCAAGCTCAAACCCTACGACTAAAATGAGGAATGCAATAATCAGCGCCGCAATGTACTCCATGCGCGCATGGCCGTACGGATGCTCCCGGTCGGCAGGCTTCCCGGCCATTTTTGAACCGATGAGCATTACTGCGGAAGAACCGACGTCCGAAAGGTTGTTGACCGCGTCCGCCTGAATCGCGATCGACCCGCTTAACGTACCGATCACAAACTTCATCGCGCAAAGGATCAGGTTGCAGGCAATGCCCACAACCCCCGCAAGAATGCCATATGCCTCCCGGACTGAAGAATCCCCCGTTTGATCCGGCGTTTTAATGAAAAAACGCACCAACAGCTCCGTCATGCTTCGTTTCCTCCATTCTCCGTTTCAAGCGCCGCATGCAACACCTCGCCAATAGAATCATGCAGAACAAGGTCCGCCCGGTAATCATATGGCGTTTCGCTCTTGTTGATGAGCACGAGCCGGTTACCGCGGTAATAATCAATCAACCCGGCTGCCGGGTATACCGCAAGCGACGTTCCCCCCACAATGAGCATATCCGCCTGCATAATGTGCGCAATCGCACCCTGCAGCACCTCGGGATCAAGCCCTTCTTCATACAGCACCACATCCGGCTTGATGATGCCGCCGCAGGTACAGCGCGGCACGCCGGCGCTTTCGGAGATCGCCTCCGGGCCGTACGCCCTGCCGCATTGCATGCAACGGTTGCGGTAAATGCTGCCATGCAGTTCGAACACGTTTTTGCTGTCCGCCTTCTGATGCAGCCCATCCACGTTTTGTGTGACGACGGCCGTAAGCTTCCCTTGCTGTTCCAACTGTGCGAGTGCAGCATGCGCGCGGTTTGGCAGAGCATCCGTTACCAGAAGAGACGCACGGTAATACGCAAAAAAAATCTCCGGGTGCTGCATGAAAAAGCCGTGCGACAAAAGCACCTCCGGCGCTTGGCCAAAGGCACGGATCGCTTCAAAGTGGCCATCCCGGCTGCGAAAGTCGGGGATGCCGCTTTCCGTGGATACTCCCGCGCCGCCCAAAAAGGCGATTCGGCCCGATGCGCCGATCATCGCCCGAAGTTGGCAGATTTCCTGTTTCACGCTCCACCCTCCTGCTGAAAGATTTCTTTATATTGTATCATTCCATCCATGGACTGTAAACCGCAAGAAAAGTTGATAACAGGTATTTACTTTACCAGGGATTTTCGGTAAAATAAGGCTTGTGAAAGTAATCTTGCATAGATGAAGGAAAAATTGCATTTTCCTCGCATATTATATTATTTATGGTCAGGAGGATGAATCACCATTATGAAGCTTAAGGAAATGCCGCGCGAAGCGCTGCAACAGTTCTACGTGGAAGCAAAAGCAGAATACGATGCATGCAAGGCCAAAGGCCTGAAGCTCGACATGTCCCGCGGGAAGCCGGAAAAGCAGCAGCTTGACCTTTCAAACGCCCTGTTCTCCCTTCCCGCACCGGATTCTTACGTAAGCGGAGGAATCGATGCGCGCAACTATGGCACGATGGACGGCCTGCCCGCCTGCCGCGCGCTTTTTGCGGAACTCCTCGGCGTGAAGCCTGAGGAGGTTTTCGCAGCCGGCAGTTCCAGCCTGACCCTGATGTACGGCCTTATTTCCAAGGCGTTTACGCATGGCCTTCTGCATTCCACCGCGCCCTGGAGCAAACTCGGCAAAGTGAAGTTCCTTTGCCCCGTTCCGGGCTATGACAGGCATTTTACAATCTGCCAATCCTTTGGCGTGGAGATGCTCAACGTGCCGATGACAGCCGACGGCCCGGATATGGACCTTGTCGAAGAATATGTGAAGGATCCCGCTGTGAAGGGCATCTGGTGCGTCCCCAAATACTCCAATCCGGAGGGCATCATTTACAGCGATGAAACCATTGCGCGGCTGGCTTCTCTTAAACCTGCGGCGGAAGACTTTGTCATCATGTGGGATAACGCCTACTGCGTGCATGAGTTCAGCGGTGAGTTTGTTCCCTTTAAAGAAATCTTAACTGAGTGCCGCAATGCAGGCAATCCGGACATGGTGTTTGAGTTTGCTTCCACCTCCAAGATTACCCTTCCGGGTGCGGGCGTTGCCTGCTTTGCATGCAGCGAGGCCAACATGGCTTACATGAAGAAGCTGCTCAACGCGGAATGCATCAGCTTTGACAAGGTGAACCAGCTTCGTCATGTGCAGTTTTTGAAGGATCGCGCCGGCGTTCTTGCGCACATGAAAAAGCATGCGGCATTTATGAAGCCGAAGTTCGACACCGTGATTGAGTTTCTGGATCGCGAGATCGAGCCGCTCGGCTTTGCTTCCTACCATCGTCCCACCGGCGGTTACTTCGTAAGCCTCAATACCATGGAAGGCTGCGCAAAGCGCACGCATCAGCTCATGAAAGAGGCTGGCGTTATCATGACCGGCGCAGGCGCAACCTACCCCTACGGCAAGGATCCGCAGGATGCGAACCTGCGCATCGCCCCAAGCTACCCGCCCATTGCAGAGCTGCGCGAGGCAATGCATGTGCTTTGCGTTTGCCTGAAGCTTGCCGCTGCGGAAAAGCTGCTTGGCTGATTCTTTCCAATTTGTCTCGGGCGGATGCGCTTTGCAGCCGTCCGTTTTTGTTTTAAATGAAAATCCCGTTTCATAATTCGTACATGTTTCTACACAACTTTGGCGCAATCAGGATATTGAAACGACAAAATTGCATTCTATAATAAGAGCCAACAGAAGCGTTCAGGATGCTGAACAGGAAGGAGCAAAAACATATGGAAAACAACAATTGGAACTGGTACGAAAATGCCACCCCCAATGTAGGCAATAATACACAGCAGCCGGCGGGCAACAACTTCAGCGGCAATTACGGTGAAAGCGGCAATCAAGGCAGCAGGGGCAAAAAAGAGCGTAAGCATGTTGCTACATGGACCCAGCTCATCATTTGCATGCTGGTGATGGCGCTCATTGGCGGTGGAGTTGGCGCCGGGGCCGTTTACTTTGCAACCCGCGGCCAAAATAACCAACAGGCGCTGAACAATGCCGGAAGCACCGTCGTGACTCCTCCGGATGCAACCGGCGGTCCTGCGGAAAACAGTGCGGGCACGGGAAGCGGCAATGGCCCGTCTGCAAGTCCATCATCCGGCATCAACATGAGTTCCGGTTCAAGCACAACCAGCACCGGTGACACCGGCTCCATCATCCGCACATGCATGAGCAGCGTGGTTGGCATCGACATTGAACAGGAAGTTTCAAATGGATATGCCATGTTTGGCTATGGTCAATCGGAAAGCGGCGCAACCTCCGAAACAGTGGGCTCCGGCTCCGGCGTAATCGTTACCTCCGATGGCTACATTGTAACGAATAATCACGTTGTGGAAGGCGCGGACGCCATAAAAGTGCACTTGGAGGACGGCACGGAATATCCTGCAACCCTCATCGGCACGGACAGCTACACCGACCTTGCCGTCATCAAGATTGATGCGGCCGACCTTCCCGCCGCCACGCTTGGCAACTCCGGCGATATGCTGGTTTGCGACATGGTATATGCCATCGGCAACCCTCTCGGCGTGCTTGCCAGCAGCGTTTCCGAGGGCATCATCAGCGGCCTTGACCGTGTGATCAAAATCGAAGGGCAGGAAATGACTTTGATGCAGACCACAGCAGCCGTGAACCCCGGCAATTCCGGTGGAGGCCTGTTCAACAGCAAGGGTGAATTAATTGGCATCGTTAACGCGAAAAGCAGAGGCACGGATGTGGAAGGTTTGGGCTTTGCAATCCCAATTGATTCTGCAAAGCAAATCATTATGGATTTGATCGACCTTGGCTATGTATCCGGCAGGCCATACCTCGGCATCAGCATGCAGAACATCAGCATCCGCACCACCAGCAACAGCGGCAACAACGGCAGCTTCTTCCCCTTTGGCTCATATGGTTCTTATGGCTATGTGAACCGGGTTCAGGTGGTGGGCATTGAGGAAGGCAGTGCTGCCGAACAGGCCGGCATGCAGGTGAACGACATTATCATATCTTTGGGCAGCACGGAAATAAACGGTTCTTCCGACCTCAGCACACTGCTTTATGAATACAAGGTCGGCGATACGGTCACAATAACAGTGCAGCGCGGAACCGAACTGCTCGACCTCTCTGTGACGCTCGGCGAGCGCACAAAGGCCTGACCTTCCATTAAGGTCATCCCGTGAGGAGCCCCCACTCCTCCGATGACATACCCCCATCCATCATGGTGCTGCGAAATCCCCAACGCAGCATCGTAAAAGGAGCGGCAATTGCCGCTCCTTTTACGATGCTGTCCATCTGAAAACTTTGCTTTACACTTTCTGCATCCGGTGTTACCGGGAAAAAACCGTCTCTCCACCGATCACCGTCATGTCTACGGCAGCATCATCCAAATGCCTGAATTTGCCATCAGAATCGGGAGCGATTCCCGCGAGAACGACAAAGTCCGCATATTTGGAAGGCTCTATGGACCCCATATGCGCCTCCTCAAAAGCACCGTAAGCGTTGTTAATGGTATAACACCTGACTGCTTCGTCGAAGCCGATCCCCTCCGCTTCATTCAACCGTTTGCAGGAATTCTTGATTTCTCTGGTCATTGCAGTGCGGATTCCAAGCAGCGGGTTTGGGTCATCCACGGGATAATCTGTGCCAAAGCCAACAGTTATCCCCTGATCCAGCAGCGTGCGTATGGGTTGAATGTGCATGGCACGTTCCTCTCCAAGGTTGCTGAAATAGGTATTTCCAAATTCCCGGATAAAAATCGGCTGTGTCATAATGAGGATACGGTTGTCGCGTATCGTCTCGATGAGGGCTTCATCCATAAGTTCTCCGTGTTCAATACGCAGTCGATCCTCTTCCCTCCGTTCACAGGCGCCGTAGAGCCCGGCCACATAACCCGTAGAGCGATCCCCGATGGCATGCACGGCAACCTGATGGCCTGCATCGGCAAGCGGCTTTATATAGGTGTCCAGACGTTCCTTCAGCAGCAGGCCGGTGTTCTCCGGCGCCCCCACATAGGAACGGTTCACCGCAGCGGTCATCCCGCCCAAGCTTCCGTCTGCAAAGAGCTTCACCGCACCGATTGTGAACCTTGCATCCTCACGGTGCCGTTCCTTACAGCAACGCAGATAGTCCGCAAATGAACCCGGAGACTCTTTTTCTTCTGGGCGCACCATGAGATTGGTTCTGATTTTCAACAGTCCCCTGTCGTTCATCTTCTCATAAAGGGCCACATAGTCTCGCGGCGGCATCATGTCCGTCCCGGCATCGTGTATCGCGGTAATGCCGTTGCGCAAGAGGAGCTCCTGCTCTTGCGCAAGCAAGGCAAGCACCACTTCTTCGTCCGCCGGCGGCATGCTGTCCAGAACATATTGCTGGGCCCCCTCGGTAGCAATCCCCGTATAGACGCCGCTCTCGTCTTTTTCAAAAGCACCGCCGCTGATGCGCTCCATTTTATCCCTGTCCAGCTGTTCCATAGCTTTCGTGTTGATGACAGACATATGGCCGCACACCCGGATGATGGTTACAGGGACATCAGGGAAAAAACGGTCTATATCTTTTCGCGTCACCATTCGGCTCGCACGGATGTTTTCCTCCGAAAAGCCGAATACGCTGATCCAAGGATCCTGTGATCCTTCCTTTTTCTGCCGGATATAGGCGAGCATATCATCCACAGTGTCAAATTTCATGGCGCTTATGTCCAATTTGAGCCGGTTCAATGCCGCTGTCAGCATATGGATATGCGAATCGATGAATCCCGGCAACATCAGCCGCCCGTGTAAGTTCACAGGCTCCGCACCTTCGGCAATGTGCTTCTCGATTTCTGCAGCGCTCCCCACTGCAGCGACTTTATCCCCTTCCGTCAGCACGTATGCCGCGGTCGGCTCAGCCTTGTTCATTGTCAGGATAATGCCGTTATAAAAAATTCTGCGTTTCACGCTCCGTCCTCCTTTTTGTTTACAGCTGGCTGATGATACCCTTTACAAACTCCCACACGACCCCTACGGATTGGATTCCCATGTACTCCCGAGGCGTATGCTCCTCATAAATGATAGGACCCATGGAAATGATATCCATGTGAGGAAGCTGTTCTTTAAACATACCGCACTCGGTGCTGGCATGGGTGACCTTGAAGCGCGGCGCGCTGCCAAATCGTTCGTTGTACTCCTTGTCGACCAAACGCCTCAATCTGGAATCCCTGTCATAATCCCAACCCGGCAGGCGATCCCGGAAGGTAAGGGCGCAGCCAGTAAGCTCCGCCACAGCACGATATTTTCCACACATCTGGTCAATGAGCGAGCCCTTGCAGCTTCTCACTGAAATATAACATACTACCGCATCGCCTTCAAGCTCAACATTGCCGATGTTGCAGGAACATTCAGGCGTATCCGGGAGGGCTCGCTGCATGGATTGCACACCGTTTGGCAGCAAGGCGAGAATTTTGGTGGTGCGTTCCACGCTCTCATAAGAAAGGCAGCTTTGTGCACCTGCGTTCTCCTCTGTTACGCTGACTTTCACACCTTCATCCACATCGCTCAGTTCATCCTTGAGCTTTGTCTCCCAGTCCTTCGCTTGCTGCCGGAGCGCTTCGGGAGATTTCGGGTAAAGAACAACAAAGCACTCGGCCGGGATGCCGTTTTTGTTTTCCTGAGAATGGTCTACACTGCCAAAAGTCACCCGAGATACGGAGCACAATGCTGATGTACTTGTCCATGGGAAACGCGCTCGCCTTTTGGATTTAAACGTGGATGTAGCTTTCGCCGACGTGACGGATATTCCGGATGTAAAAATTGGGGATACCGCCGTGCTGATCGGTAAAGACGGTGACGATGAGATCACTTCCATGGAGCTGGGGGAGCGCGGCGGTACTTCGAACGGGCATGTGTGCTGCTCCATCACCTCCCGCCCGCTGCGCCGCTACGTTACCGACTGATGGGTTTCGTCTAAAGCGTGCAAAAACTGTTGACAAAATCGTATTCAGGGGTTATATCATTCTTGTTGTCAACTGTGTGTTCAATTATTCGGCACACCTTCCGCCGCCAATGGCGGCGGAAGGTGCTGCGTTTTAAGGTTGGTTATGTTATGAGTCTGTTGCGCCGCTACTCCGCAAAGCTCTGCCGCATCACGTTGGGCTTTGCGGCGATGGCCTTAGGGATGGCCATCGCCAAGCAATCCTATTGCCTCTCCCCTTGGAATATCCTTAATGATGGAATCTCCCATACGTTTTCGATCACAATAGGCCAAGCAAACATTATCGTGGGCCTGGTGATTCTGGCTCTTGATCTGCTGCTGCGTGAGACCTTCGGTTTTGGAATGCTTTTGAACATTCTGCTTCTAGGCACATTTACCGACATTTTCCTGTGGCTCAATCGTGTATTCCCCATTATGCCCAAAATCCAGTCTGTCCCGCTGCAGATGGTTTTCTGCCTGCTGTCCCTGATCTTAAACGGTTTTGGCATGTATCTTTATATGTCCGCCAGGATGGGCGCCGGGCCGCGGGACACCCTTCTCGTGTTTCTTACCAAGCATGTCCCTCTTCCGATCGGAATCTGCAAGCTGGCCGTAGAGGCTGTCGTTTGCTTCACAGGTTGGCTTATCGGCGGTGAGGTTGGAATCGGTTCTTTCCTTTATGTGCTCTTGGGCGGCCCGATTCTCCAGTTTTTCTTACATCTGTTTCATTTTGATGTGAAGGCTGCCAAAAGCGAATCCATTTTGGATACTTGGCAGATCCTATGCCGGCGGAAGCAACCCGAAGCCGGATAAAACGGCGGGTTCCTATATTTCACTCGTACACTGTTGACAAAATACCTTTTTTTGTTAAAATGAAACAAGAAGAAACGTTTCTCGGTGCAGCGTATCTCCATAGCAGCAAGCGGTGGGATGCAACCGAATATACGTTAAATCTATTGTTTTTAATGGAGTAGGATGGTAGCGATTCATGTATCAAATTCAAAATTTGGGAAGCAAACCGTCATTAAAGCAACTTGTTTATGATAACCTGCGGGATCAGATCATTCAGGGAAAGCTTGAGCCCGGCATGAAGTTGACAGAGGACGATCTTGCGCAATCTATGAACATCAGCCGCGCACCCATTCGCGAGGCTCTCAACATGTTGGAGCGCGATGGCTTTGCAAAAATCATTCCTCGAAAAGGGGCCGTTGTAGCAGGCATCAGCCGCAAGGATGCTGCGGACATTTGGAGTTGCAGGATCGCTTTGGAGCCCGTTGCCGCCCGGGAAGCTCTGCCCCACATTCCACGGGAAGAGTTGGAGGCTGCGCTGGAGCATGCTGTGGAGATTGAAAGCACCCCCTACAGCTTTGAAAAATATGTTGCTTCCGATCTCGAAGTTCACGGGCTTTATTACACGCATTTGGACAATGAGTATATGAAATCCATTCTGAACAATCTTAAGGCTCATTCCGTCCGGGTGCGTTGGCTGCGGGAAGTGAAGGCAAGTGACCGCACGCTTTCGCTGACCTCAATCAGCGAACACAAGCGGATCATCGCAGCGCTGCTGAGCGGCGATGGCGATCTCGTATCCGAATCTGTTAAAACGCACCTCATCCACAGTGCTGAGAGGCTCCTCGACATTTTGGACTGATCTGCTTTCTTGGATGCTTTCCAGGCATAGAAAGCGTCTGTACTCATATAGCTCGAATCCGCCTTGTTTTTTGCAAAAATAAAAAGCTCCTTTGTAAGGAGCTTTAAAACTATACTTCAACAGACGCGCTTATTCCCCAAACAGCCGGTCCAACAACCAATCCGCAAGCGCGCGTTTGGTCATGATGCCGCTGTGTTCCGCAGAGCCATCCCGCTTGTAAAGTGTAACGGCATTGGTGTCCACCGCAAAACCAGCACCCGCGGCAGTCACATCGTTCGCAGCAATCATATCAAGGTTCTTCGCAGAAAGTTTTTTCGCCGCGTTTTCAGCAAGATGCTCCGTTTCCGCAGCAAAGCCCATCACGCGCTGGTTTCCTTTCCTTTCCCCAATGCTTTTGAGGATGTCCCTTGTGGCGGACAGTTCCAGCGTCATGCCTTCCCGCCCGTTTTTTTTGATTTTCTGCTCCGCTGCCATAGCCGGCGTGAAATCAGCCGGTGCGGCAGCCATGACGAGCCCGTCACATGCGCCGAACGCCGCATGAACTGCCTCGAACATATCCGCCGAAGATACCACGCTTACGCGTTCCACGCCCTCCGGCACAGGCAGAGACACAGGCCCGCTTACAAGCGTAACACGTGCGCCGCGCGCCGCTGCAGCCTCCGCAACGGCATATCCCATCTTCCCGCTCGAACGGTTGGTGATATAACGCACCGGATCAATCTTTTCCTGCGTGGGGCCTGCGCTTACAAGCACGTGCTTTCCGGCAAGGTCGCGCCGTGGAAAAAGCAGAGCCATCACCGCGTTTACGATCGCTTCCGGTTCCGCAAGGCGGCCCTTTCCAACATCACCACAGGCGAGAATCCCCGCATCCGGCTCGATGAAATGCCAGCCCCGTGTTTTCAAAGCCGCAATATTCTCCTGCACCGCCGGATTTTCATACATGTTCACGTTCATTGCAGGAGCCACAAGAACCGGCGCATGCGTGGCAAGGATGGTCGTGGTCAGCATATCATCCGCAATGCCATGCGCTGCTTTGCCCAGGAAATTCGCCGTTGCGGGGGCAACCAAAAACACATCCGCGCGTTTTGCAAGCGCGATATGCTCCACCTCCCAAGGCGTTTCCCGGTGGAACATATCGACAACCACAGGGTTTGCGCTCATGGTTTCAAGCGCAAGAGGTGTGATGATTTCTGCGCCTGCGCGTGTCAGGATCACATGGACATCCACATTCTGCTTGCGCAGGCGGCTCACAACGTCGCAGGCCTTATAGGCCGCAATGGAGCCCGTAACGCCCAAAACGACGCACTTTTTGGTCATTTTGCATAATCCTCGGGATACTTGATGGAAAGGTCGTTCTGATAAAGCTCGTCCACCGCGTAGGACACGGCCTTGCGGTTCCGCAACCGTTCCTCGTCCCCTACAAGCTGGCGAGCACGCTTGGCCACCACGGTCACCAGCATGTAACGGCAGCCCACTTTTGCCTGCAAATCATTCAGCGGCGGTTTGTTCATCATAGTTCAGTTCCTGCCTCCTTGCAAAAATTCGTAAGATCCGGCCGGCGGCATATGCGCAGCCGCTCAGCCTTGATGATGGTTTCCACCTCGTCCACGGCGGTTTCAAGCACGTCGTTCACGATCGCATAATCATATTCCGGCAGAAGCTTCATTTCCGCAAACGCTTCCCGCGTGCGGCGTTCAACCGCCTCTTCCGTTTCCGTGCCGCGGCCAACCAACCGTTTTTTGAGCGTGTCCATAGACGGGGGAACAACGAACACCAGCACCGCATCCGGGCAAAGGCGCTTAACGTTCATCGCGCCCTTTACGTCGATTTCAAGCAGGATATCGTTTCCCGCTGCAAGCTGCTGTTCCACATATGCGCGCGGCGTGCCATAATAATTCATGCCAAACACATCCATGTATTCCAAAAAATCGCCCGCCGCAATCATGCGTTCAAATTCATCGCGCGTTTTAAAGAAGTAGCTCACGCCTTCCATTTCTCCCGGCCGCGGCGCGCGTGTTGTCGCGGAAACGGAGAGCTTTACCTGCGGGTTGCGCGCAAGCAGAGCCTTGCACACCGTTCCCTTTCCAACGCCCGAAGGGCCGGAAAGCACGATGAGCACGCCCTTTGCCTTATCTGCTTTCATGTTGACCTCCAACCAAATCTCAATCTGTTTCTGCCGCAACGCGGCCTGCAAGGGTTTCCGGCTGCAGGGCGGAAAGCACAACATGCATGCTGTCCATCACCACAACCGCGCGCGTGCGCCTGCCATGGGATGCATCGATCAGGCGGCTGCGCTCCCGCGCTTCCTGAACCACGCGCTTTGCGGGCGCGCTATCCGGCGCAACGATTGCAATGATGCGGCCTGCGGCAACCACGTTGCCAAAGCCGACGTTTACAAGGCGAACTGCCATAGTATTCCTCCGCGCTTACTCAATGTTCTGAACCTGCTCCCGGATTTTTTCGATCTCGCCCTTCCCCGCAATAACAAGGCTTGTGATTTCCGCATCATTGGCCTTGGAACCGATGGTGTTGAACTCTCGGTTCATTTCCTGCACGATAAAATCGAGCCTGCGCCCGGCTGCCTCGTCAGCGCCAAGCACCTTGCGCATTTCCGTTATATGGCTTGCAAGGCGAACCAGTTCTTCGTTGATGCTGGCCTTGTCCGCAAAAAGAGCTACCTCCGTCGCGAGGCGCGTGCGGTCAACCTCCACGCCGCCGAGCATGCTTTCGATGCGTTCGGAAAGCTTCGTACGATATTCTTCCACGACGAAGGGCGCCCGCACATCGATTTTTCCTGCAATGGATTCCACCGTAGTCACCCGGTTCAGCAAATCGTTGCAAAGGCGTTCCCCTTCGCCCGCGCGCATGCGTTTCATTGCAGTTACGGCGCGCAGTGCGGCTTCGCGTGCGAGCGCAGCCACGGCATCACGGTCCTCTTCCGCCTCAATGACATCCGTCACATCCGGGAAACGCATCGCTGCGGAAAGGGTGATGTCGTCCCGCAGCTCATATTGTGCGGCCGCCTTGCGCGCCGCAGAAAGATACGCGCCCATGAGCGCTTCATCAATCACAACCGCGCGCGCATCCGTGCGCGTATTGCGGTAATTCACAAAAATGTCGACATGGCCGCGCGAAAGCTGCCCTGTAAGGAGCTGGCGCAGCACGTCCTCAATAAACCCGATGTGCCGCGGCATGCGGAACGCCAGATCCAAATACCGGTGGTTTACGCTTTTAAGCTCAATCGTGATTTCTCTTCCGTCGGACGCAACCGTTGCACGCCCAAAGCCGGTCATGCTGCTGATCATGCCATGCCTCCTCAAATCGTCTTAAACCAATTAATTATAGCACAGAATCGTGTTGATTTAAACGTATTTTGCCGAATTCGGCGCATCCGGGGCATGAAGCTTGTACAGCTCATCCGCACACGGCGGGGCGATCTGTGTTCCGTCCGTAAAGCATGCGCCAGAGCCCTGCACGGTTCTTCCAATCTTCGCTGCCGGAATTCCAAGCTCTCTCAGGCCGCGCACAAGCGCATCCCCATCCACGCAGGCGATGAGCATAGCGCCGCTTGAAAGCAGGCGGAGCGGATCAAGGCCGAGCGCCGCGGCGATCTCTGCCGTAGCCGGATGAATGGGGATCGCCGCACGGTCGATCACCACGCGGCAGCGCGCCGCTTCCGCCATCTCCCAGACGGCGCCAAGCACGCCGCCTTCCGTCACGTCGTGCATGGCGACGGCCCCATGCGCCGCGGCATAAAGCCCCTCTTTTACAACGCTCACTTCCTGAAAAAAGCCGCGCGCCTGAACAAGCGCCTCCTTCGGAACGCCGGAGAGCAGTGCGGAAAAGTCGCTTGCAAGAATGGCGGCGCCTTCAAGCCCGGCGGACTTTGTAAGCACAAGCTCATTGCCGGCGCGCACATCCCGTGCATCCAGCACGCCATGTTCGCCGGCTTTGGCAAGCACAGTTGCGCAGGTTACCATGCGCGTCACGGAATCCGTGACCTCCGTGTGCCCGCCGATGATCTCCACACCCGCCTGTTCCGCTGCAAGGGCAAGCTCATCCGCCACGCGGGCAATGTCCGCCTCCGTCGCCGTGGGCGGCGCGAGCAGCGTCACGAGAAGACCTACAGGCTCCGCCCCCGCTGCCGCTGCATCGTTGCAGCTCACATGCACGGTGAGCTGCCCTAAATTGTTTGCTGCGGATGTGATGGGGTCCGTGGAAAGCACGGCAAGCCTGCCGCCAAGATCCACGGCGGCACAATCCACGCCGATGCGCGGCGAGCAGACTACCTCGCTGCGCGTATGTCTGAATTTGCTTAAAATCAGTTCATTCAGCTGGTCGTTGTCCAGTTTTCCGATCCTCATTCGGTTTCTCCGATCCATTCAAAAAATTCCGTTTCGCGCATCACGGGCACGCCGAGAGAACGCGCCTTTTCAAGCTTGCTTCCGGCGCTTTCCCCGGCAAGCACATAGTCCGTTTTTTTGCTGACGCTCCCCGCCGCCTTGCCTCCAAGCCGTTCGATCAGCGCCTCGATCTCCTTACGCCCCATGCGCTCCATCGTTCCGGTCACAACAATGGTTTTCCCCGCAAGCGGGCTTCCGCTTTGCTGTTCCGCTTCCGGCGCCGGCGAAACGCCGTGCGCAAGAAGGCGGTCGATCTGTGCGGCGATTGAGGGATCCTCAAAAAACTCCACAATGCTCTCCGCCACAATGTCGCCCACATCTTCCACGTCGACAAGCGCCTCCCGGGAAGCATGCCGCACCGCTTCGAGCGTGCCGAAACGCCGTGCGAGGTCGCGCGCAGTCTTTATCCCCACGTTCGGGATGCCGATTGCAAACAGGAACGCACCAAGCGTGCGGCGCTTGCTTGCGGCAAGGGCGTTCATCAGGTTTTGTACCTTCTTTTCCTTAAAGCCCGGAAGTGAAAGAAACTCCTGCGGCCCAAGGTCGTAAAGGTCCGGAATGCTCGTAAGCCCAAGCTGTTCCACAAGCTGCGCGGCTGTTTTTTCAGAAAACGTTTCGATATCCATGGCCTCGCGCGAGGCGTAATGCGCAAGCCGCGCGGCGATCTGCGGCGGGCAGGAAAGCGAGTTTGTACAATAAAGATGCACGCCGCGATGCTCCACATGCGCGCCGCATGCAGGGCAGCGCACAGGCTTCTCCACCGGGCGTTCCGGCACATCGCCCTCGACTGCACAAAGAATCTCCGGGATCACGTCGTTGCTCCTTCGGAGAAATACGCGGGAGCCGATGCCCACATGCTTACGCTCGATGTCGTCCCAGTTGTTGAGCGTTGCATGGCTGATGGTTGCCCCTGCGAGCTCCACCGGTTCAAGATGTGCGCGCGGGGTCAGCTTGCCCGTACGCCCGACTTCCCATGTGACGTCGCGCACGGTGGTCGTGGTTTCCTCCGCGGCAAACTTAAACGCAATGGCCCAGCGCGGGAACCGGTCTGTAGCGCCAAGCGCGAGGCGCGTTGCAAAATCACGCACCTTAATCACCATGCCGTCAATGAGGAAATCCAGGGATTCGCGCGCTTTTTCCGCTTCTTCAATGCCCGCATAAACGGCGTCGATGCTGTCGAATGTTTTCAGAAAAGGGCTCGTGGGCAAGCCGTTTTCCTTGAGAAACGCGATCATTTCCGTTTGCTCCGAAAGCGTTTTTCCTTCTATGTATCCAACATTGTAAAGATAGCAGTCGAGCCTGCGCCGCGCCGTCACGCGCGGATCCAGGTTCCGAAGTGCGCCCGCCGCCGCGTTGCGCGCATTTTTGAGCTGCTCTTCCCCCGTTCGATTCAGCGTTTCTAGCACGCTTAAGCGCATATAGCATTCGCCCTGCACTTCCATCTTTCCCTGAAAGGGAATCGTAAGCGGAAGGCTGCGGATCGTCTTGATTTGCGGAAGGATCGCCTCGCCCACCACGCCGTTTCCGCGCGTTGCGCCGCGCACAAGCCGCCCGTTTTCATAGGTAAGGTTTACGGTAAGCCCATCGAACTTATATTCAAGCGCGTACCGCACAGGCGGCAGCGCGGCATTGTTGGCCGCGTTATATTCCGCGCGCAGGCGCTCCACGCGCGCGCCCCATTCCACGAGCTGCGCGCGGGTGCGCACCTTATCCATGCTCCAGAGGCGCGCCCGGTGCGTTTGCTGCTCAAACGCCGCAAGCGGCTCGCTGCCGACGCGCTGCGTGGGCGAATCAGGCAATGTAACGCCCGTTTCCGCTTCAAGCGCAAGCAGCTCGTCGAAGAGCGCATCGTATTCCGCATCGCTCACCTTCGGCGCATCGAAAGCATAATAGGCCTGCGCGTATTCATTGAGCTTTTCCACAAGCTCCTTCATGCGTTCCTGCATGGGACAGTTCTCCCTTATTGCTTATTTTCCACAGGCGTAAGCGGAGCATAGGCGGCTGCGAAGCGTTTCACGCCACAGGAGGCAAAATCCACCGTTACCGTCATTGCGTTCCCGCTGCCTGCCGTTTCAAGCACCGTGCCTTCGCCAAACTTTTCATGCCGCACCCGCATGTATTGCTTGAATTGCCTGCCCTCCGGTGCGGCGTCCGGCGTATGCCGCACCGCTGCGGGCGTGGGCGCCGCAACCGTGTCCCGCCGCACGCCAAAGCCCTGGGAAGAAGCGTATTTCGGCATTTCCGCATCCCGTCTCCAAATCGCGCGCTGCTGTTGCTGCTGTGCCATGCGCTGCTCCTGCTGGCACTCGATCAGTTCCTGCGGAATTTCTGCAATGAAGCGGGAGGGCTGGTTATACGCGCTGTCGCCGAAGATCGAGCGTTGCTGCGCGTTGATGAGATAAAGCTTCTCCCGTGCCCGGGTGATGCCGACATAGCAGAGCCGGCGCTCCTCCTCCATCGCACTGCGCGTCATGTCCATGCGCGCGCGGAAGGTTGGGAACACGTTCTCCTCCATCCCGGCAAGGAACACCACCGGGAATTCCAGTCCCTTCGCGCTGTGCAGCGTCATCAGCGCCACAGAGCCGTTGCCTTCCTCCATCGCGTCAATATCTGAAATTAATGCGACGTTTTCCAGAAATGCGCTGAGCGCGCTTTCGCCCTCCGGCAGATCATGCTCGATCTCCTTGATGTTGCCGACGAGTTCGCGCAGGTTGTCCATGCGCGATTCAAGTTCGCCCTTTTTGTCGTCCGCAGCAAGGTACGCCTCATAGCGGATCTCTTTGATCAAATGCTCCACAAAGTCCGAAAGCGGCATTACAGCGCTCATGGCCATCAATTCTGCAATGCAATCCGTAAACACCTTGAGTTTTTTTGCGGTCTGCGCCGTCAAAAGCCCGCCATCCATTGCCGCAAAGAGCATGGAAAGCCCCTGTGTTTCGGATGCAAGGCGCAGTTCTTCGATTGCCTTGTCTCCAATGCCGCGGCGCGGCACATTGATGATGCGCGCAAGCGCCACATCATCATTCGGGTTGGCGATCAGGCGCAGATAGGACAGAATGTCCTGAATCTCCTTGCGTTCATAGAATCGGAATCCACCGTACACCTTATGCGGAATACCATAATTGAGCAGCGTTCCTTCCAGCACGCGGCTCTGCGCATTCATGCGGTACAGGATCGCGAAATCCGAATAGGCCCGGCCATCCCGCACGCCTTCCAGGATTTTGCGGCAGATGAAGTTGGCCTCATCCCGCTCGGAAGCTGCAATGTAGCGCTCGATGCGTTCGCCGCCCTCCTGCTCCGTCCAAAGCGTTTTGCGCTTGCGGCTTTCGTTGTTGGCGATGACGGCATTTGCAGCATCCAGAATTTTGCTTGTGGAGCGGTAGTTCTGCTCCAGACGGATCACTTTGGCTCCCTCAAAATCCTTTTCAAAGCTCATAATATTGCGGATATCCGCGCCGCGCCAGCCATAAATGCTCTGATCGTCGTCACCCACCACACAGATATTGCCGTGCTCCCGGCAAAGGAGCTCCACAAAGCGGTATTGGGGCATGTTGGTATCCTGATACTCATCCACGAGCACATAGCGGAACTTGCCCCGGTATTTTTCCAAAATATCCGGGTTGGTTTCAAGAAGCGCAAGGGTTTTCACAAGCAGATCGTCAAAGTCGAGCGCATTGGCTGCACGCAGGCGCTTTTCATATTGCTTGTAAACGCGCAGCGTCAGCCCCTCGCCGTCCGCATAGGTATCCGCAAGGAACTGCTCCGGGTTGAGCGATTTGTTTTTTGCATTGGAAATGCGCTCCTTCATCTCGCGCTTGGGCATATTTTTTTCGTTCATGCCCATATCCTTCAAAATATCGCCGATTACCTTCATCTGGTCGCTGTCGGCATAGATGGTGAAGTTGCGTTCATACCCGAGCCGGTCGCAGTCAATGCGCAGCATTTTCGCGCAGCAGGAATGGAACGTGGTAACCCACATCTCTTCCGCGCCTTCCCCCACAAGCGCCGCCGCACGTTCACGCATCTCGGCCGCAGCCTTGTTTGTAAACGTGAGCGCGAGAACATTCCACGGCTTTACGCCATGTTCGATGAGGTTTGCAATGCGATATGTGAGCACCCGTGTTTTGCCGCTGCCTGCGCCCGCAAGCACAAGCAAAGGGCCATCCAGGCATTCCACAGCGGCGCGCTGTTCGTTGTTTAAAACCGAAAGATCCATGATAGGCAGGTTCCCCTTCTTTTGCAATGTGAGAACAAGCTTCTACGCCTTTGGCGCAGAGGCGAACCAATTTATTATAGCACACGGGAGGCGGTTTCGGAACAAAAACCGCGCAAAATGGAAAAAGCAACGCGCCCCATCCGGAGCGCGCAGACATTCATCCATGCTTCACCCGCTGTTTAAAACGGGCCCGTGATATTCCCTTCGGAATCCACATCGATCCGCTCGGCTGCGGGCGATTTCGGAAGGCCGGGCATGGTCATTACCGCGCCAGTATATGCGACAATGAAGCCCGCACCCGCACAGGCCTTCAGATCCCGCACGGTCACGGTAAAGCCCTCCGGCGCACCGAGCAGCGCGGGATCATCCGAAAAGCTGTATTGCGTTTTTGCAACGCATACAGGCAGGTTTGCAAGGCCGGCCTCGCGCAAAAGCGCCTCCTTTTTCTCTGCCTCTGCGGAAAAGCGCACATCCGCACCGCCATATACGCAGCGCACAAGCGAGCGCAGCTTTTCGCGCAGCGGCATATCATCGTCGTATGCAAAGCGGAACTCGTTTTCCCCATCGCACAGCCGCACGACCTCCGCGGCAAGTTCGGCGGCTCCGGAGCCGCCCTCGGCCCAGGCATTGCAGCGCACGGCTTTGATGCCATGGTTTGCGCAAAGCGTTTCAATCAACGCAAGCTCCGCCTCGGAATCCGTTGCAAAACGGTTCATTGCTACGACGCAAGGCAGGCGGAAGGTTTCTGAAATCACGCGCACATGCCGGAACAGGTTGCAAATGCCTTTTCTGATCGCTCCAAGGTTTTCCGCCCCAAGCTCCGTTTTCCCGGCTCCGCCGTGCAGCTTGAGCGCGCGTGCCGTTGCAACGATCACCACGGCCGAGGGCTGTATTCCCGCCTGGCGGCATTTGATGTCAAGGAACTTTTCCGCACCGAGATCCGCGCCGAAGCCAGCCTCCGTCACAACGTAATCCGCAAGGCGCATGGCCGTTTTTGTGGCGATTACGCTGTTGCAGCCATGCGCGATGTTCGCAAACGGCCCTCCATGAATGAGTGCAGGGGTGTGGGCAAGCGTTTGTACAAGGTTTGGCTTGACGGCATCCCGCAAAAGCGCCGCCATCGCTCCGTGTGCCTTGAGGTCTGCCGCCGTAACAGGCTTACCCGCACGCGTATAACCAACGATAACCGTGCCAAGACGCCGCTTTAAATCCGTAAGATTCTCCGCAAGGCAAAGTACGGCCATGACCTCGGAAGCAACGGTAATGTCAAATCCATCCTCTCGCGGCATGCCGTTTGGCATTCCGCCGAGCCCGCTCACAATATGCCGCAGCTGCCTATCGTTCATATCGACCGCGCGCTTCCAGGCGATGCGCTTCACATCAAGGTCAAGCGCATTGCCTTGCTGGATATGGTTGTCCAGCATCGCGGCAAGCAGGTTGTTCGCCGCGCCGATGGCGTGCATGTCCCCCGTAAAATGCAGGTTGATATCCTCCATCGGGATCACCTGTGAGTATCCTCCGCCCGCTGCGCCGCCCTTGACTCCAAACACAGGCCCAAGCGACGGCTCACGCAGCGCAACCATCGCCCGTTTTCCAATTGCCGCCAGCCCATCCGCAAGGCCGACGCTCACGGTGGTTTTCCCTTCCCCCGCAGCCGTTGGCGTAATCGCCGTCACAAGAATCACTTTCCCCACACGCTCTGCCTCCGGCAGAGCCTTTACGTTCACCTTTGCTTTGTAACGCCCATAGCATTCAAGCGCACGTTCCGGAATTCCGGCAGCCTCCGCAACGCTCTGAACCGGCCAAAGTTCAGCCTCCTGCGCAATCCTCAGATCGCTTGCCTGTTTCATTCCTTTCCTCTTGGTTCATAAACTTTATTCAGCCTGCCGCAAGCGGCAGATCATATATCATATATAAATTATTGCAGCAGCCGCAATGTACAACAGTGTAGCATATCCTGCAACAGCGCGCAAGGAACTGGAAGGCGGAGGGCCGG
>DCKB01000056.1:33547-55447 GCA_002320595.1 Christensenella sp. UBA1685
CCGGCCCTCCGCCTTCCAGTTCCTGATTATTGAAAATACTTCTGGTTGCTCTTATATGTTGCTACACAGCATACGATTCCAACAGCGACGGCGATTATGAGCCACAAAAGCCCTAGCACCTTACCGACTTCAAGCAGCGTGCCTGTCGCATAGAACGCAAAGTCCACACCCCATACGATGTTGATAATCCCGTTCTCCCGGCACCATGCCCGTTTGTCATTTTCGTCCTCAATGGCCGTGCGGGCGGTAACGGGAACGTACTTCCCATACAGCATCAGTGCGCCCTTTCCGATCATCCAGACGGCGCAAATGTAGATCAGGATCGCCAGCATTCCGTTTCCTCCTAAAAATTGATTGCAGTTATGCGCGAAGCTGTGCGCCAAGGCGCGCTGCCAAGGCCTCAATGACGCATTTCATTGCCTGCTGGATCTCGTCATCATTGAGCGTATGATCGCTTGCGGAAAGCGCAAACGAATAAGCCATGCTCTTTTTTCCTGCGGGAATTCCTGCGCCGCGGTAAACATCGAACAGCTCCACGTCTCCGATTGCAACCGCTGCAGGCGCCTGTTCGATCGCTTCCTTCACCGCGGCTGCGCTTACGGTTTCATCGACCACAACCGCGATGTCGCGCGGAACCTTGGGGAAGCGCGGCAGGGGCTCATACGTGCGTTTTCCTCCTTTGTGCGCGCGCAGCTTTTCCACATTGATCTCCGCATAGTAAACCTTTTCAGGGATCCCCCATGCCTTTTGCACCTTGGGGTGAATCGCGCCGAGCTCACCGATCGGTTCGCCGTCCGCAAGCATAAGCGCCTTCTGCCCGGGTTGGAAGCATTCTTCGCCGCCGGGCACAAACGTGCAGCGTTCATGCATGTTGAAGGACGCAAGCAACGCTTCAAGGCTGCCCTTGAGCGTGAAGAAATCCTCGCCCGCTCCGCTGAAGGCAACGCCAAGCAGCTTGCGTTCTTCCGGAAGATCCGCGTTGTTGTCAAAGTGGACGTTCCCGACCTCAAAGAAACGCGTTTGCCCCGTCTTGCGGCTGAAGTTGCGCGCGAGCGAATCGAGCGCGCCTGCAAGCAGCGTTGTGCGCATCAGGCTTTGGTCCTCACCGAATGGGTTCAGAAGTTTCACTGCAAGGCGCTTCTCATCGCCTTCGGGGATGCGTAAGGCATCGAGCGCAGCGGGGCCGGTGAAATTGTAATTGTACATCTCGCAGCATCCCTGTGCAACAAGCAGGTCTTTAATGGCGTCTTCATCTTTTAGATCGTCCCCGATCCTTCCGCGGAAGGTGTTGCCGCGCATCAGCGTGGGCGGGATGTTATCGTAGCCGTAAATGCGGCCTACTTCCTCCGCAATGTCCCAATCCGCCTCAATGCCGCTTTCGATATCCGTGCGGTAATGCGGTACATCCACGCGCAGCTTGTCGCCGCACACCTCGGAGGGGATATTGATGGTGGCGAGCATTTTCACCATGTCCTCCGGCGTGATATCCGTATTTAAAATCTTGTTTACATGCGCGTAGTCCACATCGATCACACGGGGAGAGATATCCGCCGCACAAACATCGATTGCCTCGCCGATCACCTTGCCTGCGTGGAGGTCGTCCACAAGCTCGATGGCACGCGCAAGCGCAAGGTAGGCGTTCACAGGCTCCACGCCCTTGATGAAGCGTGCAGCCGCATCCGTTACATGGCGGAGCTTGCGCGTTGTGGCGCGGATATTGCTTCCTTTGAAGGCAGCCGCTTCAAACAGCGTCGCCTTGGTGGCCGCTGTGATTTCGGAATTCTCGCCGCCCATCACGCCCGCGATGCCGACGCCCTTTTCCGGGTCTGCGATGAGGAGCATTTCCGGCGTGACCGCACGCTCCTTGCCGTCAAGCGTTACGACCGTTTCGTTTTCCCGGGCGTTGCGCACGATGATGTGCCCCTCCGCCACGCAGGCAAGGTCAAACGCATGCATCGGGTGGCCATATTCCACAAGAACATAGTTCGTGATGTCCACAATGTTGTTGATCGGGCGCATGCCGACTGCCCGGAGCCTCCGCTGCATCCACTTCGGGGAAGGCTCAATGACGAGGTCCGTGACCACGCGTGCGGAATAGCGCGGGCAAAGCTCCGCATTTTTCACGCTCACAGATGCGTAATCCGAAGCGTCTCCTTCGCCCGCTACCGGGCGGATGACCGGTTCCCGGAACTTCTGGCCGAGCGCCGCCGCAGCCTCACGACAGATGCCGATGATACTCTGGCAATCCGCACGGTTCGGCGTGAGCTCAATGTCAAAAATGATGTCGTTCATGCCGACGGCATCCTGAATGCGCTGGCCCAGCGGATGTTCCTCATGCAGGATCATGATTCCGTTGAATTCCGCACCCGGATAGTCCGCTTCGGTCAGCCCCAGCTCCTTGCCGGAGCAAAGCATGCCTGCGCTTTCCACGCCGCGCATGTTCGTGGGCTTGATGGTGATCCCGCCAACAAGTTTCGCGCCATCCATCGCCACGGGCACAAGCGCGCCTTCAAACACGTTTGTTGCGCCCGTCACGATGCAAAGGGGGGCTTCCCCGCCCACATCAATGGAGCAGATCTGCAGCTTGTCCGCGTTGGGGTGCTTTTCAAGCGCATTGATGCGCCCCACCACAACACCGGATACGCCGGGCATTTCCTCTAAAATATCGGCCGTCTCAAACCCGCGCCACATCATACGCTCCACAAATTCAGCGGGCGTAACGTTCCATTCCACATAGTCCTTCAACCAGCTAAGCGGCAGTTTCATATCGCAATCCCTCCCTTAGAATTGGCGCAGGAAGCGCGCGTCGTTTTCGTATTCAAGGCGGATATCCGTGATGCCGTATTTCAAGCTCGTCACACGATCCACGCCGATGCCAAAGGCGATGGCCTTCCATTCCCGCGGATCAAGCCCGCAGTTTTCAAGCTCGTGCGGATTGGTTACACCGCAGCCAAGGATTTCGATCCAGCCCGTTCCCTTGCACACGCGGCACCCTTTTCCTCCGCAGATGGAACAGGAAATGTCCACCTCGGCCGAAGGCTCCGTGAACGGGAAATAGCTTGGGCGGAAGCGCGTGCGCACATCCTCGCCGAACACGGCATGCACGAACGTGTCAAGCGTCCCCTTCAAATCTGCAAGCGTAATGTCATGATCGACCACAAAGCCTTCCATCTGCATGAATACCGGGCTGTGGCTTGCATCCACCTCGTCCACGCGGAACACGCGGCCCGGCATGACAAGCCGGAACGGCGGTTTGAGGTTCATGAGCGCACGCGCTTCACAGGGGGAAGTATGCGTGCGCAGCACCACGCGGTCGTTGATGTAAAACGTGTCCTGCATGTCGCGCGCCGGATGGTCGAGCGGCAGGTTGAGCTTGGTGAAGTTATAATCGTCATACTCCACCTCAGGGCCGCCAAAGGTGGTAAAGCCCATGCCGATGAGCGCATCCCGGATCTCGCGGTAGGTTTTGGTCATCGGATGCAGATGCCCTGCGGGCAGCTTTCGTTTCCCGGGCTCCGTCACATCCAGCGCTTCCTTTTCAAAGCGGCGTTCAAGCATCAGCTCCGCAATCTTCTCGCGGCGCGCGCCAATGGCTTCTTCCAGTTCCTTTTTTACGGCGTTGGAAGCCTGGCCTAGCTTCGCTCGCTGCTCTTTGTCAAGCTTTCCCATGGTGCGCAGGATTTCCGTCAGCGCACCGTTGCGCCCAAGCACGGAAACGTTGAGCGCCTCAAGCTCTTTTTCTTCCCGCACTTCCTTCAGGCGGTCGAGCGTTTCCTGCCTGATCTTTTGCAATGCATCGTTCATAACAGAACCTCCGAATGATGAAATAAAATAGGCGCGCCTCGCCGAAGGGACGAAGGCGCGCTCGTGGTACCACCCTAATTCGCCCCGCTGCCACGAGGCCTTTTCCGCTGTAACGGGCTTACCCGGCGCCGACTACACACCTGCAAGCATGCAGGCTTCCCCGGCGCGGCTTGGGAGCGAACTTTACGCACCGCCCTTCCGCAGGCCACTTTCAGCTCTCTGGCCCTCTCTGGGGCGGACAAACGGCGCTTTTGCTCCGTCATCGCCTATCTTTCTGTTTAAAGCATATCACAGATTCAGCGGGATTTCAACGGGTCCCTCCCGGGAAATTCAACCGTGGCGCAATCGGTCCTGCACATGGCATGTGCTTTGCGCTTACGCCAAATCAGGATGCCATGTGAGTATATTCCCAACAGCTTCACTTACTGCAGGCAGGACCGGCTGCGCTCTCCCGCACAGCATAGCTTCCTTTTTCGTTTTGAGCCTTATTTGCTCAACAGGCGGATGTAGTGATTGGCCTCCCGCAGCACATGGTCGGCCAGCAAAGGCAAAATAATGGATTGTACTTCGCAGTTCAGGATGCCTTTGGCACCCGCAGCCTTAAAGTCCCGGAACTGGAGCGTTTCGCGCAGGGAAGCCTCCGCTGTATTTTTGTTTGCAAGCTCATTACGTGCGGATGAGACTTCCAAAAGCTTGGCATAGTCCTTTGCGAAATCGTTGGATGCCTTGATCAGCGCCTCCTCCGTCGGATCCAGCAGCCCTCGGATAAACAACGCATGTTCCATCATGATGCGATTCCAGAACTGCTCCGTTTGCCGCATAAAGCGGTCATCCGCCGGTTTTCCGCTCTCCAACTGCACAAGATAGCTTTGGTATAGCTTTGCCTCGCGCAGAATGTGCTTTATCAGCAGCGGGTAATTCATGGTAAACATCCGGCATGAATCCACGTTTGCAATGATGCGCTCTTTAAAACGAATCAAGCTGCCCACAAGCCTGAGCGCTTTTTGGTTGAGTTCCCTGATTTCACGCACAAATTCCGGTTTTGGGTCTGTATCCTTTCCGCAGGTGAGCGCGGTTTCCAACTGCGTAATCTCTTTGCTGATTGCAATGCCGGTAAGGCGCTGCGTTTGTTGCTCTGCCCGCGCCGTAAATTCGGTTATGATTTCGCCCGAACGAAGCACCTTGCAACGGATGATGCCATGATCCGCTAGGCGAACGGCCCGCAGCAGCAACGCTTCAAATTCCACCTTTAGCCGCTCCGCTTCCTGCGCGAGCGATGCATTTACGGGCGTAAAGCCTGCTTCCAGGAACAGCGCATGTTCTTTCATAATTCTTGCAAAAAACAAATGCAGCTCCAGGGAGGAGGTAACATATTGACATGTTTGGTTCATACACAATTCTCCCTTTTTGATCTATACTGAAATGCAGCGCGCTGCATTCCGCTATGCTGCATAGTATGTTGCGCGGCTGTGTTATGCATCTGATTTGCCCATCGTTTGATAATGGCATGCGGTTTTAAGCGGTAAGAAGCGCCTCCTTTTTCGGTATTTTATGGAAACGGAGCCTCCCGTAAAAACGGAAGGCTCCATTTATCCCAGTTTTACAATTGGAGATCATTCTATGCATTCCGCAACGCGCAGAAATTCTTCCGGAATTACACCGCCGTATTCGCTGATTTCATACGTTTCAAGGTTGCGGATCTTCTCCGCCTCCGCGCCATACTTTTCAGCCAGCTTCTCCTTCTGCTCTTCGCACTGCGCCCTGCCCGCGCGGTGATACCGCTCCGCAAGGTCTGCGATCTGCTTTTCACGCGGCCATGCGATCCGCTCAACATGATCCGGCCAATGCATCCAATCGAAATACTGGCATTCATGGCAGCAAGCGATCTTCACTTTAAAGTCCACGCGCGCATCGGAAACCGGAACAACCACATCCGCTATGTGTGCATACGGCTTTTTAAAATCATCCGCCCAAAACAGAATGGCAGGCGTATGTGTGAGATACGGTGTATCCGCACAGATGTGCGGAACCGTCAGCAGGAAGGATACATCCTGCACCAGAAGCGAGACATTGCGGTGATCTGCATGATAATCGTTCGGACGGTTGGTGATGATGACATCCGGCCGAAAGCGGCGGATATAGCGGATCAGATGTTCGCGGGCCGCAAGCGTGACCTCCAGCCTGCCGTCCGGATAATCCAGCACGTCATACCGCCCGCCAAGCAGACGGCCGCTCGCCGCAGCTTCGCTGCGGCGCTTGAGCTTTAGCTCTTCCGCACTTTCGTCCATGTGGTATGTGCCGGCGCTGCCGTCTGTAACCGACAGCAGGCGCACCAGCCAGCCGGCGTCGCGCAGCTTGGAAAGCAGTCCTCCCGAATAGGTGTCCGCATCATCCGGGTGTGCGCCGATGCTTAAGATTTTCAGTTGTTTCTCCATAGTATCCTCCATGCTCCATTTTGCTTCATTACAACGTAAGAGAAAAATCGCAGATTACGGTTACATCCGGATGCAGCTGCAAAAAGCTCGCAGGCACTTCCGGATCGACTTTTCCGTGAACCGCCTTGCGCAACGCTTCTTTTTTCTGTTCGCCGGATGCAAGCAGCAGAATGCGCCTTGCTTTAAGGATGCCGCCCATGCCAAGTGTAATCGCGCCGTGCGGCACGGCGGAAAGGCTCGCAAAATTCCGGCTGTTTGCAATGCGCGTGCTTTCGCTGAGCTCCACCACATGCGTTCCGGCCTCCAGCGCACGGGACGGCTCATTGAACCCAATATGCCCGTTTTGGCCAATACCGAGCAGTTGAAGGTCAATTCCGCCGAGCCGCTCGTACAGCGCCTCATATCGTTTGCATTCTTCCGCGGCATCCGGCGCCAACCCGTTTGGGATATGGGTGTTCTCCCGTCTGATATCAATGTGCCGGAACAGGTGCTCTTCCATAAAAAAGCGGTAACTTTGCGGATCGTTTTCACCCAAACCGGTATATTCGTCCAGATTGATGGTCTTCGCCTGCCGGAACGTTGCCTTTCCCTCCCGGCATGCAGCGGCAAGGCAATCATAGGTTCCGATGGGCGTGCTTCCCGTTGCAAGGCCCAGCACACACTCCGGCTTTTCCCGCACCGCAGCAAGAATCATGTCCGCTGCACATCTGCTGAGTTCCTCGTAGGTTTCCTTTTTTATAATCCTCATTCGTTCAAATCCCCGTGTCAGACTTTTGCAGCAACCGCTGAATCGCCTGTTCTACAGCGATGCAGCTCATGCCATAAAGGCTCGCATTTGAGCCCATTTTTGTAAGGCGAACCGCCAGATTCGGCTGTACGGAGCGCGTCAGGCGCTTCTTTACAAACTGCATCACGGTGTGGTAGCACCCTGTGCAGCTTGCAATCAGGTTGCCGCCCAGCACGATCGTATCCGGGTTATATGCGCAGGAAATATCGCTGATGGCAATCGCAATATATTCGCCGACTTCCTGCAGCATCGCCTGAAGCCGCGCATCACCCGCTTTCAGGCCTTCATTAATGCTTGCAAGCGACCCGTAAGCGGGGTCAATCTCCTTCGCACGTTCAATCACAGCGGATTCGCTGATCGTCCGCTCGAAACTGCCCCGGTACTCGCATTTCTCGGCACACATTCCTTCCAAACCGGCATTAAAGTGACCAATCTCGCCCGCCGCGTTGCGGCTTCCCCGAAGAAGCCTTCCATCTACAATCGCAGCGCTGCCTACACCTGCCCAGCCAAGCTTTAAATAAGCGATGTTTTCCGTGCTCTCTCCGGCGCAGGAAAGCAAATGCTGTTCTCCGAGCAGGGCTGCCTTACAGTCGTTTTCCACAAAAGCCGGCATATCAAGCGTGCTTTCAAGAATGCCCACGCCATCTACATCCGCCCATTGCAATTGGCTTGATGCTGAAATGCGCCCCGTTTCAAGAACATGCCCGGAGATGCTGATGCCGCAGCAGGCCACGCATTCCGGCGAAACGCCTGCATCGCGGCAAAGCTCCGGCAGCATTTTCCGAAGTTCCTCAGCCGTTTGGCAGAACGGCGCTCCTTCTGCCATGTAAAGCTCACGGTAGGCTACATTCCTTGCGGCCAAATCCACAAGCGTCACCTTGCTCATGTTCGGCATCGCATCCATACAGAGGCAGTAAGCCGCGCCCGAACGGATTTCAAGCAGTGTGCTCGGCCGGCCGGACGTTCCCACAGATGCGATGGAGTGCTCTGCAATCACGCCGATTTTCAGGAGCTCATTCACGATGCGCGTCATGCTTGTTGCACTAAGCCCCGTGCGCTTTGCAAGCGCAGCGCGGGATACCGGCCCTTCCCGCTTTACGAGATCGAAAATCAGCTTAAGGTTATGGTATTTCAGATCCGCCTGCGACCTGGGAACCGCCTGATACATTGCTTCCTCCATCCAAATTCCTTATTTGTCACGTTCCTCGCTGTACGCGTCAAGTTCCCGTTCGCTGCCGCGTACAAAATGGCCCGGGACAACCTCTGCCCAAACGGGTCTCTCTCCATCTGAATAATGATGGCAGCCGGGATCGTATACCAGCACCTTCTTTTTCCGTTCCACACGGGGATTGGGCACCGGCACTGCGGAAAGGAGCACCTTTGTATAAGGATGCAGCGGATGCCGGAACAGCTCTTCCGTTTCCGCAAGCTCCACAATTACCCCCTTGTAGATGACTGCGATGCGGTTTGTGATAAAACGCATGACGCTAAGGTCATGGGCAATGAACAAATAAGTCAGGCCGCGCTCTTGTTGCAGGCGCGAAAGCAGGTTGAGCACTTGTGCGCGAATGGAGACATCCAGCGCGCTGATCGGCTCATCGGCAATGATGAACGAAGGGTTCATTACAAGGCAGCGTGCAATGCCGATACGCTGGCGTTGGCCGCCGGAAAACTCGTGTGGGAAACGGCTTGCAAACTCCGGCAGCAGGCCCACATCAAGCAAAGCCTGCTCCACCTTTTCCTTGCGCTCCGCGGCGCTCATGCCGTGGTTTACGCTCATAAGCCCTTCGCTTATGATATAATCAATTTTTGCACGCTCGTTCAGGCTTGCCATCGGATCTTGAAAGATCATCTGGATGTTCCTGATGACTTCCCGGTCGCACTCCCGGTCGATCTTCCCGGAGATGCGTTTTCCCTCATATAGGATATCGCCGGCAGAAACCTTGTTAATTCGGATTATAGCACGGCCGATCGTGGTTTTTCCACTCCCTGATTCTCCAACCAGCCCAAAAGTTTCGCCGCGGTAGATGTCAAAGCTGACGTTGTCCACCGCTTTAAACGCATTTCTGCCGTTTCCGAACGTCACATCAATGTTGCGTACGCTTACAAGCGGCGTGCGTGCGCGCGCTTCCGTCCACTTACTCATCCGCCTCACCCGCCTCTCCTTCTTGTTCCAGATCATGCAGCCGTTTGATAATCTCAGGCGGCTCAATCTTTGGCGCGCGCGGGTCCAGGAGCCACGTTCTCGCCTTATGCGTTGGCGACACCTCAAAATAAGGCGGCCGAACGAGATAATCTATCTTGAGTGCCTGCGGATTGCGCGGGGCAAACGCGTCACCCTTTATAACGCCAAACAGCTTGGGCGGCGTGCCTTTGATTGAATAAAGCTCCTTCCCCTTCTCCCCAAGCTGCGGAAGGCTTGAGAGCAACGCCCAGGTATATGGATGCTGCGGGTTGAAGAACACCTCGTCCGCCGTGCCGATTTCCACGATGTCCCCGGCATACATGACCGCAATGCGGTCCGCCACGTTCGCCACTACGCCAAGGTCATGCGTAATGTAAATCGTCGTCATTTCATATTTACGGCACAGCGTTTTTATGAGCCCCAGAATCTGCGATTGAATGGTGACGTCAAGCGCCGTCGTGGGTTCGTCGCAGATCAAAATTTCCGGGCCGCACGCAACCGCAATGGCAATCACAACGCGCTGGCGCATTCCGCCGGAAAACTCATGCGGATATTGCCGATACCGCCGCTGCGGCTCATTGATTCCAACGTCCTTCAGGATGTCTATGGCAGCCGCTTTTGCTTCCGCCCGCTTCATGCCGCGGTTGAGAATCAGCGCTTCACTGATCTGCCAACCGATGGTTTTGAGCGGGTTCAGGCTTGTCATCGGATCCTGCATCACCATGGCAATCTTCTTGCCGCGAATCTTTGCCCACTCTTTTTCTGTCGTGAATTTTGCAAGATCCATTCCCGCATACAGGATTTCACCGGAATCGATCCGCCCGTTCTTATCCAAAAGGCCGATAAAGTTCTTTGTAAGCACGGATTTGCCGCTGCCGGATTCCCCCACGATCGCAAGGCTTTCGCCCTTAAACACATCAAGCGAAACGCCCCGGATCGCATGCAGGCTTTTTCCGCGCAGGCTGAACCGCACATTCAGGTTTTTGACCGAAAGAATGATTTCCCTGTTTTCCATAGCCGCTCTCCTTTACACGTGGTTTTTCGGGTCGGCAGCATCGGAGAACGCGTTGCCGATGATATAGAATGCAATCGTGATGAATGCAACGACAGCCGCGGGGAAAATAAGCTGATACCGCAGCTCTTTCTGCATCATGAGAACGCGCCCCGCTTCCACCAGGTTACCCAGGGAAGCCTGAGAAGTGGGAAGCCCCAGCCCGATATAGGTAAGGAACACCTCGTCTCCGATTGCGCCCGGGATGGCGAGCGCCGTCTGCAGCATGATGACCGAAACCATTTGCGGCAGCAGGTTTTTCGTAATAATGCGGAACGTGCTTGTGCCGAGGCAACGCGAGGCAAGGTTGAAATCGCGGTCCCGGAAAATCACAACCTGATTGCGGATAAAGCGCGCCATCGCCATCCACCCCACCATGCACATCGAAATGATGATCGTGGTAATGCTCGGGCGCAGGATATAGCTTACGAGGATCAGGATAAGCGTCTGCGGCACGTTGCTGATGACGTTGTAAATCTCAGTCATCACTTTGTCCACCTTCCGCACATAGCCCCAGATCATGCCAATAATCACGCCTACCACAAGGTCGCTGAGCGCAACCACAAGGCCGATGAACACTGAAACGCGGGTACCTGCCCAAACGCGCGCCCAAAGGTCCTGACCAATTGCGTTCGTGCCAAACCAATATTCCGAAGAGGGCGCCAGATTCATCAGCTGGATTCCCGTTTCAGGATCATTATTGATCGTTACAGGGTCATGCTGTCCTGGGAAAATTGGTTGAAGAAATGCGAACAGTAGCACTGCGATCAGCGCAATGATCAGCACGCGCGCGACCTTGTTGCGCCAGAAATTTTTGAATGTGCTCGCCCAATAGGAATAATTGGAATAGCCCGTGCGCTCCGCATCCTCCTCGTTGAACCCGGCCGGCTCAAACAGCGCCGGATCAAGCGCCGCGATCTGTTCCGGCGTATAATCAACGGTTTCGATTTCCGCCTCAGCCTGTTTCGCGCGTTCGGCTTCCTCCCGCGCCAAGCCGGCCTGAATATTTGCATCGAGCTCGCTGATGCGGCGCATTTGGCGGTTAAACAACGGTTTTTTTGCAGCCATTAGCGGTCATCCCCTTTCTTCACAAAGCTGATGCGCGGATCAAGCAGCGCCATAAGGAGATCGCCCAGGAACATGCCGATGATTCCGATTGCGGCATAAAGCAGCACAAGGGTTTGCACCATCGTATTGTCCTGCCGCTGTATTACGTCGATCAACAGGCCGCCTGTACCGGGAATTGAGTAAAGATGTTCCACATAAATAGAGCCGATGATCGTTGAAAGCACCGAACCCGGCAAAAACTGCGCCATGGGAACAAACGCGTTCTTAAATACATGCAGGAACATAATTCTGCCGCCGCGGACGCCTTTAGCGCGCGCAAGCTTTACATAATCCATGTTGATATTGTCGATCATGTAGCGGCGCATCCACATCGCATAGGTACAGATGCTCAACAGCGAGATGGACAGAATCGGCAGAATCCACGTGGAAGGGTTGTCCTTATCAAACAAAAGGGACAAGTTAAACCAGCTTGAAAAATAAAGCTGGACGAACAGCATCAGCACAGCTGTCGGCAGAGCTTCGACAATGGCGATAAAAGCAGTGCCGATTTTATCGCCGAGCTTGCCTTTAAAGCGGGCCATCATCGCGCCGAGCGGGATGCCGACCAAGAGCGATACCGCCATGGAGATCAGCCCGATTTTAAGCGAATACGGAATCTTTTTTTCAAGAATTTTTGCGATTGGATAGTTTGGCCTGAAAATCCACGATTTTCCAAGATCGCCTTTCAATAAGTTCTTATAAAATTCAACAAGCTGCGTCAGAACCGGTTTGTCCAAGCCTTTTTCTGCGAGCATGCTGGCGCGCGTTTCCTCGCTGAGCTTGTCGTATTCCGCGCCGAAATATCCTTCCATCGGCATCATGCGAAGAAGGAGGAAAATCAGCGTAATCACGATAAACAACGATACAACGGCGCCCAGTGTGCGTTTTGCAATGTATTCCAGCATTCAGAATCACTGCGGCCTTTCCTTCTTAATCAGGCCGCGGCTCCTTTCCGTTTTTTTACCCGTGCCTTCGGTTTGACTGCGGCGTGCCAACCAGCGGTAAAAGCGGAGCGTGGGGCGAAAGCACCCCACGCCCGATTTGCTTAATTTGGGAGCCGGCTCAACCTGCCGTTATTGTTCGGCCGCCGCAAGCGCAGCCTCGCGGTCCAGCTTCCATTGCGCATATTGTTCCTGATATTGCTCAAGGCTCATGGCTTCTTTGAGCACATGTTTTCCCTTGTAGCGCCACACGGAAACGCCGAAGGAGGAATATTCTCCGTCAAACACGGTAAGCTTGCTTGCAACATAGCCGTTGGAGAACACGCGGAACGGAACCACGATTCCCTCATTGATCAGCCACGCTTCCGCTTTTGCAAACAGTTCGTAGCGCTTGGCCAGATCAACCTTCTCAGCCGTCGCTTCCTGAATCATCTTGTCATAAATCTGCTGCGGCTGTCCGATGTAAGCTTCATCGTCAATTACGCCGTTGTCATAGTCTTCCTGTGTGTAGACATAACCGGTCAAATAATCTTCCTGCGTGCACATGGAGCGGTTGTTGTAGCTCCAGCTCAGCCCCCACGGATCCGCATAGGTTACCGGGTCCGCGAAATCCGGGCCCCAGCCTTCTTCCATCAGGCCGTATTTACCGGCCTTGCGCACTTCGGTGATGTAGTTGTTGGCGGGACCGGCGATGGTGACGATGTCAATGTATTCCGCGCCAAGGAGGCCTTCGAGCTGCTGCTCGATCACCTGTGCAACCAGATCCTGATTCGCCTGATCCACACGATAGTAATACGGAATCACAATGGGGAATTTGCATCCGGCAGTCGTGAGCTCTGCAACCGCCTGCTCCTTGTATTTTAGCGCGGTCTCGCTCTGGAACCAATCCTGCCCGCTCACCGTTTCCAGCTCTCCGGTCTGCGTATATTCCTTGCCATCCACCGCAACAAAGTTCGGCGGGGTGACGGTATTCATCAGGTATTCTTCCGGGCTGTACGGATCATAGCATGTCATCGCCTTCACTCGGTCGATGCCGTAAACGATAGACAGGCGGAATGCCCGGTTATTGACGGCAAGCTTGAAGTTTTCGCTGTCGTAGGGCTCGTCGAAATGCGGATCGAAATCGAAGAACCACCACATCGCATCATAGGTCGGCCGGTTGGGACGCACGATTTGGTTTTTGCTTTCGTCCTTCATCCAGCTGTCGAGAATCTCAACAGGAATCTGCGCTTCATCAATCTCGCCGCGCAGATACATTTCCGGCGCAAGCGCTTCGGCTTCAACGTTGTATTTGCCCGACACGGTCTTGATGGAAACGTTCTCGCGGTCCCAGTAATTGTCGTTGCGTTCCATTACAAGTTCGCTCTGGGGCTCCCAGCTGGTGCAATAATATGCGCCGTTGTAAAGGATGGTGTCGTTGGATGTGCCGTAGTACTCTGCACACTCCGCGGCAAACGCGCGGTTTGCGGGCATGAATGCGACATAGGTCAGCATGGAGAGGAAGTACGGGCAGGTGTCTTTCAGCGTATACTGAAGCGTATACGCATCAAGCGCCTTCACACCGACCTCTGAAAAATCGGTAATGGTACCGTCAAAATACTCTCTCGCGTTTTTGATAACGCTGCATACGATATCGACGTTGGAGGATTCGTTCGCGGGATTGAGAATCCACTCAAGGCCAAACACAAAATCGTCCGCTGTGGTTTCGGCATACTCGTCAAGTTCATAAGTGTACCACTTCACGCCTTCGCGCAGGTGAAGCGTCCACACCAAACCGTCGTCCGAAACTTCCCATGACGTTGCAAGGCAGGGTTTGACTACGCCATATTCGTCATACTCAATCAGCGTATCAACAAAGTTGGCAGCCGGCTTGAAATCGGCAGTGGTGCCTGTTTCGAGATAGTTCATCGTGCTGATTTCGGAAGCATAAAGATAGCGGAACGTTGCGTCTTCCACATAGGGGCTTTCTTCCGGGTTCTCTGTTGCGCTGGGTTCATCCGTCGTAGCTGGCGTGTTGCCGCCATCCGGCGTTGTCACAGGTTCGGGATCACTGTTGCCCGGCTGCGCGCAGCCTGCAACGCCGATGGCCATTGCAAGGCAAAGCACAAGCGAAAGGATTTTCTTCATCATGTTTCTTCCTCTCCGTTTTTTAGTTTTTGGTATTTCCTGCGGATTCTGTATCCGCAAATCAAAATCACAGCCTGTTTCGCGCTTTTGTTCCGCAATATCTAACATCGTGTTAATAAACTATATACCATAATACATTGTTTGTCAATCGCTTATCTCATTCATTTAATAACATGATGAAATTTTATTTGCGGCGTGATATACTCTTTGTGCGCAGATACGAAGGAACACGGAGGGATTTGAAGTGAAAATCAACGTTTTTGATATCGGAGGCACGTTTGTAAAATACGGTGTTTGGGAAAGCAATGCCTTGCACGCCGTAAGCGAATTCCCAACCAATGGCCCGGAAGGCGCTGAACGGCTTATGAACCGGGTGCGAAAAGCGGCGGCGGCTCTTGGCCCGGCGGATGCGCTCGGCATTTGCACGCGGGGCCAGGTGAACTGCACGAGTGGCGAGATTATTTACGACCCGCCGCACGTTATTGCCGGCTATACCGGCACAAACCTTAAAGAAGCGTTTTCGTGCTTTGGTGTTCCGGTTGCCGTGGAAAACGATGTAAATTGCATGGCGTTTGCAGAAGCACAGGCCTGTCCCGTTCCCGAAAACGGCGATTTAATTTGCCTGACTTACGGGACTTGCATCGGCGGCGCAATTGTGCGTGGCGGGCAGGTATACCACGGCGCGAACTGGTCTGCCGGAGAGTTTGGAATGATGTATACCGGCGGACAATATTACGAAAATGTTGCAAGCGTTTCGGCGCTTGTAACGCGCATGCGTAAGGTTGACTGTGCGCTCAGCAACGGCCGTAAGATTGCGGCTGCAATGGAACGCCCCGATGTTGCTCCGCACATCGCCGCCTGGGCAGACGCCGTGGCAGAAGGGCTTGCATCGCTGATTCACATCTTTGATCCGGCAGCAGTCGTGATTGGCGGCGGTTTCATTGAAGATGCGCGCATTCTTGCGCTGATTCGCTCCCATATGCAGCAGCGCATTGCGCCGGGCTTTCATGCGCCATTGCTCCCCGCCCGCCACGGCAACAAAGCCGGTTTAATCGGGGCAGCCCTCCTTGCGCAGCAACGCTTTGAAGCCGCCCCCGAAGCATAAGCATCGGAAGGAACACGCGCTTCGCTGCCGGTGCCGGCCATACCTGAAATGCCGGAGCAATCCCCGCGCCCGCCCTCTGCCAAACGCTCAGCGTCGGCAGCTTTCACAGTGCAGTCGTGGAAATTGCTCCCGCGGATGCCTTGGTCTGCTTATATCAGTTGCTTTCCCGCTTCAGGAACGCGGTGCAGCAATGGATCGCGCCATACCCTTTCATGATTTCGTCAAGCTCCACGGCAATTACCTCAATGCCGTTTTGCTCAAGAAGTTCCTGTAATCTTTCATTGCCCGCAGGCATCACGATAAGGCCGGGCTTAATGGCAACGAAGTTGATGCCAAAGGTTTCCTTGGCTTCCAGGCGAGAGGGGCATTCGATCAGTTTAAAGCCCTTCTTCTTCAGAGCGTCGCATACATCGTATGGCACCTGCGCCGGATGGATTGCCGCAACCTCGTGGCTGGCAAAGTTCAGGTTGCCGTCAATGTGCGCATGGCCATAGGGGATCTGCATATGCAGGATCTCCATCACGCCCATGCGGCGCAGCTCGTATTCCATCATCCCGTATCCTTCGCGGTTGGTGCGCACACCGGAAGCAAGAACAACGGTTTTGCGGTCAATCCATATGCACATTGCGCCTTCAAACGTAGCGCTGCCCGTAATGGTGCGCACGATCGGCACCCCCAGGTTTGCGAGCGCTTTCGCCACAGCCTTTTCCTCGCCGCGGCGCGCTTCCATGGCGGGGCGGGTAACGATCGCGCCTTCCGGCGTCATGAAGCACAGGTCGCGCATGAAGAGGGCGTTCGGTTTGTCTGTGCGCTGCTCTTCCACATAGTGCACGCGGATGCCGTGATCGCGGTATACCTGTGCGAGCGCATCGTGCTGCGCACGGAAGCGTTCCGGGTCGATCGCACACTTAAAGCGGGCTGCCGCCCAGTCAAAATTGTCGATTTCCTGCCCGGGGCGGCGCATCAGCACGTCCTTAAGCGTATCCACTTCGGAGCAAACGCCCCAATCGCCCCAATATTCCTTCATGTCCTCTTCAAAGGAGGTTTCCAGAGGGAACCAGCGCTCGCCGGGAAGCGCCTCAATGTCGAATTGTTTTTTCGTTGCAGCCATAATGAACTCCTTCCGTTTTTGGGTAAAATGTATGCCGCCTTAGCGGAACAGCTCTTTCTTGTTGAAGCGCAGCACCGCACCGCTGCGTGCGCCCGTATGCTCGCCATCCTGCACGGTAAGCTTTCCGTTTACGAATACGAAACGGATGCCCTTAGGCTTCTGGCGCGGCTCAATGTGGTTTTCATTGGGTTCAAGCGTCTTCTCATCAAACACCACCACATCCGCAAAGTTGCCTTCTTTCAGCGTGCCGCGCTTTTCCATGCCGAGCCACTGCGCCGTAACACCGGTGATCTTATGGATGGTATCCTCCAGCCGCGGCTGCCCGAACGCCTTGATATACTTGATGAAACCGCAATATGCATTCGGATGCGGCAGGATCTCCGGAACCGCCTGTCCTACACCGAAGGGGCCCACGTCATCGTAAACATAGCTGTCGATGCAGCCCATGGCGGATTCATGGTTCAGGAATTCCTGCACGGAGCCTTCAATGTGCCTGTTCTGCATGACCTTGATGAGCGGATCTTCAATCAGAAGATCGACGACGGTATCCACGCTGTTGCTCCCGCCGCGCTCCCGCGTGATTTCTGTTAAGGACTTGCCTGCAAGCGATGCATCCTTTGCGCAGGTAACATATATCATCTTGTCCCACTCCGCATTGCGCACCGGGCTCACCATGTACCACTTGCGCTCATGATATACTCATGGAACTCCTCGCGGTAATCGAAAGATTGCAGGTTTTCAATGAAGTGCTCCACGCCGCCGCTCATGCGCACCCACGGCACGAAATACATCACAAGGTACGGGATGCACTGGAAGCCGCCGCTGGTGTTGGGGATCACGTCAAAGGCAAGCTGCGCTCCCTGCTCCCGGTAGGCATCGAATACGCGAAGCGTTGCGCGCGCCGCCGCCGCGTCAAGCTCAGGATCCGGCATGGGTGTGATGGAATACCCGCTGCTCAAATGGGAAAGCTGGGTCTTTACGCCGGTTTGGAGGCCGATCTCGCATGCTTCCCGAATACCGTCGATGGCATAATGGTGTCCGGGTACCTTCATGCGCAGGCCGGTCTTGCTCCAATGCGTGTTATAATATGCGTCATACGGCTTCAGCTCGCGGACAAGCTCCACAATCTCCGGTGTTTTCGCATATGCGCTCGGCACATAGTCAAGCCCGGTTGAAATGCCCCACGCGCCGCTTTCCATGGCGTCTTTCAGATAAGCCTTCATCTGCTTCATCTCATCGGCAGAGGGGATGCGGTTTGCATCCTTGGGTCCCATGCTGTACGCGCGGATGGTGCCGTGGCCGAGAAGCGGGACGAAGTTCGCCGAAATGCCCATGTTTTCCAGCTTGGAAAGATAGCCGTCAAACGTGAAAAAGTCAAACTTCACGTTGTAGCGCGGCTCCAGCACCTCCAGTGCCTTCTGTTTGGGCTGCACAAAATCGGCGTAAAACGTGTGATGGTCAATCTCATACCACGCGTCGTACCCCCAGAAATGGCGCATATAATACTTGTCGCTCCGGGGTGCGGGCGAATCGCCGCACTGGCCGCCCACGAACGTTGTGATGCCTTGGCGCACCGCGCTTTCCGCATTAGGGTAAAGCAGGATCGTGCCATCTCCGTGGGAATGCGCATCGATAAAGCCCGGAGTTACGGTCAAACCGGCTCCTTCGATCACCATTTTCGCCTCTGCGTCTGCAAGGTTGCCGATGGCTTCAATGCGTTCGCCGCGGATTCCAAGGTCGGCAACGTAAGCGTCCCCCCCCGGTTCCGTCGATGATTTTTCCGCCTTTTATGATTATGTCAAACATTGGTTTCTCCTTTTAATGGCTGCGTTACAGATTGCCCGCATGGTACGTTGAACATATTGCTGCAGTTGTTTCCCGGCACATGATCCGACCCAAGCGCCACGCTGCCGCCTGCCGCAAGGTATTCTCCGATGGGCGGGTTGATGCCGTCGATCAGGCCGATGGCGCCTGCGCAGTGCAAAAGCGAAGCTCCCTTTCCGGGAAGGTATTTCGCATCTTCGCCCGAGGATTCCGTAAGATGCACCGCAAGCAGGTTTTCATCCAGCATCCCGAGTTCTTCCAGATATGCGATGGAGCGCTTGCCGTAGCGGCGCTGCATCTGGTCGATCTCCCGGTCTCCCTGCTCCAAGTGGAGCATGAACTTCTTGTTGCGGCTGCGCGCCTCGCGGTACATGCGGCACAGCAGCTCCGTGGAAAGCATATCCGTTGCCTGTACGCCGAAGCCCACGGTGATTCTGCCGTTTTCCGCGCCTTCAAACGCATCGTAAAGCGCAAGAGCGCGGTTGAATTTTTCTTCGCCCACCACAGGGTCGAACGCATAAAGCCCCGTTTTGTTGTCGGTAAGCTTTTTGAGCATTTCATTGACCATCTCGGTCACGATGGCGCGTGTCCCCATGGATACATGGTTGCGGGCAAGATCTGCCATGTTGCCGAAAAAGTCATTGAAGGTGGTGGTGCCTGCTTTCATGGCCTCAAGAATTGCAAGGCGGGAGCCGATCGCCGCACCTTCCCGATCCAATTCATCATAAAACGGCCAAAGCCCGCGCTGCATCCGGGAGCCGATGTCCTGAGAAAGGCCTCGCAGCAGGCCGAAGCCGGTGTGGACTGCGCGTCGATCAGGCCCGGCAGAACAGCCATGCCGCTTGCGTCGATCTTACGCCTTGCGTCAGCGCGGCGCATTTCCTCCGCCGTGCCAACCGCAGCAATCTTTCCATCCTGAATAGCAAGGCCTCCTTCTTCGATTACGCCGAGACCCTTGCCCTCCATCGTAATATGAAATCCGTTGTAAATTACAATATCGAACATCTACCGTCCCTCATCCGCATGCTTATGCTTCCGGCATCAGCGCCTTGCGCGCCGCGTCTGCAATCACCTTTCCCGGGCCAATAAGCGTACCGGGCCGGCTCTTCATATAGGTGAGCAGGTCTTCAATCATCTTCACACGGCTCACGCGGCCGATGATCTGCGGGTGCAGCACAAACGGATACAAGCCGCCTTCTTCATACAGCCCGTCAAATTCTGTCCGCCAGATTTCATACACCGTGCTCGGCGCACAGATTCTGCGGCGTTCCGGAGTTTGCAGCGTAAAGAAAAAGTGGGAGGAATCATCATAAAGCCAGTTGAAGGGAAGCTCCACGATCTTCCTGCCGTCTTCCAGTTCGTGCAGGTATGGGCAATCCCGGTCCATTGTGTTGGTGGAATATTCAAACCCGTTGTCGATGATGGTTCTGATCGTCTCCTTTGTCAGTTCGGCTTCCGGCGTGCGGTGGCCGACGGGCTCCACGCCGAGTAGATCCTTCATGATCTTTTTCGCCTTTGCAATCAGCTCATTTTCCTGCTCAACGAAGTATGCTTTTTCATGCAGATAGCCGTGATAGCCGATTTCATGCCCGCGGCGCACAATCTCGCGACAGGTTTCGGTATGATGCTCGATGACCCAGCCCGGAATAAAGAACGTCGCCTTCAGCTCAAGCCTGTCCAGCATGTCCAGAATGCGGGGCACAGCAACCTTGGGGCCATAAGCGCCTTCCGCCATCAGATTGGGGCTTGCCATGCTGTCCATGGTGCGGGAAAACCAGAAGGTTTCCGCATCAAGGTCAAACGTGAGCGCAACACCGCATTGCACGCCTTCCGGCCAGTTCTTTGTCTTCATATACAGATATCCCTTTCCGCCGTTTTTCGGCTGTCGCTTTCCTTTTTCCGATTCAGTTTATTTCAGCGCTTCCACGCACTCTTCCAGCAGAATCTCAAGCGCACGAGCCGATTTCTCCCGCGGCATGGAAGGCGCAGACTTGCGGCCGATCACAAGCTCGGGGAAATACGGCACATGCAGGAAACCCGCAAGCATGTTCGGGAAGAATTTGTCCCTGTGGTAAAGGCCGTTGTAGAGCACCTGATTGCAGCAGTAAGTGCCGCAGTAATAGGATTCCGCCATCTGGATGCCTTCCGCCTGTGCACGAGCCACCACCTTCTGAACAGGCATGGGGGAAATGTAACCGCCCGCACCGTCCGCATAAATCGGCTCATGGTGAAGGATCATCCCGTCGTTATCCTTCATGTATCCCGCATCGCGGAAATTGATGCCCACGTTTTAGAGTGTGATTTCAAACCTGCTTCCGCTCAGGCCAAGGCCCAGAAAGATGTCCGGTTTATTCTCTTGGATGATGGAGGCCACCGCTGCGCGGTTGCGGTCAAAAGCGGTTGGCACCTCAAAGGTCATCACTTCATATCCCATGAATTCCCGCGGGAAATCGCGGATGAGCTCATAGGAAGGATTCTTTTCGTCCCCGAGGCTTCTAACTGGGTCGAACCCGGTCATGCAGATGCGTTTCATTGCTCGTTCTCCTTTTCAGTTTTGTTTTCCGCATAGCGCCAGCACTTCACCAAAGAGCCGCCGCACATATTGCCTTGGCATCCTCCGTGCTTTCAAGGAAACTGGAAACGCGATACGCGGAAGCTCACAGCCGCAAGCCTATCCGATGCGCCCGCGCGCCTCACCTCATCCTCAAAGGTTCGCTCTAACCGAGGCAAGGTGTTGGTGACTGCGAATTTGTACCCTAAAAAAGAAGCAAAATGCAGTGCCGACTCTGCGATGCCCACAACCGGCTTATCAGTGAGCTCGCGCAGGGCATCAAGCGCAGGATCGGCAAACGATGCCACAACATATGCATCATATCCAGCCGCCATACGCATATCGGCTTGAACCATCTGAACCAGCTCGTGGCTTACAATCACACCGTCATATGCGCAGTCGGCATATTCCGGGCCTCTGCGCAGGCCTTCGCATACGATCTCCGTTCCAAATGCAGCCGCTTGTTCAGCTGAGCTGCGAATCATCTCCGTCATGCGCCGTGAAGTGTTGGGGTTTATAATATGTAATTACATACGTTACCTCCTAAAATCCTTTTAGCTTATGATAAATATCATATGCGCAGTTATGAGCCCGGTCAATTTCAATAATATTGAACACGCCTTCTCCATACCCCAAATTATTAATTTCAACTATATGGATGTTTAATGTAGGATTGTCAAGCATCTTGGACGGTATAGCAACGAAGGAAAAGGTTGGGAGAGCAATACTGTAAAGGGCGCATAGGACGGTTATTGGAGGCTCTTCGATGCACAGCGAGCTGAGCATCGAAGTCGGCAAGCGAGTAGAAACGATGGGAGTCGTAGAAGCGACGCTGATCCTCACGGTGGCTGCGCTCTACCTTGCCATTGTGA
>DCKB01000049.1 GCA_002320595.1 Christensenella sp. UBA1685
CTATACGCCCCGTCACAATGGCAAAGTAGAGCGCAGCCACCGTGAGGATCCGCGTCGCTTCTACGACTCCCATCGTTTCTACTCGCTTGCCGACTTCGATGCTCAGCTCGCTGTGCATCGAAGAGCCTCCAATAACCGTCCTATGCGCCCTTTACAGTATTGCTCGCCCAACCTTTTCCTTCGTTGCTATACCGTCCAACATGTTTGACAAACCTACAGGAAGGAAGTTTTTTGCGTGTTCAGTTTGCTGTAAGGATTCTTTCGCCGGAGCGCTGATGGGGCTTGCCGGAAACCACAGCGCATCCCTTGCAGGTTCATCCGTTGTTATAGAGAAAAGGCGTACCGCAAAGGCACGCCACAGTATAATGCAAAATTGAAAACTCAGTTTTTCCGAATCCGCTTCGTGAGATCCTCCAGCACAAGCACAAGCTGAGGATTCTCGTTCATGTCCGCCTTGATCTTTTTGCAGGCGCTGATCACGGTCGTGTGGTCCCGCCCGCCAAAGCGGCGGCCGATGGCCTTGAGCGATTCTTCGGTCAGCTCCTTGGAAAGGTACATTGCTACTTGGCGCGGGTAAGTGAATTCCATCGTGCGGCGCTGGGAAAGGAGCGCCTCCACATCCACGGAATAATAATCCGCCACGATTTGCTGAATCAGCTCCACCGTGACCTTGCGGTTTTCATAGCCGGGAATGATGTCCTTGAGCGCAGCATCCGCAATGTGCATGTCCAGCGGGCGCTTAGTGAGTTTGGCGTAAGCATACACGCGCGTCAGCGAGCCTTCTAGCTGGCGGATGTTGGAATTGACCTTTTCCGCGATGTAGGAAAGCACGGATTCGTCCACATCAATGCTTTCATCCGTCGCCTTCTTTTTGAGAATGGCGATCCGCGTTTCAAGGTCGGGCGGCTGAACGTCCGTGATGAGCCCGCCTTCAAAGCGCGAACGCAAGCGTTCCTCCAGCGTGGTCAGCTCCATGGGCGGCCGGTCGGAACTCAGGATGATCTGCTTGCCGGAGGTGTGCAGGGCGTTGAAGGTGTTGAAGAACTCCTCCTGCGTGCGCTCACGGCTGGAGATGAACTGGATATCGTCCACCATGAGAACATCTGCGCTGCGGTACTTGTTGCGGAACTGCGCGTTCTTGTTCTCCTGGATGGATTGGATGAATTCGTTTGTGAAGGTTTCGCTCGTCACATAAATGATGCGCGCATCCGGGTTGTTTTGCAGCATCCGGTGGCCGATGGCGTGCATCAGGTGCGTTTTTCCAAGGCCCACCCCGCCGTAAATGAACAGCGGGTTGTAAGCGGAGGAAGGGTTGTCCGCAACGGCCTGCGCCGCAGCATGCGCGAAGTTGTTTGAGCTGCCGATCACGAAGGATTCAAACGTATATTTGGGGTTCAGCGTAAAATCGCTGCTGTAAGCTGTTTTTCCGGCGTTTGGGTCCGGGTAATCCCCGCGTTCCGCCTCGTCGATAAAGCGCACAAGATAGCCCGTTCCGTTCGCCCGGTTCACGGCATCGGTCACCATCTGCGTGTAAAGGGAGCGCAGCGTGTTTTTTGAAGTTTCGTTTTCCGCCTGCAGAACAAGCGTGTTGTCCTTGATGCAAATGGGCTGAATCGGCGTGATCCATGTCTTATAGCTGATGGGCGTCATTTGCTCCTGCAAGGCTGCGAGGGATTTTTCCCATACTGCCCGGCTTGTTTTCATCGTAAATTCCCCCGCTCTTCGGAAATCATGCAGCGCAAATGTGGATAACCATCCACATTTGTGGATAACCATGTGGATAAATTGCATCTATACGAAAAAAGCTGCCGTCGGCAGACCTGGTTTCGCACGATCAATCAAACTCTGTTTTGGTATCATATCAAAATTGCAGGGTGCTTTCAAGTGCGGCGCGCCTGTTTTTCGGCAGAATTCTTGGAGGCTTGTGTTGAAAAAAAAGAAGATAACAACATCTTGTGTTTCTGTGGAAAATGTGGAAAAATGAAATCTCTGCGCTTGCCTGCACATTCTGAAAATGCCCGCAAACGCTGAATATTTCTTGACAGAAACGTGCGCGTTCCGATATAATTGGGAATTGACGGATTCGATCATCGGGCGCAAAGCGGCATGAGGCCGCAAGCGCTTAGAATAGCTGGAAGAGAGGTGCACCGACATGCTTCAAACGTATCAGCCCAAGAAAAGGCAGCGCAAGAAGGTTCACGGTTTTCGTCAGCGCATGAAGACCAAGAACGGCAGGAACGTACTTGCCCGCAGAAGGCTTAAGGGCAGGAAAAGACTGTCTGCGTAAAAGCTTGATCAAAAGTTTGGCGGCAAGCGGTCGGAACAGGAACGGATCGCTTGCCGTGTGCTTTTCGCAGGAAAACGAACCTTTTTCCCGCTGTATCCGTGCGGGGGAGAACAAACACATGGTGAAAACCAACAGGTGAAACGCTGTTATTCTTTAAAGCGGAACAAAGAATTCCGCCATGTATACCGCAAAGGTCAATCCAAGGCGGCCCGGCAGCTCGTGCTCGTTTACGCCAAAGCTGGCAAAAAGCCGAAACAGCCTCCGGTTCACGTTGGATTTTCCGTCAGCAAAAAGCTTGGCAACAGCGTCGTCCGCAATCGCGTCAAACGCCGGTTGAGGGAATCTTTTGGCCCGATGATCCCGTGCGTGAAAGACGGATACAACCTTATCTTCATAGCTCGAGAGCCGGTTGTGGGCGAGAAATTCACCGCGATTCAAAGCGTTATGCGCAGCCTGCTGCGCAGAGCGAACCTTCTGAAAACGGAAGAGGAAAAACACAAAGCCGAACATCGCGCAAAACGGGAGGCCGAGGGGGCGGAAGCGGAGCAATGAAACGGGTTTTGCTGTCGCTGATCCGCGGCTATCAGGTTTATATTTCCCCCCGTCACCCCGGATGCTGCCGTTATACGCCGACCTGCTCGAATTATGCGCGCATGGCCATTGAAAAGCATGGCGCAATCAAAGGCGGGCTTCTCGCGTTTTGGCGCATTCTGCGCTGCAATCCGTTTTCCAAAGGCGGCTATGACCCCGTTCCATAAAACTTAAAACATCGGCAGCGGTTTCCGCTTCCACGGCGGGGCATGAACGAAAGAATTAGGAAAAGAGAGGAAAATCCGTGCAAGGCGATTTCTTTTTAACTACATGGTTCCTGGAGGCGATGCGCTGGCTTTATGAAAACATCGGCAGCGTATTTTTTACGATTCTGATCAGCACCGTTGTTCTGCGCGGGCTTACGGTTTTTTCCGACATCAAAACGCGCAAATCCTCCATGAAAATGCAGGCCATCCAGCCGGAAATCCAGCGCCTGCAAAAAAAGTATAAGGACGATCCCCAGCGCATGAACCGCGAGCAGCAGAAGCTCATGAAGGAACGCGGGGTGAGCATGTGGGGCAGCTGCCTGCCGATGCTCATCACCATGCCGCTGTTCTTCTGCTTCATTGCGGCGTTCCGATTTTGGGGCTACGAAATGACGCTGCGCCTCATCACAGAGGAGGCGGATCAGGCCATGGAGCTGTTCAAGTCCTTCAAATTCCTTTGGGTCAACAACATCTGGCAGCCGGACAACGGCCTTTCTGCGGTTGTGCAGAGCGGCCAAAGCTTTCTTGCCACGCCGGATCTTGCAAACCTGCTCTTCCTGAAGGACAACACGGAAGTCTGGCAGAAGCTGATGGATCTGGGCATTGCGGCACGTTCCTACTTTGTGGATAACAACGGCGTGATGCAGCAAACCTACCGCTTCCTGACGAGCGAGAGCGCCATTGCGGCCTATAACCAGGCGGTTCAGCCTTTCCTTGACCTATACGCGGGCTACAACAACGGCTGGTTCATCCTGCCCATCCTTTCGGGCGTCAGCCAGTTCTTTGCATCCTGGCTCATGCAGCGCAACCAGCCCAAGACGGATAACCCGGCCGCAGGCAGCGGAAAGATGATGATGTACATCTTCCCCATCATGTCCTTCGTGTTCTGCCTATCGTATAATGCCGCGTTTGCAATTTATTGGACGCTCAGCAGCGTTCTGATGCTGCTTGTGAACCTTTACATGAACAAAAAGTACCCCATGACACCGGTTGTGAAGGAGGAAGGAAAATAATGAGGACCTTGGAAGCCACCGGAAAATCCATCGACGAGGCCATATTTAACGGTCTGCGCGAGCTTCAGATTTCCATCGACGAAGTGGAGATTGACATCATACAGCAGGAAACCAAGGGCGTGTTCGGCATCGGCGCAAAGCCTGCGATTGTGCGGCTGATTGAGCGCGAACCGGAAAAGATCGTCATCCCGGATTATGTTGCAAACAAGGACATGCCGCGCGAACGCCGCGAACGCAGGGACAACCGCGAGCGCAGGGACAGGCGCGAACGGGAACCGCGGCCGCCCCGCACGCCGCGCGCCGAAGCCGGGCAGGAGCCCGCTGAACCCTCTTTTGCGGAACCCACCGAAGCGGAAGCCGCTTCCAACGGTTCCGCCGGGGCCGCAGAAGCAGCGCCGCGCGAGCGCCGCGAACGCAGGGACAACCGCGAACGGCGCGACAGGAACCGCGGCCGCCGCGAAAACTACGACAGCACCCCCGTCCTTCCGCGCGAGGAGATCAACTATTCCGCGGAAGCGGCGGAAGGCAACGCTGCAGCGGACTTCCTGAAGGGCCTGCTTGCCGCGATGGGCGTTGAGGCCACGGTGCTTGCTAGCATTACCGAGGAAGGGATCCGCCTCAGGATCGATTCCGCCTCCATGGGCATTTTGATCGGCCACCGGGGCGAGACGCTCGATGCCATCCAGTACCTTACCTCGCTCTGCATCAACCGCAGCCGCAAGGAAACGGGTTATACCCGCGTCACCATTGACACCGAGGGCTACCGCGACAAGCGGGAGGAAACGCTCACCCGCCTTGCCCGCAAGATTGCCTCGCAGGTAAAGGCCACGGGCCGCGCGCGCACGCTGGAGCCGATGAACCCCTACGAGCGCCGCGTGCTGCATGCAACGCTGCAAAACAACCCCTATGTGACCACTTACAGCGAGGGCGAGGAGCCCAACCGCCGCGTGGTCATCGCGCCAAAGAAGCGCGAGGAACGCTGATCAAAAGAGCCGCCTTCGGGCGGCTTTTTGCGTTAGTTTATGAAGAGTCAACCGTGGAAGGGGGATATGTCTCGCAACTTTATTAGATTTATAATTGACAAATTATAATAAGTATAGTATAAAAATAAATATAAAAGATTATTTTTTAGATAGGAGGGGATAGACAAACGATTTGCTGCCTCTTTAGACGAAACTTTGTTATTATTTTATGACAAATAATGTAGGAGGTATGAAATGAAAAAACTGATTTCTTTCGTACTGACAACCTTGCTGCTGTTTTCCTACACTTTGCCAACCTATGCTACAGACTCTAGAGAAGCGCTGACACCAGCTGAGATTGCGAAATTTTTTGCTGATTTGGAGGATGAGTATGGAGTAAACGTTTCGGTCGATGATACATACATTTCTGCCCTGACCAACGAGCATCTTGTTGCGATAGAAGCGGAAGCAAGTAATATGCAACAAACCTTGGTGAAAAACAATAATTCAACACAATTTGTAATACTTGGCAGGGACGAAAATATATCGCCTACTGTTGCTAGAGGTGGCCCATACTACGAGCGGATTCCGCATGAGTATTCCTTTGGAACAACAACAAATGTAATTGTATATTACGTTTCTTGGGGTTCTGTTGGCTGGTATGATGGATATGTAGTAGATGCCTACTTCGGCGGGCTTTCAACTGCTACGGCAACGTTGCTTGGCGGAGAAGTGGTGATCGAAAACGATTTCGATAATTTCTGTTCCTATTATGTAACTGCCGATGTGAAAATCAATTGGAAAGTAACCATTGTTGGTATTCCAGTTCACTACAATATGGACGATACATGGACAGGAGTAATAAATTTGGAGCTGCCGCCCACATAAGCCGAAAAGAAAGGAAGCAAAACGATGGGTCCAGCCATTTTAATCCTGCTTGTATTAGCTTATATGGTCGGTGCTCCGATTTGGGCTTATCATGACGCGCAGAAAAACTGTCTTGATGCGAAATTTTGTCTTGTACTCTGCCTGTTTGGCGGGATACTTCTTTACCTGTATTACCGGCACAGGAACCGCAACCAGAGGCTCTGAAGCAGCACATGCAAAAGCGGCTCCTAAGCGGGAGCCGCTTTCATTTCCTAACAAATTTCCACCACCGCTTGGTTTCGCCCATCCTTCTGTCCTCTTTCCCCGCAATCATCAAAACAAAGAAAAGTATGCCTAACGCGCCCTTGCGGCTGCCTTTGTGGCATGCTATAGTTTTATTTGCATTAAAAAGCGGCACCCGGGAGGAATTTTGTCCATGCAGAAGCCAACCAAATTCGGAAGCTATATCATTATCCCCCTGAAATATGACCATGAAAGTTTTCAGCAAGCAAAACTGAAGGAAAAATTGCAGGTTGTTCCCGTTACGACGATGGATCTCAATGAAAATGTGAAGGAGATCTTTGACCGATCAGCCCATGCGGTCGGTACCTGTTACGGCGTTTCGCGCAGCATTTTGTGTGAAGCATTCCTGAATGCGGAATCCTTTACTGTGCAGGATAATTGCGCCGCACTTCCGTTTCAGATTGCAGACTCCTACCTTGGTTTCGGATGTCAGCACAAAAATCAACATATTGGCTGAACAGCAGGAGGACTTGGAACGTGCGCGCAAGGAGACGCCTGTCAACCTCATTACGATCTTCGGGGTGATTTCTATTCTAGCCTCGGTTTTGGATATCGTGCAGACGCTTTCCAGCGGAGGTACTTTCATTTGGACGACGACAATCGTTACAAACGTTGCACTGCTGCTCGTTCTGGGATTGGCCATGCGGATAAATAAGTAAACGGGCACGGCCCTTGCTGATACGGCAATCCCCCGTCAGCGGCTTTGCCGCTGCTTCTCAATTCGCAAAGGCCGCGCCGCGTCGCCGCAGAAGCGGCTTCTTTGCGCGCCCTTGCTTACTGGGCTTTCGCCTCGCTGCATCCCGCACTGATCACGCTCGGCTCCGCCCCCAATTTTTATGCGGGCCGGTTTCAGGCTGCGTCCCGCAGGTCCGCGAGCGTTTTGTTTACGCTGTGGCGGATGGGCTTCCACTCCGCCTTCTGGAACAGTGCGGCCACGGAAACCGGCAGGTAGGTCATCATGAAAAGCGGGAACGTGAACAAGAAGAACACCTTGCGGAAGCTGCCGCAGTAGATGCGCTTCCACTCGCTTGCGAGCGTGACGGCGCCGGTTGCAAGGAGCGTTACATACATGCCGCCGAACCAGCGCAGCAATTCCCCGCAAAGCGTGCCGAGCACGGGTTCGCGCAGCACGATCAGGCTGTAAAGCGCGCCGCCCGCGTTCAAGAGCGCGCAGGCCAGGGTGAGAACGATTGCGGGGAGGATGGCCATGAGCATGTCGAAGCAGGCATAGCCGCGCTTCCCGCCGCGGAACACGCCGGAGACGAGGCGCGCGCCGTATTTATGGAGCACCTGCAAATACCCGCGGGACCAGCGCAGCCGCTGCCGCCAGGATTGGCGGAAGGACGTGGGCTGTTCGTCATAAAGGATGGCGTTGCCGCAATAGGCGATAAACTCTCCGGAGAGGACGCTGTCGATGGTAAACTCCGTATCCTCCGTGAGCAGATGAAAGGGCCAGCCGCCGTTCTTTTCGATGACCTCGCGCGCAACCAGGAAGCCTGTGCCGCCCACAACGCTTGAGGTTTTAAGCTGCATGCGCGGGTTGTTCATGTATTGCGCATCGCGGAGAAACCAGAGCGAATAGCCTGCGCTGATCCAGTTGTCCCCGTAATTCTTGGAGTTGCGGTAGCTTGTTATGATGCGGTTGCCCGCGGCGAAGGATTTGTTCATTTCGGCAATGAAATCCTCGTGCAGAAGGTTGTCCGCATCAAAGAAGAAAAATCCGTCGTACCGCGCGAACGCACCCGAGGCGCGCAGCCGTTCAAACAGGAAATCAAGCGCATATCCCTTGCCAATGCGCATGGAGTCAAACCGCTCAAATACGATTGCGCCGCGTGCGCGCGCGACTGCGGCCGTGCCGTCCGTGCAGTTGTCCGCGCAGACGTAAACATCCACAAGGCCGCCCGGGTATTTTTGGGCATGGATGCTTTCGATCAGGTTCCCGATGACGGCCTCCTCGTTGCGGGCGCAGAGGATTGCCGCATAGCGCCGGGGCACGGCAGGCGGCAGCGGTTTTGGGCGTTTGAGAAACGCCACGGCGAGATAGATGATCTGATATGCGAAGCAGGCGCAGAACAGCGCCGAAAGAAAGTCGTTTATGCGCGTTAAGAATTCCATTGCGGACCCCCTTGCGTTTTCCTTGCGGCATGCGTGGCATATCCGCATAAGCTAAGCATAGCAAAAACATATAAACAAAGTATCAACAGAAAACTAAGATTTCATTAAAGTTGCATGAGAGGGATATATGGGAAGGACTACGGCCAAACAATATATTGTTAACAAATGATTAACTCCGTTGACAAAAAACGATCAGCAAAATAAAATGAAAAAGAAAGTAACATAATAGTTGATCTGATCCATTCTTTGAAGTTATCCATAAAAATAAGGTATTTTGGCTTATGGTGAAAACTGTAGGAAAATAAAACATCATAATACAGGAGGGCACAAAAATGAAAACAGCGAAACAAACGGTCTCAGTTTTTCTGGCAATTGCGTTCTTGTGCATCATGATGCCTGGAGCGAATGCGACAGAAACCGAAGCAACTTTTGCGGAATTTCATCATGAGAATGGGTTGTACTGGCAGGAAACAGAGGAGATGGTTTTAACGATCTATCCGAACAAGTCAGGCGAGTATTGTGCATCGTACGTTTTAAAAAACGATACATACACAGTTTATGAAGTGAATACAGGCATTATGGCTGACAACGGAATTGTATCGCAAAGCGACTTGAACGCAATAAAGGCAAAAGCGCTGGAAAAAAAGAACGTAGCCAAAGCCGTGTCTACGCGAGCGCCCGCGGGCTATGCGGCCAAAGCGGGGGACCAGCTAAAAATTAATGCAGTAAAGCGGAAGATGGCCGACCGATATGGTGCTGCATATAGTTGGAAAGACTTATATACAGAATCGCAGGCATACGCTCCCCTTACGATTAAAATTCGTGAGGATAAAGTGCATAGTGCAGAGCAGATAGGATTGAGGACATTAAGTAAAGGCATAACAGTAGCGTCAGGAGCTGCAACAATTGCATCATGGCTCCAACTTACGGTTCCGCAAGCAATAGCGGTTGTATGCGCAATAGCAGGTATTGTAGAGGCAGCGGAAGCCATCTTAGATAGAACGATTACCGTAGAATCTTATCGCGGCGTAACTATGTGGACGCGAACAGGAACAGTAATTCCGCAAAATGGCAGTGAAACACCTGTTACAACAGCTACACGTACTTATATACGGGAGTATGCCATCGATTATAGTCTTTCAGGGACATCTGATAGCTTCTATAACTATTTAGAAGATTGTAATTACTTTGGATGCATCTATGCTCCTTATGAATCCTATTTTGACTATAGCAATCTTGTAATTGCTACTTATAAAGCATATGCAGGATAACAGGAAAGAAGAAAAGAATAAAACGCCTGAAAAGCAGAAAAAGAGCCTTTGGGATACCGTGCGCCGAAAGGAAACGGTTTATGTTGCAGACTTCTGCGCATGTATATTCGCGTTGGCCGGCCCTCGCCTCGTTGCCCTATGGGAGAGCGGGACGGTGAAATGGATCGTTTTCTACAGCGTTATCATCCTGGAGATCCTCATGCTGCTCACTCCTGCCCTCGATTGCTGGGCCGCAGCCTTCCGGGACGCCGCGCCGGACGATGCTGCGGAGCAGAAGGCCCGCAGGACGGTGTACTGGCACGTCGCGCTCGCGCTGCTTTACGCGGCGGCGGCGGTCCTCATAGGCATGAGGCGCCGGGCCGCTTAATGCCAGGCGCGCCCGGCCTGCCTTTCCCGCGCCGTGCCGGCGCTCTTCCAAAATGGAACTGCAAATTTGGTTCTCCCCCTGCCCCCGCGCCCTGCGGGGGCTTTTTTGCCGCGCGGCGCAAAGCTGCCGTTCATTTCTTCTTATATTAATAAACTGTAGGTTTGTCAAACATGTTGGACGGTATAGCAACGAAGGAAAAGGTTGGGAGAGCAATACTGTAAAGGGCGCATAGGACGGTTATTGGAGGCTCTTCGATGCACAGCGAGCTGAGCATCGAAGTCGGCAAGCGAGTAGAAACGATGGGAGTCGTAGAAGCGACGCTG
>DCKB01000029.1 GCA_002320595.1 Christensenella sp. UBA1685
ACCAGAATTCTGCAAACTATGTCCCTTTTTGTGCTCTTCCCACTTTGCGCCACTTATTGTACCTTATCGCCCCACGACTTTGTGCGGTTGATACGGTTCTTCCAGATAAGCGATATCTTCAGCGGAAAATGATAGTTCAAGCGCTCCTGCCGCATCCTCGAGATACTTTGCCTTTGTAGCTCCGATGATGGGCGCCGTCATACCCTTCGCCATATGCCATGCAATCGCAACCTGTGTCATGGTGGCGCCATGTTTTTCGGCCGTTTCATGCACACGCCGTACAATTTCATAGTCCGTTTGCTGCGTTCCGTCATATTTTGGGGAAGCGGTTCTGTCCATTTGGCTGCGCGGGCTATCCGATTTCCATTCCACACGGGCAAGGCGACCCGCCGCGAGAGGGCTAAACGGCGTCAAAGCTACGCCTTCCTGCTTGCAAAGCGGGATGATTTCCCGTTCGTCCTCGCGATAAAGGAGGTTATAGTGGTTCTGCATAGAGCAAAACTTTGTCCAACCATTCCGCTCGGCAGCAACCTGCATGCTGTAAAACTGGTATCCGTACATGGCGGAAGCGCCCAAAGCGCGGACCTTTCCGCATTTTACGAGGCCATCCAGCGCCTCCATGGTTTCCTCAATCGGCGTCGTTCGATCAAACCGGTGGATGATGTAAAGATCAACATAATCCGTGTTCAGCCGTTTGAGTGAACCATCTATTTCACGCCGAATCGCTTTTTTGGAAAGATGCCCTTCATTAAAATAAACCTTTGTCGCAAGGATCACTTTATCCCGTGATACGCTGTTTTTGATCGCCCTGCCCAAGTATTCCTCGCTTGTGCCATGGGAGTACGTATTTGCGGTATCAAAAAAAGTAAAGCCCAAGTCCAGCGCCTTTCTGACAATGGTTTCCGTTTCCTCCTGATTCAGCGTCCACATGTGAGAATCGCTGAACGGTTGTCCAAAGCTCAGGCACCCAACGCAAAGGCGTGAGACCTCAATGCCGGTTTTTCCGAGTTGTCCGTATTTCACCTTGTCCTCCTTAAGGTTAAATATGCTGCAAAACGATCACGCGGCAGTATGCGGTTTCCCGCATGCTGCCGCTTCTTCAAAAGTATAACCCCGGCTTATTCGTTGATCGCTTCCATGTAAGCGCCGACTGCCGTACCGTAACGGATGTCACAACCGCATGCTTTCAGGGAGCGTTCCACAGCGCTGAGCGCTTGCACGATCGTATTTTGATCGATATTGCCCATGTGGCCAAGGCGGAATGCTTTCCCTGCATATGCGCCGAGCGCACCCGCAACAACAACGCCTTCTTCAAACATCGCAGCACGGAATTTCGCATCATCGACCCCGTTCGGATAGATGCAAACGCTGAGGGTGTCTGCGCGGCATTCCGGCTTTGCCAGAATGGAAAATCCAATGGCTTCGAGCGCCTTATGGATCGCCTGTGCATTTTTATGATGCCGTGCATCGCGTGCCTTAAGCCCCTCTTCGCTGATGATGGCAGTCGCTTCTTTCATTGCCCACACCAAGTTGACCGCTGGTGTCGCAAAATATTTTGCAGGGTTCTCCATGATAGGGAGCCACTTTTCAAAATCGACATAGTATTCCGGGATGGTGCCTAGGGATTTGCGACGTGCAAGCGCCCGCTCGCTCGCCCAAAGGATCAGCATGCCCGGGCAAACGCCGAACGCCTTCTGAGATCCGGTAAACAGGATGTCGATCCCCATGCCGTCAACATCCGTGAATTCCGCCGCAGTCGCCGCAACGCCATCAACGATGAACATGGTTTCGGGATGCTTTTTCATCATCTTGCCGATCTCTGCAACAGGCGCAAGCACTGCAGTGGAAGTATCCACGTGCGTTACGGTCATCGCAGCATACTTTTTCTCGCTCAGCTTCCGGTCAATCGCTTCCAGCGAAACTGCGGTCCCCCACTCGGCGCCCAGCACGTCTACGTTCAAGCCCTTTCTTTCGCAGATATCGATGAATCGATCCCCGAAAAAGCCGTTGCTTACGATCAAAACGTTGTCACCGCGCCTGGTCACATTTGAAATTGCCATTTCCATGGCCAGGGTGCCTGTTCCGGCAAGGGGAAACGTCTGGCCGGAGCAATTGAACAGCTTGCCAAGGTCATCAATCAGTTCTTTATAGTCCTTTACAAAACGTGGGTCGCCAAATGCCTGAATTTCGCGTCCCATTTGTTCCTGAATCGACTTTACCACCGGCGTAGGGCCAGGGATCATGACAAGAACATTCTTTTCCATTTTTCTAACTCCTTTGTGTCTATAAACTAAGGCTGCGTTCGCAGTCCCGTTAGCTGTTTTTCAGTCGATATCCCGCACGGCGATCCCTGCATTCACCAGGGTGCTGCGGACATAAGCGCGGACTTCCTCACTCGCACGCCGCAGCGGCAGGCGTGGTTCGCCGCCGAAGAGTCCCACATATTCCATTGCCGCCTTCAACCCGGCGATGCCGTATTTCGTTGTTACAGCAGCGTTTACAGGCATGAGGCGCAAAGCAAGCTGCCTTGCTTCTTCCGCCTTCCCTGCCTCAAAAAGCTCAATCAGCTCTGCGCATTCATTTGGAAGCACGTTTGACAGCGCAAGCGTCCCGCCCTTTGCGCCAAGGTAAAGGCTTGGAAGCAGGAACGCCCAGTTTCCGGCCAGAACCGAGAAATCCGGTTCAGTGTCCCGAATGGTTTCGGTGATCTGCACGATGTTGCCGGACGTATCCTTGACCCCCACAATGTTCGGGTGACGCGAAAGCTTTGTCTGCAGCGCTGAGGACATGTTTACGCCGGTGTTCGCAGGCATGTTGTAAAGGATGACCGGCAAGGGAGAGCGGTCTGCAACGGCGGTGAAGTATTCCTCCAGCACATCGTCCTTCATGCTGCCCTTGTAATAGAATGGCGTTACAAGCAGCACCGCATCCGCGCCGCATTCCTTGGAAAAGTTGCAAAGGTGCAGCGTTTCATCAAAGCAGTTGCTGCCCGTTCCGACCACAACGCGCTTTTTTCCCGCAATGCGTTTGCAGCAATGCCGTATTAACTCCTCTTTCTCGCTTTCCCGCAGCGATACGAACTCGCCGTTGGAACCCATAACTACAATGCCTTCCAGCTTTGAAGAAATCCAGAAATCCAAATTTTCGTCCAGCTTGTCGTACGCGATTTTATCGTCGATGAATGGAGTTGCAATTGGGCAATAAATCCCCTTCAGATCAAACATGGTTTTACCTCCGCATTGTTTATGTGGCGTCTGCGCCGCAACGCACCGCCTATCATTCATCATCTGTCAAAATATCATTATCGTCAAATATCAATAACCGAATAAACCTTATTTATGCTTTTAAATAACGATTCTAATACAGGAAGCAGCGCCTCCCTCAACTTACAGGTCTTCCCCTTGTTTTTCATTCGATTTGCATACGCCGGAAATCCCCTGGCTGCTCAGATTCATCGCCATGGCGATGAATGCTTCGGCCGCCTTGGAAATATACCGTTTGCGCTTGTGAACCAGGTTGATGCAGCGCTTTACATTTGGGCCCGTAAGCTTATAATAAAGCAATTCTTCTCCCGGATTGGTAAGTTTCACCGCCGTGTCTGAAACAAAGGTCACCCCCAAATGTTGCGCCGCAAGGCTGCAGGCGGTCGTCAATTGGTTCAAATACATGAATACCTTTGGCTCAAACCCGCTTTCCCGGCAAAAGCGCAAGCCACGGCTGTTCATGTCATGCCCCTTTTCCAGCATCAAAAACGGACGTTCACGAAACAGTTCCAAAGGGATGCACGGCCATTGTTCGTCCACATGCCGGTTGCGCAACACGTCCGCAGCAGTAAGTGCGCAGGCAGCTTTGCCACTATTGACCGTGTCATTTGCCGGAACCGCAAGCAGGATATATTCCTCAAACAGTGGATAAACCTGAAAAAGCTCTTGATCAAAATCATGGCTTTCGATCAACAAATCCACATCTCCGTTTAAAGTCATTCCCTGCAGGGAGACGAAATCAGATTCTGCTATGCTTACGTGAATGTCCGGATACACATGCAAAAACCTGGCAATCAGATGCGGCAAGAGGTAGCTCGAGAACATATGCGCTGCCCCCAGGGTCAGGTTTCCCGTTTTCAGTTCGCGGTAGTCTTCCAAATAAGCCTGCATGTCCCGTTCCGTGGCAAGGATCCTTTGGATATATTCCATCACCACCTCCCCTGCATCCGTGAGCTTTACGGGCGCAGTGCTGCGGTCAAAGATCTGAACCCCGATCTCATTTTCATATCTTTTGATGGTAAGGCTTAATGACGGTTGCGACAAATAGAGTTTTTGCGCAGCGCGTGAAAAACTCTGCTCCCTGTAAACTTCATATATATATTCCAGTATGCGGAACATAGGTGCACCTTACTCCTTGCATCAAGGCGTTTCACCCTCAGATTGGATCATGCAAAGGCACGCTTCCATTATCTTGAAAAAAGCGTCCAACTGATCGCTGGTATAGTATTCGGCAATCTTTCCGAAAAATTCCGTTGTATGCTCATCATCGTATTTTATATGCAGTTTTGTCAGCTGCTTTCCCTTGGCCGTTGGCCAAAGCGAAATACGCTTTCCATGAAATTCCTGCGGAGTTTTCGTGATGAGCCCTTTCTTTTCCAGCTTGGAAACGCTCTGCGAAACAGCGCTTTTGGTTCGCTTATTGGTCTTTGCAATCTCAGTGACGGTAATGCCCGGATTAAAATATATTTTTTCCAGAATATGCATTTCGATTGCAGAATAAAACTCACCATTTCCATAGTCATGCGGTTTCGCGTTTCGATCCACATAAAGCGTAACATAGTCGTGTATCAGGCTGCTCTTTTTATAATTTGGCCAAGTCTCCCAGATATTTTCTTCCCGAATTATTAACATAGCTCCTCCCAACACATTAACTTTGCCTCCAAATACGGCATGTCCCTTATTTTTTGAATTTTGTAATTATATCAAATTTAGTATGGGATCGCAAATAGGATACCATATTTTGCGTTATCTTGTCGAACTCGCCTAGCATGAATATAAACCCGGTGTATCGTTTGCCGTTTTCTAACAATGCCGGGCGGTAACACTGCCGCCCGGCACGAATCTCGGTTTAATCTTTTTTCCGCAGTGCAAGCAACATGGGAACGGTATTCGTTTCAAACAGCCTTTCGATGTCCCAGCCGGGAAGTTGGCCGCTGCCAAAAATCTTACGTTGGGTGACTTCGGCTTCAACGGACTCCTCTGATTTCTGGAGCGCGTCTTCATAACCATCCGGCGGGAGAACGACAACGCCGTCTGCATCCCCAAATATGATATCGCCCGGATGTACGATAGCGCCAGAGCAGGTGATCGGAATCTGCACTTCGCCCGTTACGCCAAGGATCACGGTGGTCACGCAGGAAATACCGGTGCAGAACACGGGAATGTCCAGTTTCTTAATGGCAACAGAATCCGTTGCAGGCCCGTCAATCACCAAGCCGGCCATACCGCAGCCCTGAGCATAGGTAGCGACCATCTCTCCACAGCAGGCAAAGGTATCATCCCCGCAGCGATCCACAACGATGACGGAACCTTTGGGCGCCTTGCTGATCGCATAATAAATGCCGCAAGAATCTTTGCCCGGGATGCGCAGCGTATAGGCCGGACCGACCATGCGCTTTTCCCCGATGTTGAGGGGCTTCATCTCTGGCCTCATGTAGCCGCCGCCGATGTAATGCCCCATCGTGGCCGGGTCAACCTTCATAAACCGTTCGATTAGTTCTTTTGTCAGCGCCATTTTGTTCATGCTCCTTTATATTATGGTAGATACTGCCTCAGCATCATGCTGAATGCAAATCTGATAAACCGTGTTAATGCATTTAACTTCTTCCACGCGAATTCAGGAGTACTTTTTTAAGTTATTGTGTTGACATTTCCCGAATCCGCTATTATACTAACACCAACAATAAGTTAAGTTCATTAACACAATCGCGTTTAAAAAAATGATACCAATACAGGTACCAAAAGTCAACAAAGTTTGCGGACTTCCGCAATAAAAATACCATTCACAGGAGGAAAAACCATTGAAGAGTAAGCTAGCACTGCTGTTGGCACTGATGCTTCTGGTAAGCGTGTTTTTCGGGTGCCAGGCAACCCAGCAGCCCGATCCCACCGAAGCTGGCAACCAGCCAAGCACCGGTGACAACACACAGACGCAGACCCCTGATTCTTCCAACACCGGTAACAATACCGACCGCGTTGCGAAGGACACCATCACAATCGTAACGGAATCTGAGCCGGAGACCCTCGACCCTGCCAGCGCCAACACCGATGCGATCGCACTCACCCTCGGCATGATCGGCGACCATCTGTTTGACCTTCAGGCCGACGGCAGCATTACCCTTGGCGGCATCTGCGAATCCTACGAGCAGATCGACGATGCGACGGTTAAGTTTGTTCTGAAAGAGGGCGTTAAGTTCTCCGATGGCACCGACCTTACGTCCGAAGACATTCTCTGGGAGCTCTCCCGCCTGAAGGAAGCCCCGCGCAGCGCTTCCAACTTTGCTTTCGTCAATGCGGAAGAATCCGAGATCGTTGACGACCGCACCATCATCGTGAAGTTCAACCAGGCGTGGGCGCCGTACCAGAACACCCTGTCCACCGGCCGCGGCACCATCGTCAGCAAGGCCGCCTTTGAAGCGATGGGCGAAGCCGACTTCTCCCGCGCTCCCGTGACCACCGGCCCTTACAAAGTGGCTGAATGGATTCCCGGCACCTCCATCACCCTCACTCGGAACGAGTATTACTGGGGCGAACCCGCAAAGACTGAAAACATCGTCATCAAGTTCATCCCCGAAGCAACTTCCCGCGTCATCGAGCTTGAAACCGGCGCTGCCGACATCGCCTACTACATTGAAGGCAATGACGTTGCCCGCGTTGACGCTCTGGACGGCTATCATGTTGAGTCCGGTGACGCATACCGTTACCTTGTTGTGACCTTCAGCATGCAGGATGCAATTCTGAAGGATGCCCGTGTTCGCCAGGCGCTCTGCTATGCGATCGATCAGGAACTTCTCGTCGAAGCTTCCTCCGACGGTCTCGGCACCGCCATCACCGGTTTCTGCAGCACGCCTGCTGCCGGCTATAAGGCGCTTGATCCCTGGCCCTATGATGTTGAGAAGGCAAAGTCCCTCCTGACTGAGGCTGGATACGCGGACGGCTTCACGATCGACCTTCATGTTGAGCCTATCTCCCTCTATGAAAAGGCCGCAGAGATCATCCAGTCCATGTGGGCTGAAGTTGGCGTAACTGCGAACATCGTTTCCAGCGCGCTTGCCACCTACAATGCGCAGCACAACGGCCAGTTCCAGGCTTGCATTCGTGACAGCACGGCTTCCGAAATTTCCAACATGCTCATCATCTACGAATCCTCGTTTGGTTCCCGTATCCAGGGCAACGATGATTGGCTGGATGGCAAGCTCCTTGAGCTTCGCACCTACTATTATGACGATCCGCAGCGTACCACCTGCCTCGATGAGATCTACACCTACCTCAACGAGCAGCGTTACTCCTATCCGTACATGAACATGCCGATCAACTACGCCGTGAGCGACAAGCTGGAAGGCTTCGAGTTCCATCCTGCGATCGACCACATGAAGCACATTACGGACTGGGTTGTCTACGAATAAACTTACGTTGACATCAACATTACGGAAAGATTGCTGAAAAGCATACGAAATGGCGGTTAACGCCGCGGGAAACCGGCTGCCGGGCCCTGCTGCCTTGGCAGCCGGTTGTTCTAAGATTTAAACTCCGGAGGAAACAAGATGCTAAGATACATCTTCAAGCGGATCCTGATGATGATTCCGGTCATGATCGGTGTTACGCTCATTACATTTTCCATGATGTATTTTTCGCCTGGAGAACCCGCCGATTATATTCTTGGCGAATTAGCTACGGAAGAGGACAAAGCCCTGTTCAATGAGCAAAACGGGCTGGATAAACCCTTTTTGGTTCGATTCGTAAATTATGTCGTCGATGCTGTTCAAGGCGATTTTGGTATATCCTATTCAACCAGGCAGCCGGTCATTAAAGAAATCCTCTCCTGCTTCCCGACAACGATGAAGCTCTCCCTGTATGCCGAACTGTTTGCAATTGTACTCGGCGTAACGCTAGGCGTTGTTTCAGCCGTGCGGCAATACAGCTTCATTGATAACTTCACACGAATTATAGCGATGATTGGCGTTTCGCTGCCGAGCTTTTGGGAAGGCCTGATGTTGATCATCCTCTTCTCCGTCATTCTCGGTTGGCTGCCGCCTTCCGGCCTTACAAGCTGGAAGCACTGGATCCTGCCCGCTTTCACTCTGAGCACATGGGGCCTTGCCGCGTGCATGCGCATGACGCGTTCCAGCATGCTGGAGGCAATCCGCGAAGACTATGTACGCACAGCCAGGGCAAAGGGACAGACTCAGTTTGTCGTCATCATGAAGCACGCATTCCGCAACGCCGTTCTGCCGATCATCACGGTTGCCGGAACGGACTTTGCAAAGCTGCTTGGCGGTGCGGCCGTTATTGAAACCGTATTCTCCATCAACGGAATTGGCAAACTGATCGTAGATGGAATTAATACGAAAAATGCGCCTTTGGTGCAGGGCGGAATCCTGTTCGTTGCGGTTGCAATGTCCTTGATTAACCTTCTGATCGACGTGATTTACGCTTTCGTTGATCCGCGCATCCGCTCCCAGTATTCCAGCGGCAAGCGCATTAAGCGGAAATCCAGCAAGAAAGCGACGGTGAGCTGATATGTTGATGTTATCGACCAAACAAGATGCTTCCCTGTCTCAGGATACCATATCCATTGGCGGACATGGTCAGACGAAAGAAATTATCGGGCGTTTCCTGCGCAACCGTGCTGCCGTATTTGGCATGGTAGTCGTGCTGTTTCTCCTGTTCTGCGCGATATTCCCGCAGGCATTGACGCAGTATGATCCCATTGAACAGAACCTGCGCGACCGTTTCGCAGCTCCCAGTGCAGAGCATTTCTTTGGAACGGATGAGTACGGCCGCGATATTTTCTCCCGCGTAATCTATGGCTGCCGCACCTCCATGGAAATCGGCCTGATCTCCGTGGCCATCTCCTGCATCATCGGCGTTGTGATCGGCGCCATCGCCGGTTTCTACGGCGGCATCACGGATAACCTTTTCATGCGCTTCATCGATGTGCTGATGGCAATCCCGAACACGCTGCTCGGCATCTCCATCGTTGCTGCGCTCGGGAACAGCATCCCGAACCTGATCATTGCCCTTTCCATTGGTTCGATTGCAGGCTATGCGCGCGTGGTTCGCGTAAGCGTGCTTTCCACCAAGGGCACGGAATATGTGGAGGCCGCTTACGCAACCGGCGCAAGCGATTTCCGCATCATCTTCAAGTACATCCTGCCCAACTGCCTTGCGCCGATCATCGTGCAGGCAACCATGAGCGTTGCAACGACCATTATGGCCGCTACGGGCCTGAGCTTCCTCGGTTTAGGCGTTCCCGCGCCCACGCCGGAATGGGGCGCCATGGCATCGTCCTCGCGCGCATACATCCGCGATTACTGGTGGCTGGTGACCTTCCCTGGCCTCGCAATTATGACGACTGCGTTCTCCTTCAACCTCTTTGGAGACGGCCTGCGCGACGCCCTGGATCCCAAGCTTAAGAGCTGAGAGGTGAAGAGAATGAGTCAGAATATCTTGGAAATTAAAGATTTGTTCGTGCAATATTCCGCCGGCAAGGACACGGTCCGGGCGGTAAACGGCATTAACCTGACATTGGAAGAGGGGGAATCCCTCGGCCTTGTGGGGGAAACCGGCGCGGGCAAAACCACAACTGCGCTGTCCATCATGCGCCTGATTCCAAACCCTCCGGGAAAAATCACCGGTGGTGAGATCCTTTACCGCGGCGAAAACCTGATGGAAAAGAGCGAGGCGGAGATGCGGAAAATCCGCGGCCATGAAATCTCAATGATTTTTCAGGACCCGATGACTGCGCTCAACCCCATGCTTTCCGTGGGCGACCAGATCGCAGAGGTGATTCGCCTGCACGAGAAGATTTCCCGTGCGGATGCGATGAGAAAGGCTTGCGCGATGATGGAAGTCGTCGGCATCGAAGGCGGGCGCGCGGGTGAATACCCGCACCAGTTCTCCGGCGGCATGAAGCAGAGGATCGTAATTGCGATTGCGCTGGCGTGCAACCCATCGCTGCTGATTGCGGATGAGCCCACCACGGCGCTTGACGTCACCATTCAGGCGCAGGTGCTCGAATTGATTGAGCAGCTCAAGCGCAAGTTCAACACTTCCCTGCTGTTAATCACGCATGATCTTGGTGTTGTTGCCGAAGTGTGCAGCAAGGTAGCGATCATTTACGCTGGTGAGATTGTGGAGTATGGCACGCTCAAGCACATTTATGAGAATCCGTCCCACCCCTACACCATCGGCCTGTTCGGTTCTATCCCGAACCTGAACGAAACTGTGCACAGGCTCTCCCCCATCCCCGGCCTGATGCCCGACCCCACAAAGCTGCCGGATGGCTGCGCTTTTGAGGAACGCTGCAGCCAAGCTTGCGAAGCATGCGGAAAGGGCGTTATGCCTTATGTTGAAATTGAGCCCGGCCACATGGTGCGCTGCATAAAGTTCGCCGGAAAGGAGTGCTGACATGTCAACCTTAGTTGAAGTCAAAAACCTTAAGAAATACTTTAAAACCCCGCGCGGCCTTCTCCACGCGGTGGATGATATCAACTTTAAGATTGAAAAGGGACAAACGCTCGGCGTCGTCGGTGAATCCGGCTGCGGAAAATCCACTTTGGGCCGCACCGTAATCCATCTGCACGAGCGCACCTCTGGCCAGATTCTCTTTGACGGTAAGGATGTAAGCGATCTGAGCAAGCATGAGCTCAAGGAGTTTCGCTCCCACGTTCAGATGATTTTCCAGGATCCCTTCTCTTCCCTGAATCCCCGCATGAGCGTCAGCCAGCTCATCGCTGAGCCGCTGCTCATTTATAAGACATCCAAAAGTTCTGCGGATCTTGGCAAAGAAGTCGGCCGTTTGATGGATACCGTAGGCCTTGCAAGACGCTTTGCGAATTCCTACCCGCATGAGTTGGACGGCGGCCGCCGCCAGCGCATCGGCATCGCCCGCGCGCTTTCGCTGAACCCGGAATTCATCGTCTGCGATGAGCCGGTTTCCGCGCTTGACGTTTCCATTCAGGCTCAGATTCTGAACCTGATGCAGGATCTGCAGGATGAGTTCCACCTGACTTACATGTTCATTACGCATAACATGAGCGTTGTGAAACACATTTCCAACAATATCATGATTATGTATCTGGGCAACATGGTGGAATTTGCAGGTGCGGAAGAGATTTTCAAGAATCGCCTGCATCCGTATACCAAAGCTTTGCTTGCCGCGGTTCCAATCCCGGCAATCATTGAAGGCCGGAAGCGCCAGCTGCTTACCGGCGAAATTACTTCGCCCATCGACCCCAAGCCCGGCTGCCGCTTTGCTGCGCGTTGCCCCTATGCTACGGATATCTGCCATGCGGAAAATCCGCAGCTTGATGAAGTGCTTGAAGGACATTTTGTGGCTTGCCACAACGTTAAGGAAATCAATCAGCTTTAAGCTGAAACGGAGGAAACAAAGAAACAACTATGGAAAACACAAACTGGATCAAACTGATGAGCTCGAGCGAGTTTGCCGAGCGCAAGAAAACCTGCGACACGGTTATCATCCCTGTCGGCGCAACGGAAGTTTACGGACCGCATATGCCCATGGGCAGCGACATCATCGTTGCGCAGGATGTTGCTGAACTCGTTGCCGCGAAAACCAACGCCATGATCGGCCCTTCCCTCGAAGTCGGCGAATCATACTCACTGACCAAATACCCCGGCACGCTTTACCTGCGCCCCACGACCTGGATGGCTGTGATCGAGGACTTCATGGCTTCCCTGCTGCGCCTCGGCTTTAAGAACTTCATGTTCATCAACGGGCATGCCGGCAATGTCCCCATGGTCGGCCAGGTTTGCCGCCCGCTTGAGCGTGAGCTCGGCATTAAGACCGCTCAGGTTGACTGGTGGCGTTTCACGCAGCAAAAGGCGCTTGGCGTTTGCGAAACCACGGGCTGGATGTGCCATGGCCATGCAAGCGAGTGCGGTACCTCCGTAATGCTTCACCTTCATCCCGAATACGTAGACATGTCCAAGGCGGAGCGCGTAACCCCCAAGGAAGGCGAAGAATACGGCAAGTTTGATGATTTTATTGACTACACTGTTTTCAACGAGACCACCGAGTGCGGCATCCTTGGCGATGCAACCATTGCCACTGCCGAAAAGGGCAAAGTTGTCGTTGAACGCTGCGTAGACCGCATTGCAGAGTATATGCACGAGAAATTCGGCTGCTGAAAGGAGAATCGATCATGTTTGACCAGAAGTACATTGCAGCGGTAATCCAGTTGGACACTAACACCGATTATGAGCACAACCTGAAGGCTGCCGCAGATTTCATCGCGGAAGCCCATGCGCGCGGCGCAAAGCTCGTTACCCTTCCGGAAAACTGGACCTATCAGGGCGATGACTACCTTGACTATGCGGAAGAAATGCCCGGAGGCCGTCTGGCTACCATGTTGAGTGAGCTTTCCACCAAATACAATATGTGGATCCACAGCGGCAGCTCCAGTCAAAAGAACCCAGGCCCTAACGACCATCGTCCTTACAATACCAGCATGCTCTTTAACCCAAAGGGTGAGTTGGTAGCCAAGTACAGCAAAGTTCACATGTTCGACGTGGACATCGTGGGCGGCGGCAGCTTCCGTGAGTCCGAGCATAAGTGCCCGGGCAAAGAAATTGTTGTTTATGATACGAACGACATCGGTAAACTTGGTCTTGCAATTTGCTATGACCTCCGCTTCCCGGAGCAGTTCCGCCTGATGGCAATGGAAGGTGCGGACGTGTTCTTCAACCCCGCGAGCTTCGTGCTTATGAGCGGCAAGGATCACTGGGAAGTGCTGCTGCGCGCCCGTGCGATTGAAAACAGCTGCTACCTTCTCGCGGCGGACCAGTGCGGCGTGAAATACGATGGACCCACCTATGGCCGTTCCCTCATCATCGATCCTTGGGGCACCGTAATTGCCAAGGCGCCGGATTACCCCTGCGTTATCACCGGCGAGATCGACCCCGCTTTCCGCATGAAAGTCAAGAAGCAGGTCATTACGCTTGAAAACAGGCGGGAAGACGTTTATAGCCTGACCAAAGTCTGATCCCCATTTCCAAGTATACATCGCCCGCAGCGAGCGGAGCACCCCCTCCTCCGCGGCGATGTATTTTGGGACCAAATTCCCCTTGCGCACATCCCACAAATTAATCCAAAAGAGGAAATACGATCATGTTTGAAAAATACATTGCAGCAGTCATTCAATTGGATACTACAACCTGCTATGAGGATAACCTGAAGGCTGCCGCAAATTTCATTGGCGAAGCCCATGCCCGCCGTGCAAAGCTCGTTACCCTTCCGGAAAACTGGACCTATCAGGGCAACGACTACCTTGATTATGCGGAAGAAATGCCCGGAGGCCGTCTGGCCACTATGCTGAGCCAACTCTCCGCAAAGTATGGCATGTGGATTCACAGCGGCAGTTCAAGCGAAAAGAATGAGAACCCAAGCGATCCCCGGCCTCATAATACCAGCATGCTCTTTAACCCTAAAGGGGAACTGGTTGCCAAGTATCGCAAAGTGCATGCTTCCGACATGGATGTTGCCGGTGCGCATGCCTACCGGGAATCCGACCATAAATGCCCGGGCAAGGAAATCGTAGTTTATGATACGAAAGAGGTCGGCAAACTTGGTCTTTCCATTTGCTATGACCTTCGTTTCCCCGAGCTTTTCCGCTTAATGGCACTGGATGGTGCGGAGGTATTCTTCGTTCCTTCAAGTTTTTATCTGATGACCGGCAAAGATCATTGGGATATCCTGCTTCAGAGCAGAGCCATTGAAAACAGCTGCTACCTGTTGGCTGGCGCGCAGTGCGGCGTAAAGTATGACGGGCCGACTTATGGCCGCTCCCTCATCATTGACCCCTGGGGGAACATCATCGCCAAAGCATCGGATAAGCCCTGCGTCATCACTGCGGAAATCGATTCAAATTACCGTCAGAAGGTCAAGCGGCAGGTTATTACGCTTGAGAACCGCCGGGCCGATGTATATCGCTTGAATAAAATTTAAATGGGCTGCGCCCATCATAAGCTGCGGGCTCTCCCGCCGCTCCTTCTCTTGCTGAAACGCCCCTGTGCGGCTATGCTGCACAGGGGCGTTTTCATTATGCTCAAGACTCAGGACAATTCCTCGTTTTGCTGTGTTTCCTGCGCCACCGGAACGCGCTCCAGCGAAAAGCCACGCCCCTTCACTTCCTTTACACGGGAAATCATGGTAAATGCGTTTACATCGATTTGCCGGATCAGCTCGTTTGCGGCATAGAGCTTCCTTTGTGGGATGACGCAAAGCACTGCCATGCGCCGCTTTTTTCCAAGGCCCGTTTCAATGTAGATCATGGAGACACCTACGTCAAGATCACGCAGCAGCTTTTCACGAAGCGCCTCGTACTTTTCTGAAACAATCAAAAGCTGCAGCTGCGCCTGCCCAAAAAGCACAACCTGATTCATGACCGCGGTTGTAATCAAAAGTGATAGCACGCCATATAATATCTGCTCCGAAGTGCAGAAAAAAGCCTGCATACCAAGCACGATAAAGTCAACTACATACAGAAGTACCGCAACCGGAGCATGGGTAAACTTATTCAAAACCATCGCAAGGATGTCCGTTCCGCCGGTCGAAGCGCCTTGCCGCACGATCAGGCCAATGCCAATGCCCAACAAAAGCCCTGCAAAAATTGCGGCAAGCAGATCGTTTTCCGTCAAAGCATTAATGCCCGGAATCCGCTGAAACAAGGCAAGCAACGCTGGATACAGCAACGTACTTGCAACCGTACTCAACGCGAATTTTTTTCCAAGCACCCATGCACCCAGAACAAAGAACAGCACATTAAAGGCAAAAACAGTTACGGTAAGTTCCAGCCCAAAAGCATGTTGAAGCGTAAGGCTGATGCCGGTAGAGCCGCCGATCAAAATGTTGTTCGGAACGATAAACGCAGCCACCGCCAAAGCGTTGCTCACGTTCCCGGCAAAAATTCCGGCAAATGTCCTCAAATGCTTTTTCATCGGCGCTTCTCCCATCATTTATTTTCAAAACATAACCCGGGAACCGCCTTTCCCGGGCCTGCACAAGGCTGCATTTGTGTGCGTCCCTGCATCCGTCGTTAATTATACACTCCCCCTTTTTGTTGTCAATCGTTCTTCAACAAATATATAATATCCATTTTATTCCCGCATATAGCTGCAAAAGCCAAGCGTTTCCGCTTGGCTTCTGCGTGTTCTCCGCGTCAGCTCCGCCCTTGCGGCACTTCGCGCTTTCGGATTGTCCTGCATTCAGAAAGAAGCATTCCCGCCAGAGTCAGCGCAGTTCCCAAGCCCGAAAGCGGCGTGATCTGCTCGTGCAGAAGCAAGGCTGAAATAACGACCGTGATCACGGGTACGGCATAAATATAGGTCGTGGCTGAAACAGGACCCAAATACTTTATGGCTGTGTTCCATGTAATAAAACAAAGTGCCGAGGCTCCAAGCCCCAAAAAGAGAATGTGGAACAGATAGGCCGGGGTCTCCAGCCTGGACAGCCCCAGCTTGAAGTCAAACAAGAACAGGGCCGGAACCATGCAGAGCAAGCCGTAAAAAAATACGCGTCTTGTTGTGAGGATGATATTATATCCAAAGCTGGCGATTTTCTTCGTCAGCACGGAATAACAGGCCCAAAGCAAAGCAGCAGCCACTGCGAGCAGATCCCCGAGCAGGTTTTGTTTTCATTCCATCCAGCTTTAAATACAGCATAGCATCCGGGCGCATCGAGCGCCCGATCCTATTGCACGTGATCTATTGCGCTGACCGATGCCGGCTAACTTAATTAATCTTTGTGTTTCTCTTTTTTAACAAAAAACCACCGGCGTGAGGCCGATGGTTTGAAGCATTCTCTTCAACGGTTATCACAGGCTTTTTACCCAGAGACCGTGGAGGTTGCAGTAAGCGAACACGGCAATGGGTTTGTCCCCATCCGTCACAGCAAACTCCGCTCTTGGCTCAGCCAGCGGATTCAGCTTTTTGAACTGGCCGCCCTGTTCCGTTTGCAAATACAGCCATTCGATGTGATGCTCCATAGTTGCGGGATGCAGCGTGCTGCCAACGACTGCCGCTACCACATTGCCTGTGACGGTCACGGCCGGCACGTGCTTTTCTACGGCCGCATCGGTGCTGTTTGCCGTTAAAAGCTGCATTTTCTCTCCACAGCATACTACAGGAACCCCGGACGCCGTAAGAAATTCCACAATATTGCCGCAGTGTGCACAACGATAAAACTTTGTAAGTTCCATATGAATACCTCCTAAGTGAAATGATGGGGAAACGAAAAGGTTCAATCTCGCAAGTATCTTTTCCACTACTTAATTCTTATTATACCCGAGCCTTTTTGGATGTCAATGGGAATAATATAATTTAATATTTTGTTTTCATGTATTAACTTGTAATAAATTGCATCCTGTTTCCGCGCCTGCACAGCACATTTATCCTGCTGAAAGCCCGCAGCCCTTAATGGCTGCGGGCATCGGCGTACGCCGTTTTCACATCGTGCTAAAGCCTGCAACTCAAAGCACTATGTTGCAGCATTCAAAATCGTTGTCAATATAGTGTGCCACAAATCTGGCTTTGAACTTACGGTTGTTGCAAATCTCAGTGCTCGAACCGCCGGAAACATCCAAGTCTTCAGGCAGCACGAATTTAATGCACCGCACAGTCACATCGTGGCAGGTTGCCCCTGTATGGGCTGGAATGGTCATCGTTTTCATGCCGCGCTTATGCTCAATGCCATAGGCATCAACCTCCGTCACGATCGCAGCAAGCGCAACGCGTTTTTGCGGGCAAACATTTTCAGCGTAACATCAAGTTGGACAACGCGTCCAAGGCACTCCATGCCAAGGGTGCCGGCATCGAATTCCACTGTGTCTTCGCAGCCGCCGATGGTGATGTCCACAGGCTGCGGGCATTCCTCCGGAAAAACAGTGGTTCCGCAATCGACTTCAATTTCGGGCGAAGGGAAAGCGACCTGGTTCCCGTCTTTGTCACTGTAAACGATGCTTTCGTTTACTTCCACCATGCCGCTGCAGGCTCCGATGTGTTGGACGGTGAATTCCAGCACAGCGCCTTCGCTGCCATTTACGCCCAACTCATCAATTTTCCATTGCAGCGAAGTATTTCCCGTAAGGCTGGCCGTACCTTTCGTGGGGTTTGATACTGCTGTAATTTTGAAGCAGCTGTTCACCTTTTCATCGATTACAATATCCTTTGCGCCAGGCTTTACAATATTCTGCGCAAGGTCTTCAAACAGCCTCTCCAGTTCCTCATCATCCGGCGTAATTGCCACATAAGAGGAAGGTGGAGCAGATGCCCATGCGTTCAGCGCCTGCTCATCGATGCCGCCGTTGCCGGAAAGCCCGATGCAGTAAATTGTGATTCCCTGTGCCTTCGCGGCGGCTGCAATTGGCGTTGGGTTTCCTCCAGCCGTTGTCCGCCCGTCCGTAAACAAAACGATTACGCGGTCGTTTGCAGATGCTGGATTAAAGATCTGTGTTGCCTTCGTAAATGCATCGGCATGATTGGTGCTACCACCGGCCGTCAAAGCGTTCACTGCGGCTTTCAGGTCATTTACTGAGGTAATAAGCTGCGTATCTTGCCTTGCCGTATCGGAAAAGCTGACGATCCCAATATGACTGCCATACCCAATCTGTCCATCCTGCGTTCCATCGGTCGCTTCCGCAATAATATCGATGAACTTCTTTGCGCCGTTCTTCAAATTTGCGAGCGGGCTCCCCGACATGCTGCCGGAGCGGTCCAAGACGAGGACGATATCCGTCGGATTGGTCAAAATATTCGGCTCCGCAGTCAAAGAAAGTTTGACTCTGAACGTTCCTCCGCAATCGATGCTGGAGACGTTTAACTCTTTATTTGAATTGGTTATTCCCATTGAACTCACATATCCTTTCTGAGCCTGTTCAGGCTCAGTACAGTATATGCGGTTATAGGGTTTATGGGAATGCGTTCCTTGTCCGCCGCAGTTTTCAGTTTCGCGGCAGAAAAATCAGTTTGACGCAGCCCCCACCATATTTAAGAATTAATATATCAATTCCCTGAGCGCCGCCTTGTTCGCTTCCAGGTCAACCGCAAGGCAGCGCGCGTCCCCCTGCTCCAGCCATTCAAAGCTGCCCTCGCATGGAACAGGCAGGCTGTGAATGCTGAATTCTTCAGCTTTCAGTACTTCATAGGCAAAGCCGCGAACCGTCTCTATATCCAAATCGGTATTTATGCTGCCCATGACCTTTGCAAGCAGCGGCAGCATTGTTTCTTTTGTAGCGGTACGCCGCATATTGAGCACAGCAGAATCCACCAGCCTGAGGCTGCGCTGCAGCCCGCCAAAGGCAAATTCTCCGCTTATTTCATCCATAGCATGCACCATGCTTTGGGTCCCGGTAAGCACAACCTCCCCTGCCCTTAGCTCAGAACCGCTAAGAGCACGGTTTAAGTACTCCGCTTCCTCTGCGGTCAGTTCAGCGCTTATCCCTCCCAGCAGGTCTATCATTGCCGCAAGAGAAGAAGTATCCGTGCAGGCATAGCTTGCGATATTGAGGCCGAATGTGGTATTTATGGCATCTAAAAGGGCTGCAGGCCCCTCGGATGCATATAGTTCGCCTACAGTTACCGTTCGATCGTCTTCAAGCTTGAGCTCCAAGCCATGCCAAAGCGCCGCAGTGGTAAGCTCCTGATCCAGAGCATTGAACGAAACGATAAAACCCATGTCCGCAAATGCATTTTCGGTGGAAAGCGGAGCGTTTTGCACCACCACCAGCAGGCTGCTGATATATTTGTCCGTTTGCGCGCCGTCTGTGATTGGGGCGTTCGGAGCCGATGGTTGAGACTGCCTCAAGTTCCAGCCGGAAAGATCGTATATGCGGTTTAGCAATATAGCCCCTGTGGCAATCCCCAACAGTATGACTCCACAAAAAAAACAAATCGCTTTAATCAGCCATTTATGCAGCTTTCCTTTTGAACTCTCCAAAACGCAGTCCTCTCTTTACTATGCGGCGGGCGTTTCATTCGGAGCAGGCGAAGGAGCAAAGATCGCCAGATGCTCCTCGTCCAAATATTCCCCTATAACGATCATGTCGCTCAACCTGCGGGCCTCGCCTTTGCCGGACGGGGAGCTGATTATCTCACCGTTGAACGTCATCACTGCGCTGCCGCCTCCATCCAGGTTATATGCCTCTTTGAGGCCGAGGCTCATTGCCAAATCCGTCATTTCTTTAAAATTCATTCCAACGGAATACCCCTTTTGCCTTCCGTCTATAACCACAAGACAATAATGCCCCGGCTCATAGTACCCTATCATGCAGCGGGGATTGCGGCTCTGCTTTTTCACATCTTCCGCAGGCTTTCCGTCCCTGACGAGAGTGGGGCCAAATTGCCATCCCTGCCAAGCGCCGTCTTTCATTGCCCGCGTGGTGCGAAACGTCTCGTATTCTTCCGTCACAATGCGCCCATCCCGGTACAACACGCAAGTGGATCGCTCCGGCCTCAGCTTAGGAGTCGGGGAGGCGCTCGCTTCAGCGGTAGGCGTTGGCGTCGGTGATGGCGTTGGCGTCGGTGTGGGCGTTGGCGTGGGTGTGGGTGTGGGCGTTGGCGTGGGTTCAACCGCCCGCTCGGTAGCAACACTGTACTTCACCCCGTTGCGTATGGCAAGCCCACCGAGAAAATCCCCGTTTACCGCCAGCACAGCGCCATTATCCCGGGATATCTTTTCCGGCGATTCCCGCTTTCCGCGGTATTTTCCGCTGGAAAAGGCGGTGCGGAAGCAGCTGATGTTGCGCATCCAGATGTCCGCAACGTAATAAGTAACGCCAAACTCCTGAACCTTGTTAACAGCAATGCGAAGCTCATCGCTCTGATAGCTGTAATCCGCGCCTGCCCCCGTGTCCTCTTCGGGAAAATTAACATTCTGAATATCTCCGAAAACTGGCGCGCGCGTGGGCTCCAGCGCGGGGGTAAGATCGGCAGTCGGGGCGGAAGTAAGGCCGGGCGTATGCGTAGCGCGCAGCACAGGCAGCGGGAGGGCTCCCGCTGAATCGTCCTTGCTTTGCTTTTGCTGCGCATACAGGGTATACAAAAGCGCATCACCGGTTATCACTGCCACCGATACAAGCGCGAGTATGCTGGCAATGGCACACAGCCATGCCGTTTTTACCGTCCTTTTTTTGTTTCCCATTCAGCCTGCTTCCGTCCTTCATTAAGGTTTGGAAAGGAACCGCCCCCGGCCTTTTCCCTTCCCGCCCCCCTTTGCGTAATATCGCGCCGCATTTAATGCTTATTATAACACCAACAGGCCGGCCAATCACTACATTTATCAATTTGCCAATCATTGCATTCCGCTCTGTTATTGTGCGCAATTCTTGCACAGTGCTTCTGTGGAAATTCAAGGCATACGCAACGCCATTAAATCAAGCTTCCCTTCGCTTGATTTACCGCTCAACTTCCCGGAGCGCCGCCTCCACCCGCCGCACATAGAGCGCCCTTATGGCTTCGCTCTCTCCCAATCCACGCAGGACAGGGTGTGCCGCAATGCCTGCCGCCCGCGCGCACGCCAGAAAGCTGCCTTCCTGTTCCCCCGCCATATCGTTCTTTGCATGCTCTCCCGCAACAAACATCAGCGGCAAAAGCCTGGCGCGCACGCTCGCGGATGCGGTAAGCCGCGCAACGGCATCCATAAAGGAAGGCTCCCCTTCCACCGTGCCGATAAACCCGCGATAGCCATTTTTGTCAAACGCTTCCTGCAAGGCATGGTAGACGTGGTTTGCCGCATGCTCCGTGCCATGCCCCATCAGCAGAAGCGCTTCGTCCTGCGCGAGCGGATGCTCTGCCATAATGGCAGAGGCGAGAGCTTCACAATCCTCCTGCCCGGCGACGAGCGGCTTGCCGGTTGCCGCGCAGAGGCCAGAGCAGCCGTGCACTGCCTGAAGCAGGCGTTCATATTCAATGCCGCCGAGCAACAAGGTCGGCTGCACGGCCACGCGGCGCACCCCGTCCGCTTTCATCCGTTCAAGCGCTTCCCCCACCGTGTCCACAGCAATTCCGTGCCGCTGCTTCAAATGGCGGATTACCATGCCGCTGGTGAACGCGCGATATACCGGGTATCCCGGAAAACGTGCTGCCACAGAGCGCTCCGTCCCCGCAATGCAGCGTTCCAGCGCGTCAGGATGCGTCGTGCCAAAGCTTGCCATGAGGATGGCGGTACTGCCGTCCAGTTTCATTTTGCTCCTCCCTTACAGGTTTTTCCTTTTGTTGACAAAGAAAATTGAAAGGCCTACAAACAGTGCCGCATAGGCTGCGAGCACCCCGAGGCTTAAAAGTGAAACCGGCTCTCCATAGGAAATTCCACGCAGCTGGCTGCTCGCATGCGTCAGCGGCAGGAAGCGAATCGCAAGCTGGATCGCGCCGGGGATGCGGTTGAGCGGAAAGAGCGTGTTGCAAAGGAAGGTCATCGGCGTGATAACAAATGTAGAAAATCTTCCCACATCCGCGTGCGTATTTGCAAGGATGGCCGCAAGCACGCCAAGCGCGCCGAACGCGACGCCGTTTAAGAACATCACAAGGAAGAACGCTGGCGTAACGCGGATGCCGATGCCAAACGGCAGAGAAATGAGCAGCACAAGAAGGCCGCTGTACATGCCCCGCAGCGCGCCGCCGATTGCCTGCCCCAGGACATATTGTGGCAGCGAGGTGGGCGAGATGATAATCTGTTCAAAGGAGTGCTCGAAAATGCGTTGCACGTTAAGCGCCGTAGCAACTGCCGAAAAGCTGTTGTTCATCGTGCACATGGCAATCAGCCCTGGCACCAGAAAATCAATATACGGCCTGTCCGTAACGCGCGTCATAGAGCCGAGGCCCCATCCGAGTGCAATCATATAAAGCACCGGACTCACAAGCGCGGCCGCCGTGATCTTCTTCCATTCGTATTTAAATTCGATCCACTTTTCCCAAATGGCTGTTGCAATTCCCATTATTTTCCCTCCAGTTTTCTGCCAATAAGTGTAACGAACACATCTTCAAGCGTTGTGCTGCGAATGACGAATTCGTTATCAAGTTCCCCGGCAAAATGCAACGCTTCCTCCCGTGCTGCGAAAAAACTGCTTTTTGTGTGGCTTCCGTCAAACTCATCTACGGCGGTTGCACCCAAATCATCAATGAGCTTCCTTGGGCTGGCTACACGATCGGTTTTGCCCTTGTCAATGAGCGCAATGCGGCGGCAAAGGTATTGTGCTTCATCTATGTAATGCGTTGTAAGCAGAATCGTCATGCCCTTGTCATTCAGCTGTTTCAGCAAATCCCACATCTGCCTGCGCGCAAACGGATCAAGGCCCACAGTCGGTTCATCCAGAATGAGTATCTCCGGCGCGGTCAAAAGCCCGCGGCTGAGCATGAGCTTGCGCTTCATTCCCCCTGAAAGCTGGCGGCAGATTTTTGTTCTGTGTTCGCCAAGGCTGCAGAAATCGAGCAGTTCCGCGGAGCGTTCCCGAATGACGTTCTTTGGAATCTGATAGAGCCGCCCATGCAGCTCCATAATCTGTTCAGGCGTCATGTTGCCGCGCAGGGAATATTCCTGCGTAACCATGGAAAGCTTGCGTTTGATGTTGCTGTTGCTGCGCGCGAGACGTTCGCCATCCACGGTAATCTCCCCCTCGTTGGGGATCAGGAGCGTTGCAAGCAGCTTGATCATAGTCGTCTTACCCGCGCCATTGGGGCCGAGCAGCCCGAAGAACTCTCCCGACTCAATTTTTAAATTCACGCCGCTGAGCGCAGGGATTTTCTGCCCAGGATATTTTTTCGTGATGTTTTTGATCTCAATCATCGTTTTCCCTCCTCCAAAAAACCTTCCGTCTGCAAAAAAATGTCCTGAAGCTGTGTAAGCATCTCCGCACCCGCACGCCACATGCCACGCCGGCTCGCCTCAAGCAGTTTTCCTGCAACGTTATAAATCACGCCGGCGTTCACCGCTTCGATCCATGCACGCGTCTCTCCGTCAAGCAGGAATTTCTCTGCGATATGAGTATACATCCAATCCTCCGCCACCTCCGCGCTGGCGTCCCAACCAAAGAAGGAATCCACCGCCTTTGATATTTCCTGCGCCCCTTTGAAGCCATGGCGTTTCAACCCTTCAAGCCATTTCGGGTTGAGGATGCGCGAGCGCAGAATACGAGCGGTCTCCTTTGCAGTGTCGCGCACAAGCGGTCGCTCCGGGTCGTCGCTGTGTCCTGTAAGCGAGATGGGCGCATGCCCTGAATTCGACTTTACGCATGCCACAAGGCCTCCATGATAGGAGAAAAAATCATCGCTTGACAGCATGTCGATCTCTACCGTGGATTCGTTTTTGATCGTCATCCCCACGCTGGAAAGGCGGCGTTTGAACATCCTCTGCATGCCTTCTCCGTGATGCCCGCGGCCATAGCCGTTCCCGCTCCATGTTTCATAGACTGCGGCAAGATCATGGTAGTCCGCCCAGTTCCGGTTCCCGATCAGGTTGGCTACGCCCGCTCCATAGCCGCCCGCGGGGCAGCCGAACACGCGCAGGTAAGCCTGGTCCAGCGCCGTATTCGCATCGAGTCCCTCGTCAAGCAGGGCAAGCATATCCTCGTTGATATGCTTTTTGATGTAGTTCTGCTCCTCGCTTTCGTCCTGCGCCGCGGCGCAGGAAACGGCCGCATCCATCAGTGCAACAAGGTTCGGATACATATCGCGGAACAATCCGGAGATGCGCAGCGTAACGTCGATGCGCGGGTGGCCAACGTTTTCTATTGGAATCGCTTCCACGCCGATGACCTTTGACGTCGAGCCAAGGTATACCGGCCGCACCCCCATCAAGGAGAATATTTCCCCAAAATCCTCCCCGGAGGTCTTGATGGTGTTGCCCGCCCACACCACCATCGCGATGCTCTCCGGATACGCGCCGCGCTCCTCAAGATAATGTTCCAGCGATTTGGCTGCAAGCTGCCGCCCGATTTCCCATGCGCCGCGGGAGGGGATTTCCGCCGGATCGCCCGCGTAGAAATTGCGCCCCGTGGGCAGAAGCGCCACATTGCCGCGCGTGGGGTTCCCGCCGAGGCCCGGCTCCACAAACCCGCCGCCAAGGCCGCGGATGATGTTCTCCAGTTCGCCGGACGTTTCATCAAGCCGCGGGCGAACCGTTTCGCAAAGGAATTCCAGCACTTCCGTCAGCGGCGCACGGTCGCCGGGCAGTGCCGCATATTCCGGCATCGCGCCGATCGCGTCCGCACAATACCCCGCCTCCGCAAGCGAATGCACGATCTTCTCTGCCGTGGAAACTGCCTCATCGTAAACAACCGAAGCCAGGCGGCCATCGGCTGCAGGCGCGCCCGGCGCGTCTTTTATGCGCTGTGCATCGTATCCCATGGCGGTAAGCACCGCATCGTTAAGCGCAGAGATATTTCCGTTTTTTACGCGCACGAGCATGCGCAGCATGTTTTCGTAACGTTTTCCCGCCTCCGGCGCTTCCCCGAAAATATGCAGCCCGTCCGTCACGGCGGAATTCTTCAGTTCTTCGATCCAAAGATGGATTTTCTCTATGCCCGTATCCGGCGCTGCATCATACGCTTCTTGTGTAAGATGCAGGTCCTCTGTCAGGTTTGCATCTTCCGCCAGTTTAAAGATGCGCCTCTGCAGAACCGGCGCCTGCGCTGTGCTCGTCTGCTTTGCAGCATAATACTCCCGCAGCGCCGCATCCATGTCCGAAAGCGTATCATACACGCCCGCGTCATCCATGGAAGGCGGCAAATGATCGAGGATCACGGCTGCAGAACGGCGCTTCGCCTGAATGCCTTCTCCCGTAATTCCGATGTGATAGATATAAAAGTTCGGCAGGCACCCCATGCAGATGTCCGGATAGCAGGCCGGAGAGAGCCCAACCTCCTTCCCCGGCAGCCATTCCACCGAGCCATGCGTGCCAACGTGGATGATTGCATCCGCGCCAAACGTGTTCTCGATCCAGCGATAATAACCGATGTAGCTGTAAGGCGGCGGGAATACCGCGTCGTGGTAAAGCCGTTTCGCCTGCTCGCCGAACGCACGCGACGGCTGAAGCCCGATAAAAACATTGCCGTTGAGGATGCCGGGGATCAGCAGCTCCTGCCCTTCCACCATCACGTTTCCCGGAAATTCCCCCCAATCCTTCAACAAGGCCTTCCGGTTTTCCGCCCCGAGCGCATCATACCATTTCTGTGCATCGCCAAAGAAAACGCGATCCGCCGCGCGGCGTACCGCTTCTTCGGATGAAATCCAAGCCGTATTATTCGTGAGCGCGCCGAGCACCGCTTCCGCAAGCGCCTGGCCATCCGCATACTCCGTTTCAAGCGCATACCCTTCCTCCCTCATCCGCGTGAGCAGTTTCTGCACGGATGCAAACGTATCGAGGCCTGCGCCTCTTCCGATATTGTGATTGCCCGGCATGTTGTGGAACAGGATCGCCACTTTCTTTTCGCTGTTTTTCTTGCGTGTTAACGACGCAAAATTCATTGCAAGCCTTGCAAGGTGCGCAATCCTTTCTTCCATCGGCTCCCACATGCGCCGGCTGATTCCTTCGCAATCGCGCTGTGCGCACATGGCGTATGGAACGGAAATTACCTGTCCATCCATCTCCGGCTGGAACACGTTGCTGGTAAGGGACATTGGATCAATGCCCTCTGTTTTCTCCGCGTATTGTTCCGCCGTAAAGCGGGTGGCCATGGCCTGCAAAACCGGAACATCCCATGTTTCGAACACGCTTGAGCGAAACTCGTTCCCGCCTCCGTCCGGATAGCCGATATGCGTCAGGGAAAAACCTGTCGTCACCACGATGCAGTTGAGGATCTCCTTTCCTCCCGGCCTGAAATAGCGCTCCAATGCAAAGCGTACGCCGGACTCTGCGTTTGCGGAGTCTGAGGAAAGCGAAGAAAAGACCGGCAGTACGAATGCTCCCTGTTTTTCCAGAGCGGCAATCAGCGCATCCACGGCGCTGGTGTTTCCGCTCTGAATGTAGCTGCGATGGATCAGCATCCCGATCACGGGATTCTTTGTTTCGCATGCCTGCCGCAAGTAATCTTTCTCCGCCTCCGCGCCGGAAATTTCTCCCCCAACATAAAGCCCGGCCTGCGGGATCTCTTCATACGGCAGAGCCGGTTTTCCAACGCCGAAGAGCCCATGCGCAATCCAAAGCAGCATATTGAAGCAATTTTCTTCCGTAGCGCGGAAAAAATAATCGTTAAGCGTTTGATACTCAGAAGGAGCAAGGCGGGAAGCAGGCATCAGCTCGGCGATTTCCTCCGGCAGGGAGGATTGGAAAAAGCAGCGCGCATGGCTTGTGACACGCTTCCAAAACTCAGTGAAATCCGGCAGGTTCCCGCATCCTCCGTGGAAATAAACAACGGCGAAGTCGCATGCATCCGCAGCTTTCATAAGCGCCGCATGCTTCGTTTTGTCCATACGCACTGCCATCGGTGAAAAGCATTCCCCGCAGATCTCGTCCGGAAATTCCATCTTGAGGCGCCGGAGTGCGCTTTGAAAATAAAAGTTTCTGTCATCCGTATCAATCAGGCATAAAAGTCTCAGCATATTCCTTCCTCCCATATTCAATGATCGTGCGGTGCATCCTGCAGTCCGTTTCGCTCCGCCCGCCGCATGCAGCTCGTCCGGCAGGGCATCCTCCCCGGCAAATCGCCGCATCCGCGCAGGCGGCACAGGTTTCGTCCATCCCGGATACCTGCGGCATGGAACGAAAGCCTTCTGCAATGCTGCCAATGCGCATATCCGGCATGCCCACAAAAGACGCGCAGGGATATATGTTCCCCCTTGGGTCAACAGCCGCCGAAAAGTCGGTCTGCGCATAGCAATAAAGGGTTTCCCGCACGCCGGCCTGCAGCATGGCGCGCACCTTTTCCAGCTCCTTAATACGGATGTCGACGCCGAGCGCCGCGAGTTCTGCGCGCCGTTCCAGCATGCGCAAAAGGTCGTCCGGGAGCGTCTCCACGTCGGGCGCGAGGCCGGCGTTTTCTCCGCGCCCGATCGGGCGAAACATGTCAAGCCCTACGCCGTGCACATTTCCAAGCAGCGCCGCAAGCCTGATAAGCCCGCCGAGAAAGCTCTGGTTGGCCCGGGATACCACTGCGTTAAGGTTGCACCGCATGCCAGCGTCCGCAAGCGCGCGAACCCCCGCAAGCGCGTCATCAAGCGAAGGCGATCCATCCGGGTAAACGCGCAGCGCATTTGCTTCCCCGATGCCATCCAGACTTACGCCTACAGCACAGCGCATTTCCCTGAGAAGCGCACAGGTTTCGCGCGTTAAAAGCGTACCGTTGGTCTGGATGGAAAATGCGGTTTGAATGCCCTCACTTTTTACATGCCGGAATATTTGCTGCATCAGTCCGGCGCAAAGCAGGGGTTCCCCGCCCGTGAACTGGATCTTGAGTTTGCCGCCCGGCTGTGCAAAAAGCGCGATGGCAGCCTTTGCGGTTTCAAACGGCATCTCCGTTTTGGAAATGCCGTCGTATGCGGCGTAACAATACCGGCAGGCGAGATTACAGCGGTCGGTCAGGCGCAGAATCAGGAGCTTTGTTTTTTCCACCGCTCAATCTCCCCATCTGTGCTCTGCAGCCGTTTTTTCCATTGCGCGACCGCGCCATCCGACACAATTTCCACGTTGCCTCCTTGAATCTCTCCCCGCCCACAGAGCCCGTCCTCCATGCTTGCTTCGGTTTTAAGATAAACCTTTTGCAGCTTCGAGAGCACCGCGGGGGTTGGCTGCCATTTGCCGCGGCTCTCCAGTTCCAAAAAACGCCGGGCGGTTTCCTCTGCGGCAAAGGGATTGTTTTCCCGCATAAAGTCATGCATTTGCGCGTCCAACACATATTGCTGCGCAAGCGCATCCAGCGTCTCAGAGGAAAAGGTTTGATTTACGCACTGCATCTCAAACACGTTTTGCATGCGGCACATAATGTCCGCCGCCCCGTCATAGCCCTGCTCCATGCGTTTCTTTTTCCATGCCTCGCTTAAAAGCGTCTGCTCTACCCCATCATCCAGATGCTCTTTGAGCGTTTTCACGGCAATGCCGTTTTCCGTACTTTCTCCCATATAATTTCGCATCCTGCGTTTCATACCGAGGCTTTTTGCTGCAAGCGCATAGCCTCCCTGCACGCGCGCACTATAGCTGCTGTTGAGCGCATCCGTATGCCGAAGGGAAACGATGTCGCATGTCACATCCGTCCGCTTTATGCCCTCAAGAAATGCGGATAGATTCTTTTCCCCGTGCTTGTCCTTTCCATAAACGTAGGAGGAGGAATCCATAAAGTAACGCGCAAGGTCGTTTTCGTTCTGCCATGCGCTCGCCTTGAGCGCGAGGCCGATGCTGTTGGAGTAAGTCCCCGGCGCGCCGCCAAAAATGCGCGCGATGCAAGGCTTTTCCCCGTTCATGGAGGCTGCATGCAGATGCTTCACGATATAGTTTGCATGCGGCGGCTCATCCGCCGCCGCGGCAAGCAGGATCGCCTCATCCATCCGCGCGAGAATATCAGGCCATGTGTCCCGCAGCACGCCGGAAATATGCGCCGCAACATCTATGCGCGGCCGCTTCAGCTCCGAAGCGGGAATCAGCTCCATGCCCAAAACGGTTCCACGCCCATTCCAAACCGGGCGCACGCCCACAAGGCGCAGGAACAATGCGAACTGCTCCCCCTTTGTGCGCGGGATATCCAGCGAGATCATATTGAGCGCGATCTGTTCGGGATAGCGCCCCTCCTCCGCAACGTATCGCGCAATGAGCGCTTCCGCAGCGTCCGTACCACGCGCATACGCATCCGCAGTGGGGATCCGGTCAAGCTCCACACCATATAAGTTGCGCCCTGTCTCAACCGGGCCGTCCGCCTCGCTCCCGCCGGCGCCCGGGCGCACAAAGCCGCCGGAAAGGCCACGTAAAAGCGCGCCCGTTTCCACGCCGTCAAGCACATGCAGTTCTTCCTGCTTTGACGCATGGTCAATGATTACAGCATAGCTGCGCCGCTTCGCAAGCATTGCAGAACCGATGCAGGCCGCATTGTAAACATAAAGGTTCGGTTTTTCCCCAACCGCAAGATCGGGAAAGCATTCCTCGCCCAAGCCGTTTGCTTTTCCGGGCAGAAACTCCAAGCTCCCATGCGTGCCGAAATGCACCCATGCATCCGCGCCGAAACAATCTGCCGCATAAAAATAAGTAGCCAGATACTGATGCGTAGGCGGGCAAGCCGGATCCTGCAATATTTTGCAGACTTCCCCGGTGCATTTCGCACCATAACAGCCGCGTTTGGGCTGGATCAGCAAAAGCACATTGCCAAAGCGCATGCCTGTGATCAAAATCTTTCCGCCAAGCACCATCGCTTCTCCGGGCGGGCTTCCCCATGTTTCCTCCATGCGCGCGCGTGCGCCTTCCGGCATCCTCGCATAAAGCCGCGCATATTCGTCCGCAGGCATTGCATATAACACGCCGCCGGAAGCCGCGATGTCCTCTGCCGAAGTCCAGCGGAAATCCGAGTATGCTTTTTTCTCAAGGAATTGCGCGCGAAGCGCTTCCCCATCGTTTGGGATGTTTCCAACCGCGTATCCTTCTTCCGCAATGCGTTTGAGCACGCACACCGCGCTTTCAAAGGCATTGAGCCCCGTTGCCTTTCCAAGCGTTGCCTCTACGCCGGAGCAGACCGCATTGTTAAGAAAAACCGCAAGCTTTTTCTCCGCATTTGCTTTTTTGCGCAGCGCGATCCACCCGGCGATGCGCCCGGCAAGCTTTTCCGCCCGTTCCTGCACCGCTTCATGCATCCTGCGGCTTCCCGAGCCACCGAGGAACACAGGCTCGATCATCCCCTGCAATTCCGACACATCGAAGTTCAGCGCGGCATCTTGGCGGAAGGGCGCGGGGGCGCTCCTCCACTGCTCATTCGTTAAATAATTGCTTTGTACGGGGCGCAATACAGGGATTTGCAACCGGGCATACAGGTTTGCTGCCCGCTCAAAAAGCGATTCCCCATCGCCCTCTGCCGTGCCGAAAAAAAGGAAGTTCACCAACAGTTCAATGAGCGGCTTTCCATCCTTGGTGAAAAACTGTTTGATTGCCTGCTCCATGGAAAGGCACCCCAGCCCGGGATCCGGGTTCCCGGTAGAAAACGCATTGATTACGCCAACCCCACGCCGGTTCAGCGCCGCCTTAAGCGCGCGCTCCACAGCAAGGTCGTTTCCCTGCCAACGCGTGCGGTAGCTTAACACGCCCACATAAGCGCCATAGCCTGCCTCGCATTCTTCCATATACGTAACCGCATCCTGATACAGCGCGCCGGAAAGCGTGTAGATACTGTCGAACGGTATAGCCTCCGGCGGCGGGGGGACTGGCACGCCATAGCGCTTATGCCTGAAAAAACGCGCAAGCCGGCGCAAGTTCTCCGCTCCACCGGAAAGGATGTACGCATTGCAAAGCGCATTCTCTTCGGCATTCAGGCTTGAAATTCCCGCGGCAATGTTTTCTGCGCCAATCGCCGCGATCCAGGGGATCTTAGAAAGCCGCTCCCCGGGTTCAAACGGGTCATGGTCGCCATGGTCACGCGCGACGAGCGCCGCGTCTGCTGCAAATAGCACATCCTTGCTCAATTGGCTGAAGCCGCGTGAAGGCAGGAATTCTGCACTACAACCTTCCGCTGCGAGCACCGCCCGCATTTGCGGAGTGTCCAAATCATTTCCGATCAAAAGAATTTTCATACCGTCATACTCCCATAAGCGCGCCGAGCATATTCTGCCGGAAAGAAACGATCCCGCGCAGCTGTGCGCTCTTGAGCTCGTTTACTTTAAAGTAGCTCGCTTCCATTGCTTCTGAGATACGTTCCGCCAAATGGAAAGAAATAAAATCGTTTTCCGTATCCACCACGATGGCCGGAATGTGCTCGTTAGCAATCAGCCGCGCGGCTTGAAGCGCGTCCTCCACCGCGTCATCGCTCCAAAGCGGGCTGTTTGCTCTGCCATCGGTTACAAGCACAAGGAGCGGAAGCATCTCAGGATCCTTGCGTCTGCGCGCTCTTAAAAGCTGCCATGCGCTGTATAACCCATCTGCAAGAGGCGTTCTACCGCCGGTAGGCAGCGCTTGCAACTCCTTTTGGGCAAGATCCACACTTGCGGTGATGCCAAGGAGCACCTCTGCCTGCCTTTGCCGGAAAGCGATGAGGCCGATTTTGTCCCTTTTTTGATAGGAATCCATCAGCATTGAAAGCACGGCTTCCTTCGTTTCCTTCATGCGCTTGGCTGCGCCCATAGAACCGCTTGCATCCACCACAAAGACGATTGTTGCCCCCACATGGCTTTCTCTCTGCTTATAGCGAAAATCGCTTTCGCGCACGGAAACGGCGCAACCGTTTTTTTCGCGCTCCTTTTGAAACGGCGCGGCCGCGCGCAGCGTCGCATCCAATGCAAGGTCGCGCCCCTTTGTTTTTTCTGCGGAAAATCCGGAATAACGCCCTTTGTTGGCGCTGCTGTTGGTTTTACGCCTGCGGCCGGCACCCTTGCGGGCAAGGCGGTCGCGCGTATCACCGGGCAGGCGGATGATCTGATAAACCTCATCGCCTGCTACAAGCTGTTCTTCGGGTGCGTCCGCCCTTTCATCCTCCTGCGGTGAATCAGGCGGATATTCGGCGTCCGCCGGCTCCCCTTCGCCGTTCCCATCTTCCGGTTCGTATTCATTTTGCGTCTCAGGCTGTTCAGGCGGCACATCGTCCGGCGTATCCGTATTGTCCTGCCTTTGGTTGTTCTGTTTATTCCGCTGGTTCTGCTGCTGCAGCTCGTTTTGCGTTGTGAGTTCTCTTCTCCGGTGCGGCAACACATACTCTGCCGCTTCCTTGATATCGCCTACCGTTACATGCTTTCTTCCATCCATCGCTGCAATCGCAGAGGCGGTTTCGCTCAGCAAAAGCTCCGCGCGGTTTCCCTCGCAAAATGCCTGCACGGCGAGCTTTGCTGCAATGCAGCGCACGTTTTCATCCACCGTTACGGCAGGAAGCAGGGCAACGGCTTTCTGCAGCGTTTTTTGCAGCCTCTCCGTTTCCGTTTGGAATGCCGTCAAAAATCCCGCCGGGTCACGCTCGTAGGCGAGCCTGCGGCGAATGATTTCCACACGCAACTTCGGATCGTGCTCGCCGGCCACCCCAACATAAAGGCCGAACTTGTCAAGAAGCTGCGGCCGCAGGCCGCCCTCCTCCGGGTTCATCGTGCCCACGAGAATAAATGAGCAATCATGCCGTACCGAGATGCCTTCCCGTTCTACCCGGTTTTCTCCCGCAGACGCCGCCGTTGTTATGGCCGCGGCCATGTTGTCCGCAAGGAGGTTGATTTCATCCACATATAAAATGTTGCCGTGCGCCCGCGCGAGTACGCCGCCCGCAAAGCTGCGCACGCCATTGCGAACCGTGGCTTCAAAATCGATAGAGCCGACGAGCATATCCTCCGTGGCGTTAAGCGGCAGATCAACCACCTGCTTGCCGCCAAGCTGCGCCACGCCGCGCACAATCGTGGATTTTGCCGTTCCTTTTTCCCCGGAAAGCAGCACCCCGCCAATGCGCGGGTTGATCAGGTTGAGCATCAATGCTTTTTTTGCGCTTTCCTGCCCTACGATGGCCGCAAAAGGATAGCATAGTTCATGCATCGAGGATGGCCTCCCAGTCCGACGGAAGGCCGTCGGTCGTATCGAAGGGCAGGCGGCGCATCCTGTGTGGCAATACCATTTTTGCTGCCGCCAGGATATGCGCGCGCGTCACGCCGGCTTCGCCGGCAAACGCCGCCATGGTTGCCGCCGTTTTAAGCAGCGTGATGTCTGCCCGGTGGCCGTCTACATGCAGCGCGGCGCCAATTTTCGCTGCATCGCAATAGCGTGCTTCCTCGATTTCTACGGATGGTAGCATCCCCTGTGCGCGCCGGATGCGCTCCTTGAGCGCAGCTTCCTCGTTGCTCCAGCGGCGGGAAAACTCCGCCGGGTCACGCTCAAAGTCCATCCTACGGCGGATCAGCTCGCTGCGCTTATCGATTCCCTGCTCCCCGCGGATCTCCACTACAAGGCCAAAGCGGTCAAGCAGTTGCGGGCGCAAATCTCCTTCCTCCGGGTTCATCGTCCCCACGAGCACAAAGCGCGCCGGATGGCTGTAGGATACGCCTTCGCGCTCAACGGTGTTTACGCCCATGGCGGCGGAATCCAGCAAAACATCCACAATATGGTCATCGAGCAAGTTAATTTCATCTACATACAGGATATTGCCGTTCGCCTCCGCCAGAATGCCGGGTTCAAACACCTTTTCTCCTTTTTTAATTGCACGTTCCATGTTGAGCGCGCCCACCACGCGGTCTTCCGTAGCGCTGATGGGAAGTTCAACAACACGCCGTGTATAACGCTCTGTTTCCGGATTCTTTTTCGACGCACAGTCCGCGCACAGCGGCGGCATGCCGGGCCTGCAATGGAACGGGCAGCCGCGGACAACCGCAACCTCATCGAGCAAGCCGCAAAGGCCGCGCACGGCGGTGGATTTCGCCGTCCCCTTCTCGCCGCGGATGAGCACGCCGCCCAGCGCCGGGTTAACGAGGTTAAGAATCAACGCCAGCTTCATCTCCTCTTGCCCGACGATGGCGGTGAATGGATAAATCGTTTTCTCCTGCATATCAGTTCTCCTTTTGTATTCCATTGGGTACCGCATCAATATTCTCAAATGCTTCCGCACCCGTAATGACTCGCTTGCCCTCAGTTCTTGCATATTGAATCAGTTCACGGCTTCGCCTGTTTTGTTCTCCAACGGGCGTTCCTGCATCGACCACGCAGCGCGCGCGGTCAATCCACCGCTTTGCTTCGTTGAGTTCCCGCTCGCCAAACGTCCCGAAAGCGGGGGCGACGGTCACATGCGCCGCAAGCGCGGATGCAACTTGAAGATCCACATCGTTTTCAAACAGAACACCCGTTGAGAATGCGCGTTTGCTCTTTTGCAGCAGCCGGTAGATCGGAATGCCTTTTCCAGCGCCCGCAAGCACAAAAATTTCCGGTTCCCCTTCCGGCGCCATAAGCTCCACGCTGCCGAACAACGTGTTGAACGAACCGCTTTCGAGCTCGTAAAGTTCCTTTACCCGTTCGCCGGTGAATACCTGCTCCGGCGTGCCAAACAGCCTGATCCTGTCCCCTTTTACACAGATAATCTGGTCGGATATCTTCGCCGCAAGGTCGATCTCATGCAGCGACATTACCACTGCAACATTCTTCTCTCTCGCCATCTTGCGTAAAATATCGAGCAACTCAATTTTATGGCGAATGTCCAGGTACGAAGTCGGTTCGTCCAGCACAATAATCTCGGGTTGCTGGCAGATTGCGCGCGCAAGCATAATGCGTTGGCGCTGTCCATCGCTGATATCTGTAAACGGGCGCTCCGCGAGTTCTTCCGCCCGCACCATATGCAGCGATTCTTCCACCACCTGCCTATCACCCGGCGTAAGGGAGCCAAAATGGTTTGTATAGGGATACCGCCCCATCGCCACTACCTGCTCGCAGGTCATCAACTCCGGATCAATGCGTTCAGTGAGCATGACGGAAAGCCTCTTTGCGAGTTCCTTGTTGCTCCATTTCGATATATTGTCGTTTTCTATCGTCACCACGCCGGCGATCTTTTCCAGGTGCTTGGTGATGGTTTTCAGAATTGTTGATTTTCCCGAGCCGTTCGGGCCGATCAGCGTCAAAATCCTTCCCTTTTCTATGGAAAGATTTATTTTTTCAATGAGCGGCCTGCCGCCATACCCAACGGAAAGATCATGTGTTTCAAAATACATGTCTCATCCTCCTTCACTGCTGCCGTTTGCGGCGCTTGATCATCAGGCTGATGACAACCGGCGCACCAAAAAGCGACGTAACGGTGCCGATTGCAAGCTCTGTCGGCGCAAATGCCGTGCGGGCGATCAGGTCGCAGAACATGCAGAACACGGCTCCGCACAAGAACGCAGTCGGAATGATGATGACGGGCTTTGAGGTTTTCATCAGGATCTTCGCAATTTGTGGTACGGCAATGCCCACAAAAGAAATCGGCCCGGCAAATGCCGTTACGCATGCGGAAAGGATGCTGGAAAGCACGATGAGCGCCATGCGGAACATGCGGATATTGATGCCCATACTCTTTGCATATCCCTCGCCAAGCTGATACGCATCCATTGGCTTTGATATAAGCATCGACAGCACGAGGGCCGTACCCACGACAACGCAGATGATTCCAAGCGTATCCCATGCTGCACCGGAAAAGCTTCCCATGGACCAGGAGGTCAAATTCGCAATGTCGCTGTCCTTGGCAAACGCAATGCAGAAATCGGTAACTGCAGAACAGATATAGCCAATCATAATTCCAATCACAAGCAGCATGGACATGTTCTTCGCCCGGTGTGAAAACAGCAGAACAAACCCCATGATGATGAGCGACCCAACGAATGCTGAAAGCACCATGAAATATGGCGGAATGCTGCCATAAGAACCCACAACAAAAATGATAACAAATCCAACGCACATTTTTGCGCCGGAGGAAATACCCAGCACAAACGGGCCTGCGATAGGGTTGCGGAAAAAGGTTTGAAGCAGAAAGCCGGAAACGGCGAGCGCTCCGCCAAGCACAGCCGCTGTCAGAAGGCGCGGCAGACGGATGCTCCAGACGATCTTGCTGTCCACGCTGCCTTCCTCAATGCGCTGGAAAATAATTTTAAATATTTTGACCGCAGGTATGTTGACCGTGCCCGTGTTTACATTCATCACAATTCCCACGCCAATGAGCACGATCAGCGCAAGGAATACGATTTGATACCTCAGTTGAGCGATTATTTTTCCTTTATTCATTGCCTGCACTCCTTCCGGGGGGCGGCAGATGTCTCGGCAAGGCTCAGCAAGCGCCATCAGGGGCGCAAGCAGAAACGCTGTAATTTTGTAGATTCTTGCTTTCATGATTCATTCCCTTTCTGTCCGCATCTGTGGAAACGCATTTGTTTGTCAACCACATCCGGCGCATGGTTTCAGAGGCAGGCATATACGCCATTCGGTGCTGGGAATGTTTACGCAGTGAATAGATTTTGCAATAAAAAACGACAGAGGATAAA